>JANYBP010000129.1 GCA_025360745.1 bacterium
CTCAGATGGCGCCACTCGCGACATTGTTTTTCTGAATAACGGGGCGGTGTCTCTGGTCTATGATACGGTCGACGAGGCTTTCCATCGGGGTTGCTATGCTCAGATTGTGGGTGCCAGCACTGTGGGCGTCATGAAAGTGGAGATTGAAGAGCCAGATGGTCTCCCTGTTCAGACCGTTGCGGCAGGCGACTCGTGTTTCCGTCTCAATCCCTCGTGTTTCGAGTGGCAGTTTGTTCACGTCGACAACGAAGTCGTTGCATATCACGCGACACAACCGATAGATGGACTCGTCACTCCAACCCCGTCAGTTAGTTACAACTGGTCCGTCAGTGCCGGAACGCTCAACGCTCCTACAACTGAAACGCCGACATACGTGCCCAATAACATGGCAGTCCCGTCGACGATGACAACCGTGAGCCTCAAACTACGCCCCATTACAGGAAGCGACGTTTGCATGCAAGAACGGACCATAGAGGTATACCGAGATCACCTTGAACGCGATTACCAAAACTGGGGCACAGGGATCGATTGCGGAGCCAACACCTACGTCTATTCATGGATATTCCCGCGTTACGGTCAAAACTGGCAGTTGCTTCACAGTTGGAACTGCTTTGGCTCGGTATGGCACGCCTTTGATGGAACTCATGATGGATACACAACGGATATTCCATCATCGGGCTTCACTGTCACGACGTACGATGATCCGATACCGTGGGCCTCGGCAGTCACTAACCTACAACGGGGGGACATTGTCAGTTTCTACACCTTCGATTCCAACACCAGCACGGAGACGATCCAACATGCGCATACATGCTTGGGATCATCCTCCCAGATGTACGGCGCCAATAACCAACCAATCTATGGGGTCTACGGCAGGAGTGACGGTTACGGACACAGTGCTACCTGGGAAGGCGGGTCATGGCGTTGGTGGACGACGAGTTCTGAAATCTACTATAATGAGTTGAACGCCGGCTACCAGAGCATGCATCCGGGTGCCGGTAAGTTGATCAACAGAATCAAGGTACACAGGAGGTAGTCATGCATGAGGTTCCACGCGTACTGAGGTCGTGTTTGTTTCTTGCGACGATTCTGGTTCTCACCAAAACGTCAGGCAACTGCGTCAGTGCAGAGATAAAAGAACAGCCTCAAAAAGTCGTAACGTTCAAACAGGAGATGTTCATCCTCTCCACACAGCACGGTCCGCCACGACTTGAACGCCTCCGCGTTGAATTCGCAGACGGACTGACGACCAACGTCGATCAACTGCCCCCGAAAGCGAAAGAAGGCGTTTTGCGCATGGATTCGCGGGTGGTCCCCCAGTTGGAGTTCATCGCTGTTGAACCTCAGGAGGCCATTCGGCTCATCGCAAGGAAACCTATGCCCAAGAACGCCATACGTCTTGGCCTTGTGGCCGAGGACAAGGAACGCGAGACCGACCCTCCTTGGCTTGGGGAGTTGTCGTTCGGAGAGCGAAGGCTGTCATGCGTTGCGACGAATGTCTCATTCCTCGACTTCTCCATTGTGTTAGCTAACGCGTTCGATTGTGAGTTTGGCGTGACTCAAGACGGCGAACCTCTGTTTCGCAACAAGACTGCCGAGGCGAAAGCGAAACACCGCATTTACGTCATCAAGTCTATTGATCCGGCAAAAATATAACCGCGTGTTATCTGCGGTCACGCTACCTATCGTTCAGGGCTCGATTGACAAAATAATGCGCCCCCGGCGAAGCCGGGCAGGAGCATTTAGTTTGTCAATCGAGGGAATTAATTCGTTCCTGTTCTTCCAGTTCTCAGTTCTTGACAATATCTGCGGTCTATTGTACGTTATTAAGAATGATGGTTCAGTCAAAGGCAAGAAAACGACGAGGTCAGGCCATGACGGAATTTGTGATCGTGGCGGGGTTGTTGGCGTGGGCTTTTGGCTTTTTTATGTTTATTTTTGTTCCTGTAGTTAAGGAATACGGTGGCCGGGTGCTGAATCTGGTCGGGTCAGAATATCCGTAATTGTACACGAAAGAGGAAGCCTCATGAAGATGAATCGTCGCGGACAGGGTATGGTCGAGTATATCATCATCGTCGCCGTTGTGGCGTTGGCAGCCCTCGCGCTTTTCGGCCTCTTTGGCGACACGATCAAGGAAAAACTGCACGGCGCGGTCGGAGCCCTCGGCGGCACGGCGCCAGCCCCGACGACCACCTCGGAAGACTATCTGAAGGCCCTGAAGTAAGCGGGCGCGTCGGCTGTTTGAGAGCTAAGCGTGAACAGCAAACGCTGAACCGGTGAGCGTTGATCGTTTTTAATGGGTCAGTTGCGCTTGCTGCTCGCCAAACGGAGAAAGCATGTGTCGCTGCCTGAACCAGTCTAATCGCCCGCCGGATCAAGCCCGGCGCGGGCAGGCGATCATCGAATCCTCGCTGGTTCTGGCGCTGGTCTGCCTGGTGCTCTTCGGTTTATTCGAAATATCCCAGCTTTTCGCCGCTCAGGAGATACTGGACTACGCCGCCGCCCGCGGCGCGCGGGCGGAGACGGTCGGATTCAACAGTTTCATGGTTAACAAAATCGTCCGCGTGGGGGCCATTCCGAACGCCGGACGTCTGATCAATCCCGTCGTCAGCGGCGGGCCGGCCGCGCAATCCGACGCCGAGCTGGCCCGCTTGCCGCTTTACCTTGGCGGCGAGAACGCCGGACGCCTGCCGGGCATTCTCGACTACGACCACTGGGATTCCATCGGCATCCCCGTGCCCGCCCAGGTGGGCGGATTGATCCGCGAACGCATCGGCCAGGACTACGACCTGCGCGACTTCCCGTTCAGCCGGGCTTTCTACAGCAGCGACATTCTCTCGCTGGGCGGCGAGGCCTACATCGAAAGCCACTACCCGCTCTATATGTACGAGGACTATGTTTCATAATATCAGCAAAAATTCGCCGCCGAACGCACGCCGCGGGCAGACGATGATTTTCATCATCTTCGCCCTCGTCATCGGCGCCCTGCTGGTGCTCTTCAACGCCGATCTGCACCGGACCATCTTCGCCAAGTTCGTCAGCCAGAACGCCGGCGACAGCGCCGCGCTGGCCGCCGCGCGCTGGCAGGGCGCCACGCTCAACCTGATCGGCGACCTCAATGTGCTCAAGGCCGTCGCCGTCAGCCGCAACGACACCGCCACGGTCGATACCCTGACCGAACTTCAGAAGCGCCTGAACTATGTCGGGCCCATGACCGCGCTGGTGGCCGCCCAGCAGGCCGCCAAGAACAACGGCGTCTTCGCCAACCCGGATTACAAGGCCGAGCTGCTGGAGCATGCCAAGATCGTGCGCGCGGACTATCCATCGAAAGTCGGCCCGGACGGGCAGTTGATGTTCCCGGAACCCTGGGAAGGCGCCTGGAGCGACTATGCCGACATGATCGAGATGGTCGCCAACGACGGCGTGGCGGCGGGGCCGGACAACGCGCGCTATTACACGGACTACAGCGGCGGGCACATGCTGCTGCGCCTGGACTTTTACAACGCGGTGGCCAGTTCGGACTGGTGCTGGTTCCTGCACCACGCCATGAACCTGTTGCAAACCTACAGCGATTTCCATTCCTGGCCGCCGCTGCCGCCGCAAGTCACGGTCTATCACCCGGTCAACTGCGAATATTTCGGGCTCGGCCTGGCCTGCGCCAGCGGCACGGTCACGTCGCTCCGCGGTGTCATCAATACGGTGCTCGCCGACCGCCAGCCCGGCGGCTCCTTGGAGTCCATCACGTCCACCCAGGAACTCTACGCCGCCTGGTTCTGGTTCGATCCGGGAGTCTGGACCGCGTGGACCAATTTCTCGCCGAACGCGGGCTTCCCGTCCAAGGGGTCCCTCAAGCCGCAGTTCGATTACGTCGGCGCCGACGCCGTCGTGCGCATCGAAACGGAATTCGACCGCCTGACGCCGGGCGTCAGCAACGCCGCCATCACCTGGACCGCCGCCGCCAAACCCTTCGGCTGCCTGACCAACGATCAATCGTCCTTCGAACGTCCCGACACGCTCGACCTGGTGCTGCCGGTGTTTTCCGATGTGCGCCTTTTCCCCGTGGATGTGTCCACGGCGCCGGAGGGCGGTGCCTTCAACCTCGACTGGCGTAAACACATCGAAAAGCATCTGCCGGGCTGGACGGACGACCAGGGCGTTCATCCCGGTTACATGCAGGACGGCGTGGCCGCGCTGGTGATGGGTTGCTTCTATTGCCGCCAACTGGCGCGCTGGGAAGATCCGGCCTTTCGCGGCACCGGGATTCAATGGCTGTCGCTGCCCGCCAACCGAGCCTCCTGTCAGCGCAGCGGCGGCCCCGGCGATCCAGGCGGCGGCACGCATCGGGGACATTAACATGCGAGAAAAGCGGTCAGAAGCCGGAAGACAGAAGTCGGACATCGGAGGTCGGACCGACCTGCGACCGGCGATCTTTGACCTCCGCCTTCGGACCTGCGGCGCCCGGCGCGGACAGGCACTGCTCGAACTCGTCGTCGGCTTGGTGGCCATGTTGGTGGTGATCGCGGGACTGCTGCAGATCGGCGGTCTCAACCGGCTGCACACGCGCGCCATGATCGAGGCGCGCGGCGACGCCGCCCAACGCGTCTACGGCACCGTGAATACGCTCGACTCTCACTACATTCTCGACTGCACCCCCGGCGATGACGGCCGGCGCTATACCCGCGATGATGGGTTTACCCTGGCCTCGTTCGCCACTTTTCAGGACCATGTGCTCGACTACGCCCAGCTGCCCGCGCTGCCGCTGCAGAATGTCCGGCCCGGCAACCCCGTCGACAGTCTGTCCGTCAGTCCGGATTTCGATCTGGTGCATGGACAGATGACCTATGCAACCAACCTCTTTCCGATCGTGCGCGACCTGATCTACAACGCCAATTCCATCGACGTGCGTGCCGATGTCTTCATGACCCGGCTGGGAGATTTGCCGTGAGTCCCGCGCGGAAGGCGATCGCGCGCACGCTGACCGTGGCCGGGCTGTGCGCGGCCGCCGTGCTGCTGGTCACGCCGACCCTGGCCAGCGTCTTTCAACGCCTGGGCCGCGGCGACGGGAACGAAGAGTGGCTGCGCCGCCTGCCCGGCCGTCTGCTCTATGACGCCGTCGTGGAAGTCAATGGGGTCGCCGCCAGCGTCGCGGCGCTGGCGCTTGACGACCAGGACGCGGCGCTGCTGCGCCAGCGTCTCCGGCAGGCCGCCGAAAATCTCGGCAATGTGGTCGGACGCAGCGCGGGTGACGGCGCGGCGCGCACGGACAGCGTCTCCGGTGACCGTCGCCGCATGCTGCTTGCGCTCACTCCGCCGCGCGGCGAGGCCATGCTGCTGGCCGTGGACCGGCCCAACGCCGGGATTCCGTCCGCGGCCGCGGCGGGCCGCGCCATGCCCGCCGGGTTTCCGGTCTTTCCCGGGGCGCAGGCTTTATGCTATATGAGCAATCGTTCGTCGGGTTCCACGTTGGCGACCACGCAAACGACGGCTTCGCCGCAGGCGGTGCTGGCGTTCTACGACCTGGAACTCAGCCGTGGCGGTTGGACCACGGCCTGGCCCGGCGCCAATCGCGGCGCGGCCGGGGTGCTGCTGTCGCGGCGCGGCCGCTCGGTATGCTGCGTATTTGCGCAGCCGGATCCCCGGGGCGCCGGCAGCCGGATCGCGGTGCTGACGCGCGGGATGGAATAATATATGAAACAAAAAACCGTTTTGATTTTTTCGCTGATCGCCGGACTGGTGGCCTTCCTGCTCACGCGCCAGTATTTCGCCGCCAAGGCCTCCCAACTCGACAAGGAGCGCGAGCGGCTGTTCGCGGGCGTGCACATGGTGCGCGTGGTCGCGTCGCTGCGCGATCTGCCGGTCAACACCGTGCTGCGGCGCGAAGACCTGGCCGAAAAGCAGTCGTTGGACCACGATGTCAGCAAGAACACGGTTCTGCCGGACGACGTGGACCAGATCATCGGCAAGAAGCTGAAGTACTCCATCGAAAAGGGCAATACGCTCTTCTGGTCCGATGTGGACGTGCCCTACCGCGCTGGCGGCGGGCTGGGCTCGATCGTCACACCCAAGATGCGCGCGCTCTCGATCAACGTCAGCGGCGCCGCCGCCGTCAGTGGGCTGGTACAGCCCAACGACCGGGTGGATGTGCTGGGAACCTTCTACCTGCCCGGCAAGACCGAAGCCGATCTGGAGGCCATCACGCTCACGCTGCTTCAGGACGTCACGGTCCTCGCCGTCGGCCAGCGCACCGCGCGCCTGGGCGAGAGCGCCGATCGCAATGCCGCCAGCGGCTACAGCATGGTCACCTTCGAGATCACCCCACGCGAGGCCGAACTGCTGGTCTTCACCGAGACCATGAAGGGCCGCCTGACGCTGGCGCTGCGCAACCCCAGCGATGTCAGTTACGAAAACGAACTGCCGTCGCTGAACTTCGACCAGGTGCAGAAAATGCTGCCCGCGCTGAACCAGTACCGGCAAATCACCATCCGCCAGAAAGGCCGGACGCTCTAGTCCGCGCGCCGCGGCTTGTCCGGAATTTCGACCACCATGCCCTGGTATCTTCGATTGCACCCGGCTGACGGCCCCACCGCCGTCCGCGAACTCGACCCGGGAATTTACTCCGTCGGGGCCGATCCCGAGAATCGCATCGCGCTCATCGGCCGCGGCATCTCGGGCCGCCACGCCATTCTCACCCTGCGCGCCACCGGCGCCTGGATCGAAGACCTCGATTCCCCAGAGGGCACCTATCTGGACGATTGCGCCATCGCCGGCCGCGTTGCCGTGCCGCCGGGCCAGCCGGTGCGGATCGGCCCCTGCCGCCTGACGCTCTTCACCGCGCCGCCGCCGCCGGACGAGGAACCGGCGCCGCCGGCCGCTGTAGCGCCATCGATCCAATCGCAGGACTCCAGCGGACGACGCGGAGGTCGTCCCTCCAATGTTGAAAACAAACCGGTTTCCCCGTCTCCTGGAGGGTCGGGCTCCGTCCCGACCGCCCCCGCGCCCGCAGCCGACCGCCCGGCTGCGCCCGACCTGCGCGTCATGGCGCAAAAACAGACCATCAAGCGGCAGATTCACCGGGAACTGCTGACACGTCTCGACATCAAGCGCCTCACCGCCACCCAGGTGGACGAACGCGAACTGCACAAGCGTGTGCTGCACACCGTCGAAACCATCGTGGGCGAAGTCAGCCGGCGTCTGCCTCCCGAAATCCAGGTGCAGGCGCTGATCAAGGAAATCTACGATGAAGCCGTCGGCCTCGGGCCGCTTGAAGACCTGCTGGCCGACGACGATGTCAACGAGATCATGGTCAACGGGCCCAACCGCATCTACATCGAACGCCACGGGCGGATCGAGCTGACCGACCGCGTATTTCTCGACGACCGGTCCGTGATGGCCATCATCGAACGCATCGTCTCGCCCCTCGGTCGGCGCATTGACGAAAGTCAGCCCTACGTGGACGCCCGCCTGCGCGACGGCTCGCGCGTCAACGCCATCATTCACCCGCTCTCGCTGACCGGGCCGAGCATCACCATCCGCAAGTTCGCGCGCGTGCCGTTCACCGAGGACGACCTGATCCGCATGGGCACCTGGACGCACGACATGGCCGATTTCCTGAACGCCTGCGTGCGGGCCCGCAAAAACCTGGTCATTTCCGGCGGCACCGGTTCCGGCAAAACCACGCTGCTCAACGTGATCAGCCGCTACCTGCCCGAGGAGGAGCGCATCATCACGATCGAGGACGCCGCCGAATTGCGTCTCAAGCAGCCGCATGTCATCAGCCTCGAAGCCCGCACGCCCAACATCGAAGGCAAGGGCGCCGTCACCATCCGCGACCTCGTGCGCAATTCGCTGCGCATGCGTCCCGACCGCATCGTCGTCGGCGAATGCCGCGGCGGCGAAGCGCTCGACATGCTGCAGGCCATGAACACCGGCCATGACGGCTCGCTCACCACGATCCACGCCAATTCCCCGCGCGACGTGATTTCGCGGCTCGAAACCCTGGTGCTGATGGCGGGCATGGACCTGCCCCTGCGCGCCATCCGCGAACAGATCGCCTCGGCCGTGGACATCATCGTGCACGAGGCGCGCTTCAGCGACGGCACGCGCAAGGTGACCGCCATTTCGGAGATCGTCGGGCTCGAAGGCGAAATGATCACCATGCAGGAACTCTACGGGTTCGCGCGCACGGGCGTCGCCGTGGACGGCCGCATCCTCGGCCGTTTCCGTCCGACCGGCGCCGTGCCCACTTTCATGGAAGAACTTCGCACCAAGGGCATCGCGGTCAACCAGGCGATTTTCGATCCCCAGTCGGGAGGCGGCGGGTCATGATCGCGCTGCTCCTGCCCTGGCTGATTCCGCTGCTGGCCGCCGCCGGCGCCGCGGGCGTGGTTTGGTTCATGCTGCGCGCCCTGCAGGCCGGCGCCGAGGAATATTCCAGCGCCTACACCTCGGCCGCCGCGGAACGGCTGGAGGACATGTTCCTGTTCATTCCGCCGCGGCGCATCCTGGAACTGGCCACGGCCCTCTCCGCCACCTGCGGCGTGATCGGGTTCGGAGTGGCGGGCGGCTTCACGCTGGACACCGTCGTCCGCGGCCTGCTCGTGGCCACGCTCTTCGCCTGGGGCGGCTGGCAGCTGCCGTCGCTGATCCTGACAATCATGCGCCGCCGCCGCCTGATCCAGTTCAACGAACAACTGGTGGACACGCTGAACACCATGAGCAACGCCCTGCGCGCCGGCTTCAGCATCCAGCAGGCCTTCGAGACCATCGCCCGCGAAAATCGCGCGCCGATTTCCCAGGAATTCGGCGTCTTTCTGCACGAGACGCGCGTCGGACTGAACATGTCCGAAGCCATGAGCAATCTCGAAACCCGCGTCGGCAGTCAGGACCTGATGCTGATGGTCGCGGCCATCGAAACGGCGCGCCAGACCGGCGGCAATCTGACCGAGGTCTTCGACAAGATCGCCCATACCATCCGCGAGCGCATGCGTGTCGAGCGCCGCATCCGCACGCTCACCGCTCAAGGCCGCCTGCAGGGTATCGTGGTCGGGGCCATGCCGTTTCTGCTGGCGGCCGCCATGAGCCTGCTCGACGCGCGCATGATGACAGCCTTCTTCCATTCGACCATGGGCGTCACGATCTGTGTCGCGGTCCTGCTGCTGGTGGGGTTCGGCGGTCTCCTGATCCGCAAGATCGTGAGGATCGACGTATGACCACCGCCGAATTTTCCTACACCATCGCGCTTTGCACGCTCTGGTCGGTTTTCGCCGCCGGCCTGGCCTGGTACAGCCTCGGCGTTTTGCGGCAGGTCACCTACATCACCCTCGCCGACGGCCGGCGTCAGGAACGCCGCCTGCCGCTGCTCTTCCGTCTGCTGCTGCCGCTCTCCGTGCATGTGGCGCCGCTCTTCCGCCGTCCCTCCTTCGCGGCCACTCTCAACCTGACGGAAGCGCGCCTCGTGGCGGCCGGTTTCCAGGGACTGCTCAGCCCCGGAGAGTTCTGGTCGCTGCGCATTCTGCTGCCGCTGATACCCGGCCTGCTGCTGAGCCTGTTGATCTGGATGCTCGTGGCCCTGGCGCCGGGACAGATGGGCGTCGCGATGGCCCGCCAGACCGGCTCGGCAACCATGCTGATCCTGCTCTTTTATTTCGCCTGGCCGGGGCTCTGGTTGCGCAACGCCCTGCGGCGCCGTCAGCATAACATCCAGCGCGCCCTGCCCTTTGTGCTGGATCTGCTGACGCTTTCGGTCGAGGCCGGGCTCGATTTCATGACCGCCATGCAGCGCATCACCACCCGCCGCCAGACGGACGAACTCGGGGAGGAGATGCTGCAGGTGATTCGCGAGATCCAGCTTGGCAAGACCCGCCGTCTGGCGCTGGGCGACATGGCCAAGCGGGTCGATCAGGCGGACGTCCGCACCGTGGTCAGCGCCCTGATACAGGCCGACGAGCTGGGCGTCGGCATCGCGCAAATCCTGCGCATCCAGTCCGACCAGATGCGCCAGCGCCGTTTCGAGCGCGCCGAAAAACTGGCCAACGAGGCGCCCGTCAAACTGCTCCTGCCGCTCGTCGCCTTCATCTTTCCCGCCGTCTTCCTGGTCCTGCTCGGACCTATTATTTTGCAGATGCTGCATCGGTTGTGATGGAAGAGCGAAGGGTGAACACTGCAAAGAATCGGGTTTGAAATGCGAACCAGCGGAAGCCACCACGTTTTCCGCATGGCTGGGGTGGAGGAGAAAATCAACCTTCAGAAAGACGGAAACAAGGCAAAACCATATCAAGTGAAACAGGTGCGTGCCGTGATTCTGAAGTATCGGCTTGGAGATTAACCATGAACAAGTATGAAGTGATTATTTACTGGAGCGAAGAGGATCGCTCTTTTGTGGCGGAGGCGCCGGAACTTCCAGGTTGCGTCGCGCACGGCAAGACACAGGATGAAGCCTTGGTTAACGCAAAAGAAGCCATGGCGCTGTGGATTCGGACGGCCAGGGAATTCGGGGATGCGATTCCCGAGCCTAAGGGCCGGCGTTTGGTTTACGCCTGATTCCTCATCGAACAAGGGATATTATGAAAATTCAGTCAACTTTAGTTGTTGTAGTTGGCGCGCTGCTGTTGACCGGAGGCGCCGCGCTGCACGCCGATCCGCCCGCGGCGGCGAACGACGCATCGTCGGCGATTCGCGGGGGGTTGGACTGGCTGGCGGCGCAACAAAAGCCCAATGGCGCCTGGTCCAACGACGACTTTCCCGCCATCACGGCGCTGGCGCTGGAAGCCTTCCTGCACGGTTCGCATCCGATGAAGACCGCCATCGTCGCGCGCGCCACGGCTTACCTGGGTTCCTGCGTGCAACCCGATGGCGGCATCTACCGCAAGATCCCCGGCAAGGGCGGCGCGATGATCAATTACAACACCGCGATCTGCATGGCCGCGCTGCACGCCACGGGCGATCCGGCCTGGCGGACGATCGTGCTGCGGGCGCGCCGTTTCGTGGCGGCCGATCAGCATCGCGGCGACGATCTTTACGCCGGCGGCATGGGCTATGACGCCAGCTCGGGGCGAGAATATGCCGATCTGAGTAATTCCTGGATCGCCTACGAGGCCATGCGCCGCACGCAATCCGTGGAGGATCGCCGGCCGGCCGGCGAGGCCAAGGTGGACCTGGACTGGGAAGCGGTGCGGCGTTTCGTGTCGCGCTGTCAGAACGATGCCACGGCGGGCAGCGACGAAGCGGGCGGATTTTTCTACCGGCCCGGCGAAAGCAAGGCCGCCTCGACCACCAACGCGGAGGGCAAGGTGATTCTGCGGGCCTACGGTTCGATGACCTACGCCGGGCTGATGAGCCTGATCTACGCCGAGGTTAAACGCGACGATCCGCGCGTGCGCTCGGCTTTCGACTGGGCCGCCCGGCACTGGTCGCTGGACGAGAACCCGGGGCTGGGACAGCAGGGCTACTATTACTTCGCACAAACACTGGCCAAATGCCTCGATGCCTTCGGCGCCAACGACATTCCCGCGCCTAAAGGCCCGGTCATCTGGCGCACGGCGTTGTCGGCCAAGCTGGCCACGCTGCAGAAACACGACCCGGCCGGCGGTTACTGGGTCAACGAAAACGCGCGCTTTTGGGAAAACGATCCCGTGCTGGTCACCGCCTATGCCTTGATCGCGCTTGAGACGGCGGAAAATAAACGCTGAATTATGAACGATGAATAACGCGGAAACGTTGAAATAGCTGGTGGTCAGGTTTCAGGCGCGCCGCCGACCGGATGGAAGGGAGCGTGAGGCGATTCTGCGCACTTAGTCGTCACACTTAGTCGGTTACGCTTAGTCCATTACGCTTAGTCGCTTACACTTGATCGACTAAGTGGTGCGACTAAGCGTAGCCGACTAAGTGTGGGACTAAGCGCCTCAGATCAGGAAATGAGGATATCTTCCGCGCTTCTCTGAAAATGGTCTCACACTCCATCCCATCCGGTCACCGGGCCGCCCGCCTCCCGTCTTCACTTTCCGCTTTCCGCTCTCCGCTTTGTTCACTGTTCACCGTTTACTGTTCACTGTTCACTTTCTTCCCGCCGCGCTTGAGTGACGGCCTCAAATCGGCTAATCTACAGCCATGTTTTCCTTCCGAATCGCCAAGTTGTTCGGCATACCAATCCGCGTACATATCACGCTGCTCTTGTTTGCGCCTTTGATCGTCAGTTATCAGGGGTTGCCGCTGGGGGTCGGGCTGGCGCTGTTGTCGCTGGTGTTTACCAGCATTGCGCTGCATGAACTCGGCCATTCGCTGGTGGCGCGCGCCTTTGGCTGCCGCGTGCGGGAGATTCTCTTGCTGCCTTTCGGCGGGGTGGCGCAACTGGAGTCCATGCCCCGCCGGCCGCTGCATGAATCGCTGGTGGCCGTCGCCGGGCCGGCGGTCAGTTTACTGCTGGCGGGGGCCTGCCTTGGCGCGGTCCAGCTATGGCCCGTGCCGCGCGACGCGCCCTTATGGCTCCGTTACATCGCGGTCTTGCTGCAATTCACCGGTTTCGCCAACCTGATGCTGCTGCTCTTCAACCTGCTACCGGCCTTTCCGATGGACGGCGGCAGGGTATTGCGGGCGGCCCTGACGCCTTGGTTGGGGCGTTTGCGCGCGACCCGCTGGGCGAGCCGCCTGGGCCGCCTGGCGGCCGCGGGCTTCGGCATCTGGGCGGTCATGGGCCGGGAGCATACGGACTGGATGCTGCTGGCGATCGCCGTCTTCCTTTATCTCGTGGCGGGACAGGAGTATCGCTCGGTGCAGGCCGATGAATTGCGCCGGGCCCAGCAGTGGAACAATCCCTGGAGTCTGGGCTCCGAGCCGCCCGACAGCGTGGAGCGGGTGGTAGTCTCGCCCCCACCCTACGCCCGCGGAGGCCGGGAAGAACTGCCGCTGCGCGTGCTGGATCGCGATGCGCGTCACTGAGGGAAGAACAGACGCGTCAGCCGCCATACAAATGTGGCGGGGTCAGGCATTCCTGAACCCGGACACTGACGTCCGGAAGACTGGCGGAAAACCATTGCGCGAAGCGCGGAAGCGGCCTATAAGGTTGACATGAATTTGATAACAAACTTGCCTGTGCGGACGAGGTTTGGGCTGGCCGTTGCGCTGCTGGTGGCCGCCGCCTCTCTGGAAACGGCCCGCGCGGCCGACGACAACACCGTGATCGACCGCGAGGTGACTTTCGCTTCGAAACTGGTCGGGCTGGGCATGCCCGATTACGCCCAAAAAGTCATGGACCGGCTGGTCGCCAAATTCCCCGACGCCAAGGTGCGCGCCGTCGCCGTTCAGATCGAAATTCTGACCTCGCGCGGCCAGTTCGACAAGGCCAAGCAGTTGATCGACGCCATGCCGGCCAACGCCCCCGAAACGACGGCCATGAATCTGGCCCTCGGCCGGGCCTATTACGCCGCCAGCAAGATGCCCCAGGCGCGCAAAATTTACGACGCCTTTTTCCTGCAACACACCAATGGCCCGCCGGCCAGCATGGCCAAGCTCTATGCGGAAGCCGCCTACGAATACGCACAGATGCTGCAACTCAAGGGCGACACAACGGGCGCCATCCGGGCCTACCGTTATCTGCTGCTGGGCAAGCCGGACCGCGAAACGGAACGGCTGGGCAAAACCGAACTGGCCGATCTGCTGGCCAAGGCCGGGGCGGCCACCAGCGGCGCGGCGCAGAAGACGGCCTTCGACGAGGCGCGCAAACTTTGCAACGACATCCAGTTCGGCGGCACGGACCTCTTCTTCGGACGGACGGTCCTGGTCCTGTCGACGATCAAACTCGCGGAAGGCAACCGTGCCGGCGCGCGCGTCTTGATCGACGGCTACCTGCCGATGCTCCAGGAGATCGACACCCAACTGCATGAAGAAAAGATTTCGCTCAAGTACAGCCCGATGGCCGAATGCCGCTTCCTGCTCGGGGAACTCAACGACGACGACGGCCGCAAAGAGTTCGACGCCGGCAACAAGGAAGCCGGCATCAAGCTGCTGACCGCGGCCCTCAAGCATTACTATGTGGTTTACACCAAGTATCTCGCCAGCCGCTGGTCCCCCGACGCCGGGCGCCGCATGGATGCCCTCGTCGAGTACTGCCAATCCAAGGGGCTCAATGTCAAGCGGCCCGCGGTGGACCTGGCGCCGATGCTGGAAGCGCAGATTAAAGAAGCGCATCAGATGTACAACGACCAGAACTTTGCCGTCGCCGCCAAGCTTTATCTCGACCTGCTGAACAGTTACCCCTCTCAGGTCGGCATGCCCGGCGCGCTGGGCAAACTGGCGCGCTGCTACATCGAGCAGAAAGACGACATCTACGCGCGCGCGGTCGCGGAACTGCTGGCCGAAAGCTGCTACAGCCGCAAGAATTTGAGCAACGAAGCCGGCTCGGCGCTGCTGGACGTGGCCGGTCTTTACGACGAGCGCAAGGACAAGCCGCATGCCGGACAGATCTATGGCCTGTTCATGCGCTACTTTCCCGCCCACGCGCGGGCCTCCGCCACGCTTTACAACCTCGGCAGCGCCCGCGTGCGCGACGAGCAGTATGCCGAGGCGCTGCCCTATTACAAACAGGTGGTCGAGCAATTCCCACGCGAACGGGCTTACGTCGAGTCGCTCAACCAGCTCTCCGCCGTCTACATCAGGCTCGATCAACCGACCAACGCCATTCCAATCCTGAAGCTCTACATCGCGGAAGTTTCGCCCGGCGCCGATCAGATATCCGGACGCATGCGCCTGGCCGATGCCTTCCGCCTGGCCGGGCAGATGTCGGCGGCGGTTGAGGAATATTCCGGCGTGATCAAGGCGCTCGCCGAAGGCGGCGCCAAACTCAACCGCACACTGGACGAAACCGCCCGCAACCAGAAGAGTCTCGAACGGGCCTTGTTCTGGAAGGGCAACACCTATGCCGCGTTGCGCGAACCAGCCGCCGAATTGAACGCTTTCCGCGCCCAGGCGATCGAAAGTTACCAGCAACTGCTCAAGCAATTTCCCAAATCGGAACTGGGTCCGGTCACCCTCAGCAGCATTGGCACGCTCTATTTCCTGCTGGGCAAGCCCGCCGAGGCCAATACCGTCTACGAACAACTCAAACGCGATTTCCCCGACGCGCCCCAGGCGAAAAACATCGTTTTCGCCCGCGGCCAGAGTCTCTTGAACCTGGGCCGGGCGGACGACGCCGTCAAGGTTTTCGAGGAGATGTTCGCCAATCCCAAGACTTACACCGCCGCCCAGTTCATGATGGTCGGCGACGAGATGCAGAAGATCGGGCAGTCGCCGACGGCGGCGCGCGCCTATCAGCAGGCGGCCGCCTTGTCGGCGTCCGACACCAACAGCGCCGCGCGCTCGGTCTGGGAAACCTCCATGATGGGCCAGAGCCAGGCGCAGATGGCGTACAGCAATTACGTGGAAGCCACCCGCTCCCTGGAACAGTTGTTCCAGAAATATTCCAACTCGTTCTTCCTGGTGGAAGGCAATTTCCTGCTCAGCCGCGCCTATGCCGCGCTCGCCGCCACGCAACCCGAGAAGGAGCGCGCGGCCAGCTTCACCAAGGCCGCCCGCGCGCTCAACCAGGCCCGCCGTTACACCAAGGACCCCGACATGAAGGTGCGCGCCGAAATCGAAACCGGGGCATTGCAACTTCAGCAGGGACTCAAGCAGGAGGCCATCGCCTCCTATCAACGCGTGCTGTTGCTGACCGATCCGAATCGCGCAAAAACGGCGACCTATATGGACACCGCCTTCCTGCGGGTGGTCCCGTTGCTGCGTGAATTGAACCGGCTTAACGACGCCATGGAAGACTGCGAATCCTATCTCAAGATGTTCCCCGACGGCCCGCAGGCCGAACGCGCCAGAACCTGGCGTTCCGAGCTGCGCGCCCGCGGCGTCGGCGTCGCAGGCGGCCAGGAAACCCCGGCGCCGGCCGCAAAGCCGGTCGCTAAACCATAGTGTTCATGTTTCGATAGGGCGGCATCGCCGAGGCCGCCGGCGGTTGTTTAGGCGAACGCCGTACGAGCGGTCCCGGATGAGCGTTCGGTGCAAAGAAAGCGAGATGTTATTGTGAGAATTTCACGCCTTGTTAGTCCGTCCGCATTCGCCGCCACCGTGGCGTTGCTGCTGCTTGGGCTCGGCTGGCCGGCGACGGCGCTGGCCGTCAACAAGATGACCTTTACCAGCGGCAAGGTCATGGAGTTTCGTTCGATCGAATGGCGCACCAGCACCAAGGAATACCGCGTCGATACCGGCCAGGGCATCATTCCCGTGCCCAAGGCCGATGTCGCCGATATTCAAATGGACCGGCCCGCCGACCTGGACAAGGCCATTCAGTTGATCGAAAAGGACAAGGGCGCCGAAGCCATAACCATCCTGGAATCCCTGATCGCCACCTACAAGATGACCAGGATCGAGCAGGAGGCCACCGGCTATCTGGCGGAGGCCTATTTCGTGAACAAGAACTTCGCCAAGGCCGCCAGCATGATGGAGGATCAGATTAAGGACGCCGGCCCCTCCGATATTTCGCTGGAAAACCGCCGCCGCTACTGGCAGTCGCTGCTGGCGCTCAAGCGCGAAGCAACCCTCAACAAGGCGCTGGACGAAGCGGTGGCCTCCTCCAACCGGGCTTTCTCATGCGCCGGGCGGCTGATGAAGGCCGACGCCAGCCAGATGAGCGGCCAGCGCGAGGACGCCTTGCTCGATTACCTGCGCGTGGTCACACTCTACGAAGACCTGAAGGAGTTCCAGCCGGCCGCCCTGGCCGGCGCCGTAACGGTGCTGGAGGAATTACGCGATCCGCGCGCCGATTTTTTCCGCAAAAAACTGGCGCAGCAATACCCCGCCAGCCCGGAAGCCAAACGCGTCGCGGCAACGCTCTAGCACGAAGGGGGTATTATGAACGGCGATGTGCGGCATGGCGCATACCGCGGCTGGGCGCTGTTGGCGGGCGCACTCTTAGGGACGCTCTCTCCAGTCGGCCCTGTTGCCGCCGGTCCCGACGGCGACCACACGAACAATCTGGAGGAATACGCCGCGTATACGAACCCTATGCGGAGCGACTCCGTCTTGCGCATGACCGGACATCGCGCCTTGTTTTACCGGATCAAGGTGGAGCGCTGACACCTTGTCTGACAACCAACAAATTCCCTGGCATGTGCTGCACGTCAAGCCCCGCTGCGAGAAAAAGCTGGCGGCGCAGGTCGGCGGACGCCTGGGATTGGCGTCGTTTCTGCCGCTCCGCGAGGAGACCAAGATCTACCAGCGGCGCAAGGTTACGGTGAGCAAGCCGGTTTTTCCAGGTTATCTGTTCGCCGCTTTCACCAGGGAACAACAGCTCTGGGTGCTCAAAACCAACCAGGTGGTGCGCGTATTGGAGGTGGCGGACCAGGCGGGCTTTCTGGCCCAGCTCGACCAGGTGCGCAAGGCGCTGGAGGTGGATCCCACGCTGGGCGCCTGCGAGGCCTTCCGGACCGGTCAGCGCGTACGCATCCGGGCCGGCCCCTTTCAAGGCATCGAGGGCGTGGTGCAGGTGGTGCGCGGCCAGACCCGTGTCGTCCTGAACATCGAATTGATCGGCCAGGCCGTGCCGGTTGAAGTGGAGACGGCCGCCTTGGAGACGCTTACATGACCGCCCTGACGGAAAATTCCCGCGTCGCGGAATTGGACCCGGCACAGTGCCCCTCCCCCAGCTTTGTGGTGGACGAGGCGCGGCTGAACGCCAACCTGGCGATCCTCGACGAGGTCCAGCGGCGCACGGGCGCCAAGGTGCTGCTGGCGCTGAAGGGCTTCGCCATGTGGCCGCTTTTTCCCGGCATCCGGCGCGTGCTGCGCGGCGCGGCGGCCAGTTCGCTGCACGAGGCCCGCCTGGCGTCGGAAGAGTTTGGCGGCGAGCTTCACGTCTACGCTCCGGCCTACCGCGACGACGAATTCGACGACCTGCTGGGCTATGCCGACCACTTGGTCTTCAACTCCTTTACCCAGTGGGACCGTTTCAAAGAGCGCGTGGCCCGCGCAGCGCGCCCGGTCTTGTGCGGGGTTCGCGTCAACGCGCGCCAGTCGGAGGTTAAAACGCCGCTCTACGATCCCAGCGCGCCGGGTTCGCGGCTGGGGATTCCGGTGGAAGCCTTCAGCGGGCGCGACCTGGACGGTATCACGGGGCTGCATGTGCATAATCTCTGCGAACTTGGCGCCGACGCGCTGGAACGGACGCTGGCCGCCGTCGAACGCCAGTTCGGCAAGTGGCTGCCGCGCATGCAGTGGGTGAATTTCGGCGGCGGCCACCATATCACCCGGCCCGGTTACGATCTCGACCGCCTCTGCCGCATCATCGAAGATTTCAGGAAACGCTATCCAATCCCGGTCTATCTGGAGCCCGGCGAAGCCGTGGCGCTGAACGCCGGAACGCTCGTGGCCTCGGTGCTCGACATCGTGCACAACGCCATGGAGATCGCGATCCTCGACACCTCGGCCGCGGCGCACATGCCCGACGTTCTGGAAATGCCCTATCGCCCGCAAATCGTCGGCGCCGGAACGCCGGGGGAATTTCCGCACACCTATCGCCTGGGCGGCATGACCTGCCTGGCGGGCGACGTGATCGGCGACTATTCCTTCCCCGCCCCGCTACAGCCCGGCATGCGCCTGGTCTTTCTCGATATGGCCCACTACTCGATGGTCAAAACCACCATGTTCAACGGCGTCAACCTGCCGGCCATTTGCGTGCGCCGCGCCGAAACCGGCCGCATCGAAGTGCTGCGCCGCTTCGGCTACGAGGACTACCGCGGTCGACTGGGGTGAAGAAGGGTGGCAGGTGGCAGGGGCTAGGAAAACCTTAGGTTGGCCCGCATCAGGCGCGCTTCCATCTCGGCGATCACGCGGTCGTCATCTTTTTTATCGCGCGACTCGAAGGTGGCCGAGAAGCGCAGGAAGGCGCCGCAGTCGTCCCACGGCACGGTCGAGATCGAGCACTCGCGGATCAGATGCTGCGAGGCTTCCTCGGCCGTCTTGAATTCTACCAGACCCGCGGCCTTGGGAGCCGGCACATAGAGATAGAAGGTGCCGCCGGGCATGCGCACCTTGAAACCCACGCGCTTGAGCGCGGCCACGATTTTTTTCAGCCGGCGCTGGTAGTGCGCGCGAATATGGTCGGCCAGTTTGCGGTCGGCGATGCCCGCGCAGGCGGCCGCCTGGATGGCCTTGAACTGGCCGGAATCCAGGTTGTCCTTGATCTCGGCGAAGGCCTGCACGATACGCGCCGGGCCGGCCACGAAACCCAGCCGCCAGCCGGTCATGTTGTAGCTCTTGCTCATCGAGTGCAGTTCGATCGCGCATTCGCGGCCGCCCGGCCGGCTCAGGATCGAAAGCGGTTCGCGGCCGTAAACCAGCGTCGCATAGGCGGCGTCCTGCACGATCAGCAGATTATAACGCTGGGCGAAAGCGATCAGGCGGTCGAAGAACTCCTCCGATGGCGCCGCGCCGGTGGGATTATTGGGATAGTTGACGTAAAAAAGCTTGGCGCGCTGGGCCAGGGCCGGGTCGATTTTTTCCAGATCGGGATAGAAACGATTTTCGCGGCGCAGCGGAACCTGAACGACCTCGCCGCCGAGATAGCGCGTGTGTGTGGCGAGCACGGGATATCCCGGCACGGTGACCAGTGCGACATCGCCGGGGTTGATGAAGCCCAGCGGCAGCAGCGCCAGGGCGGACTTGGAACCGATGCTGTGGTTGATCTCGGTCTCGGGATTCAAATCCGTGACCCCGAAAAAGGTCTTCATGTACTCCGCGGCGGCCTGTTTGAAGGCCAGCGGACCGTTGTCGGCATAGCCGCGGTTGGCGGGCTCGTCCACGGCCTTCTTGAGGGCCTGGCGGATAACCTTGGGGGCCATCTGGTCCGGTTCCCCGACGCCAAAATCCAGCAGTTCGACGGCCGGCCGGGCGGCGCGGGCCGCCGCCTTGGCGCGCTTGATCTTCTCGAATTTGTAAATTTCGCTGGCAACGCCGAATGCGGCGCCACCGATGCGGTTCGCGAACAGTTTTTGCAAATCCATCTCAGATGCTCCCGAGGCGCCCGCGGAATTGCTCCAGGCGCCGGTTTGCTGGTTATGTTTTCTTCGCCGGCTGCGCCTGCAGACGCAGCACCGCCGCGTAGTGATCGTCCCATGTCGGTTCGTCGGCGGGACGGCCTTTGGGGAAACCGTCCACGCAGAGATATATCAAATCGACATCGCCCGCGCAGGAAATCTGATGCCGCGTGTTGCGCGGCACATGGATTACATCCTCCGGCGCCATGTCGAACTCCTCGCGCCTGCCATCGGCATGCAGGAACAATCCGCGGCCCCGGCCCGAAACCACGAAATAAAGTTGTTCCGTGTCGGTATGCACATGCAGATGCGTCTGCAGACCCGGTTTCACGATCACCCGGAAGGCTTCGATGCTCTCCGCCTGCTCGCGCGGCAGCAGCATCTCGTTGATGTGCGTCGCGAAACTGTAACGTTTGCCACGCGTAAATCCGATTTTGTGCATGACGCCATCCTCGTATGGTGCAGTTCGATTCCCGGCGAATTCGCGGCCAACTGTACCATCAAAAGCGATTTCCTGACAGCAATTCTCATCGCCTCACCAGCCGCGCCACAACTTGCGTCGCCAGCGAACGAAGGCCCGAAAAAAACATCGCGGCAGTCTGCTCCATATTGCTTCCCCGGAAGTCGGTCTTACGCTAGGATAGGTCACATCGGGCTTGGCTTGTCTGGGTGCACAGATGCACAGTCTGTCCGATTTGGTGGTTGATGGTTTCCAAGGAAGGCGGCGAGCATGCTGGCACGGGTGCATTCGGGAGCGGTCTTGGGGGTCGAGGCTTACGCCATCGAGATCGAGGTCAACGCCGGCCACGGCGATCCCCAGACCGTGATCGTCGGGCTGCCCGACGCCGCGGTGCGCGAGAGCAAGGACCGCGTTTTCACGGCGATCCTTAATTCCGGTTTCCGTCCGCACGTCGGGCGCACCACGATCAATCTGGCGCCGGCGGACATCCGCAAGGAGGGGCCGTGCTTCGATCTGCCGATCGCGGCGGGCATCCTCTCCACCCAGGATGAAATTCCGGGCGAGGCGCTCTCGGCCTACGCGCTGATCGGCGAACTGGCGCTGAGCGGCGAGGTGCGGCGGATCAAGGGCGTGCTGCCGATCGCCATGCGGGTCAAGGAGGATGGCTTGCAGGGCCTGCTGGTGCCCGTGGATAATGCCGAGGAGGCGGCGGTGGTGGCGGATCTGGATGTGATTCCCGTGCGCACGCTGCGCGAGGCCGCCGAATTCCTATCGGGGCGGCTGCCGATTCCGCCGCACCGGGTGGATGTCGAGGCGCTCTTCAATTCGCACGAGGAGCACGAGGAAGATTTCGCCGACGTGAAGGGGCAGGAGTCGGTCAAGCGCGCGATCGAGGTCGCCGTCAGCGGCGGCCACAACATTTTAATGATCGGGCCGCCCGGCGCCGGCAAGACGATGCTGGCGCGGCGCATCGCCTCCATCCTGCCGCCGCTGACGATGGGCGAAGCGGTGGACGTGACGCGCATTCACAGCATCGCCGGCTCCTTGCCGCCGCGCCAGGCCTTGATTACGCGCCGCCCCTTCCGGGCGCCGCATCACACAATTTCCGACGCCGGCCTGCTGGGCGGCGGAGCGCATCCCATGCCGGGGGAGGTCAGCCTGGCCCATCGCGGCGTGCTCTTCCTCGACGAACTGCCCGAGTTTCACCGCAACGTGCTGGAGGTGCTGCGCCAGCCGCTGGAGGACGGCACAGTGACGATTTCGCGGGCGGCGGCGACGGTGACCTTCCCGTGCCAGTTCATGCTGGTGGCGGCGATGAATCCCTGCCCCTGCGGCCACTATGGCGATCCGCATCGCGAGTGCCGCTGCTCCGCAACGCAAATCCACAACTACCGCAACCGCATTTCCGGACCGCTGCTCGACCGGATCGACATCCACATCGAGGTGCCCGCCGTGCGCTATCAGGATCTGGTCGGCGCGGCGGCGGGCCTGCCCTCAACCCGCTACCGCGAGCGCGTGCTGACGGCGCGCGGCGTGCAGCAGGCGCGTTACCGGACGCTGCGGCGCGTGCACAGCAACGCCGGACTGCGGCCGCGCGATCTGGCGCGCTTTTGTCCGATGACCGACGACGCCCAGCAGGCGCTGCGCATGGCCATCACCGAGTTGCAGTTCAGCGCGCGGGCCTATGACCGGATCGTCAAGGTGGCGCGCACAATCGCCGACCTGGAAGGCGTGGAGCGCATCGAAGTCATGCACATTCAGGAAGCGATCCAGTTCCGTTCCCTCGACCGGCAATTGTGGGTCTGAGGAAGTTCGCGTCGTTTAGGCCGAAGACTGCCGGAACGGCGGCGGCTCAATTGTTGGACTGTTTGAGCAGATTCTGTCTCTTGTCGAGCGGCAGCGACGACTGATTGAGCCAGCTTTCCGCGCTGACCCGGTCGTTCTGAAGCCAGTTTCGGGCGATGTTTTCGATGGCATGAATGCGCTGGTTTTGATCGGCAATGGTCTCGGCCCAGACGGCCGCCAGGTCGGGGTTTTCGTAGGTCGTACTGCTAATGTAGGACTGGACAAGGCGCTCGCGGGATTTGTCGGCGGGTAAGGATGCCAGCCATTGACTGGCGGCGCTGGGGTCGCTATTGGCCCATCTGGATATCACTCTCTGTAGCGCGTTATCGCGAGTCTCGCCCTGGGGAAAGCTGGTGGCCCAGGCGGCCGCGGCCCTTGGATCGCTGGAGGCCCATTGCGAAACAACCGCCTGGGCGGCGCGATTTTGCGACGGACCCGCGGTCTGGGCGGCCACAAAGGCGGCCGCCTCTTCCGGCGTATTGCGAGACATGCCGGAAGCAAGCCCTTCGACAAAAGCGTCGCGCGCTTCGCCTTCCGGCAGTTGGCTTACATACGCCGCGGCGGCCTTGGGGTCCGTGGCGCCCATGGTGTTGGCGATGTTGTTCAGCATGGCGGTTTGCGATTTACCGGCCGGCATGTTTTGCACAAACGCCATGGCGCCTTTGGCGTCATATTGCGCCCACTGCGGCACAATGCGACCGAAGGCTTCCTGGGCGGATTTTTCATCGGGCAGTTGCTGCACCCATTCGATCGCGCCCGCGATGTCCGAACCCGCCCAGGCGTTGGCCAGGTTGCCGATGAAGTCCGTACGCGCGCGGCCCGGCGGAAGCGTCTCGACCAATTTGGCGGCGGCTTTCGGATCGGACTGCCCAAGCGGCCAGACCAGACTCTGCAGGGCATTACGTTTGGCAGAACCATCGGGCAGCGAGGCGTATAGTTCCAGCGCCGCGGCTGGATCGCTGTTGGCGAGGCTGCCAAGCACCTGCGCGCTGGCCCTCATCTGCATCGACCCGGGCGGTAGCGTGGCGGCGAAGGACATGGCAATCTTGGGGTCCTGCCATGCGAGTTGCTGGACGACGGATTCGATCATACGGTTGCGCTCGCTTCCCGCGGCCACCGTTTGCAGGAAACCTAAGGCGGCCTGCGAATCGCTGCGCGCCCATTGACCCAGAACCATGCCGAGCAACTCGGCTTTTTTTCCGCCGGCGTGGAGGCTTTGCGCGTAGTCCATGGCGGCCTTGGGATCGGTTTGCGCCCACTGATTGCAGAGCTGGCTCAGCGCGCTTTCCTTGGCGGGGCCTTCGGGCAGGGCGCGGCTCCACGCCAGGGCGGCGTTCAAATCGCTGTTGCCCCAGCTCGATGCGATGGATCGGATGGCATTATTGCGCGCGTCACCGAGCGGCATGGCGCCGGCGTACAAGGCGGCTTGTTGCGGATCGCTGTCGGCCCATTGCGAAAGAATGGATGAGATGAACCCATTCTTCTGCTGGCTCATCGGCAGCGTCTGGACCCAGAGGAGCGCGCTTTTCGGATCCTTGGAGCCCCAGGCGGATGCAATGGATTGCAGGGCCTGATTGCGTAGTTGTCCGGATAATTCACCGGCTTTCAAGATCGCCACCGCCGGGTCAAGCCGAGCCCAACTGTCGAATATCATGGACAAAGCGCCCGTTTGCCGCTGGGATTTGGCGAAACTTTTATATAGTTCATAGGCCGCCGCCGGGTTCTTATCGGACATTCCATGGATCACCGCATTCATGGCCTGATCCCGCACTGGCCCCGCCGGCAAGCCGCGGACCCAGGCCTCCGCGGCGGCGGGATCCTTCATGCTCCAGGCGCCGACAATCGCGTGAATCGCGCGATCCTGGGAACTTTTTCCCTTGATGGTATAGGCATAGGCAATCGCCGCATTGGGGTCACATTCGGCCCAACGGGCAAATAATTGATAGCGGGCCGATTCGCGAAAAGAGCGCTGGGGTTCTTTTTCGATCAACTCCATGACGCGCGGGATGTCTTCCCTGCGAACGTCCGCGATGATTTTTTGCAGCTCCAGATAGCGCCGGGACATACTTCCCCCGGAAAGAGCCTGAATTCGCTCGGCGATCTCGTCAAAAGAGGCGCCCTTTTCGACGGCGTCTGCCGGCTCGCCGGCCCGCTTCATCGAAGCCGGTTTGGATTGGGACAGGGAACCAGCTCGTTTTTCCGGTGGGGCCGATTTTTGGGCGGTGGTTTGTTGAGACGCCGGCTTGGCCGATCCCGACTTTTGAAGCTCCGCAAGTTGCGCATGCAAGCGGTCATTTTCCAGATATTGCAGAACCGTCGTTGTCGCAAACACCGCCACACCCGCCAGAGCCGCCAAAGCAACCAGTGATTTTGCCATACCAGCCTCCTGATCCAGCACAGTCTGAAGCAACACATCCGAGGGGTAACCGCTCAGATTGTTTTGACTTCAAACTGAAAGACAATCGCACATGGAAAAGCGTATATCAATCCAAAAGGCTTCGGTCTATCCACCCGCGCCGTTACCCGCTAGGATAGCGTTCATGCGTCTGCGTTTCTGGACAGCCCTGTTTTTCGTGGCGATCGCGGCCCTGCCCTATTTGCTGCTTGTCGCCACGCGGACGCCGCGCGAGGCGCCAGCCGCGGCGGAGGCCGAGGTGTTGACGATTCTTTCGCCGCACCGGCGCGAGGTGCGTGGCGAATACCGCCGCGCGTTCCGCGACTGGATGCGCCGTACGCAAGGCCGCGAGGTGGATATCCGCTGGCTCGACGTCGGCGGCGCTTCCAAGACACTCAAGGAACTGGAGTCGCGCTATGCCGCCTCGTCCAACAATCCCGGCGCCGACCTGCTTTTTGGCGGCGGCATCGCGCCGTATGTGACGGCCGGCCGGCAGGGCTGGCTGCAAACGCTAACATTGACGCCCGACGCCCGCGCGGCCATTCCCCCCGCCTGCACCGGCGCGCCGGTCTACGATCTGACCAACGGCTGGGCCGGGGTGGCGCTGAGCGGTTTCGGCATTTTGTATAACCGTCCCGTGCTGGAGCGGCTGGGCTTGCCGGCGCCGCGCGACTGGGACGACCTGGGCCGACCGGAGTATTATTCCTGGGTGGGCTCGGGCGACCCGCGCTCCAGCGGCTCGGTGCATATGTGTTACGAGATCATCCTGCAGGCCGGCGGCTTCGAGGCCGGCTGGAATCTGATCGTGCGGCTCTGCGCCAATGTGCGCGCCTTCGGCGAGAGCGGCGGCGTCGTGCCGCGCGAGGTGGCGGCGGGCGACATCGCGGTCGGCATGGCGATCGACCAGTACGCCATGACGGTGACCAAGGCCGTGGGCGGCGACCGGCTGGTCTTCGTGCTGCCCGCGCGGCGCACGGTGATCAACGCCGACCCGATCGGCCTCCTGCGCGGCGCGCCGCATGCGGCGCTGGCGCGCGAATTTATCGCCTTCACCCTTTCCGACGCGGGCCAGCGGCTGCTGTACCAGCCCGCCGGCGTCAACGGCCAGCAAGCGGCGCTCTACCGCATGCCCGTGCGCGCCGATCTTTACCAGGATCCGCAAGCGCCGCGGCCCAATCCCTACACGCTGCCCGAAGGCATGACCTACGACACCGAAAAAACGTCGCGCCGCTGGGACACGCTGAACGACCTCTGCGGCGTGTGGCTGCTCGACGCCCACGCCGGCCTGCGCCAGGCCTGGCAGGCCGTGATCCGGCGCGGCTGCCGCCCGCAAGAGGTCGCGCGCCTCACCGCCCCGCCCGTCAGCGAGGCCGAATTGGATGCGCTGCGTAAAATCTGGAGCGACCCCCGCCAGCGCCAAGCCGTCATGAGCCGCTGGGCCGAAGAAGCCCGCGCCCGCTACCGCGCCCTGGCCGACAAGTGATCGTGGTGGAGGGTGGAGGGTGGAGGGAAAACGGCAGATATCTCTCCGAGCGCATTATCTTTTTTGCGGCCTGCCCCTGCACATCGACTAACCTGCATCAGCCTGCCACCCCCCCTATTTCGTCTCAGCCGTCGCACTGCCCTCCACCTTCCACCCTCAACCCTCCACCTTATTTCGTCTCAGCCGTCGCGTAGCGTTTCCGCTGGCGGCAGGCGGGCGGCGGCGCGGGCTGGCGACCAGGCGGCGAGCGCCCCGAGCACGAGCCCGGCGAGCGGAAGCAATAGCCAGACTGCCGGAGTAACGGCAAAGGGCACGGGACCGAATTGCGAAAGCAAACGCGCGGCGGGCAGCGCCAGGAGCAGCCCAAAGTCGGCCGCGGCGGCGGTCAGCAGGCAGGCCTCTGCCACAAACAGCGCGGCAATCGCGCCGCGCCCGGCGCCGAGCGCGCGACGCAAACCGATCTCCAGCGTGCGGTCGCGCACACTGGCGCCGAGCAGTGTCGTCAGCAAGGCCGCGCCCAGAAATAAACCGAAACCCGCCGCGCCGCCCGCCAGCAGGCCGACATTGCGTTGCAGCCGGCGCAGGCCGGCCAGCAGCATCTCGGGCGTCGTGGCCGCAAGCGCGCCGACGCGCAGATCGGGCTGACGCAGCAGCGCCAGCGCGGCGGCGGCGGTCTGTTCCGGTCCGCGCGGTCCGCGCACCAGCAGCATGTCGAGCCGCGCATCGGCCACCGGCCAGGCGGCAAGCGGCACGACCAGCAGCCCTTCGGCGCCGCCGTCCGCCGCGGCGCCATCGTCGGGCAAAATTCCGACCAGCGTAAAAACCTGGCCGCCGACGGTAATCGCCGCGCCCGGCCGCCAGCCGTTGCGGGCGCAGGCGGCGGCGCTGACGACGGCGCAGCGGGCCCCGTTAAGTTCGTCCGCGCCGTCAAGCAGCCGTCCGTCAACGGGCCGCCAGCCGCGTAATTCGGCAAGCGCGGGCGATGCGGCCAGCGCGGCGAGTTTCGTGCCGGCGCCGCCCGGGGCCGGAGTGAAGCGGCGCACGCCGGCCATAGACCATGCGGGAAAATTCCGGCTCAGACAGCGCAGATGCGCCTCGGTCAACAGTCCGCCGCCGCTTGCCCGCTCCCCGGCCGGCACGATGGCGACCACCTCCGCGCCCAGTTCGGTCCGCAGCGTGCGCGCCGCGGCGCGCAGTCCGGACAAGGCCGACAGCAGCAGCGTCAGCGCCGCGAATCCGGCCGCCAGCGCGCCCAGCACCAAGAGCATGCGACCGGGACGCAGGGTGAGCCCTTCAGCCAGATCGCGCATGGCGGGACGGGCGCGGAAGCGGGGCGCAGCTCTGATTAAGTCGTTCTTTCCTGCCCGTTCTGAGAAGCCAGGGTTCAGGGTATCAGGGTTCAGGGAAATTCCGGCCTCAAGCCCGAACCCTGAACCCTTGCTCATCGCCTGCCCCACCTGGATCTTTTGATGCCAGGTTCCCGACTCCTCCGGAACACCCGCAGGAAGCATCGAGGATTGCTCGACGCAGCCGTCGCGGCAGCGCAGGTGACGGGTGGCGATCTTGAGCAGGGCTTCGTTATGCGTCACCATTACGATGGTCAGTCCGCCCGTGTGCAGCCGCCGGAATATTTCCAGCACTTGTTCCGCGGCGGCCTGGTCCAGATTGCCGGTGGGTTCGTCGGCCAGCAACAAACGCGGCGGATGGGCGATGGCGCGGGCGATCGCCACGCGCTGCATTTCACCGGCCGAAAGCAGGCGCGCGCGGCGGTGGACCTGTTCCGCCAGTCCGACCGATTCCAGCGCGGCCAGCGCGCGAGCGCGGGCCGCGTGGCGCGGGACAGGCAAATAGCGGAAGCGGAACAGCACATTCTCAAGCGCCGTGCGATGCGGCAGCAGACAGAAGCGCTGGAAGACCATGCCCAGCCGCGCCGCGCGCCAGGCATTGCGTTGCGCCTCGCTCAGATCATCGGTGGCCTGGCCGTCGAACCACAGACGGCCCGCTGTCGGCGTATCGAGCAGCGCCAGCAGGTTCAGCAGCGTCGTCTTGCCCGCGCCGGAGGGACCGGTGAGCAGCGCGAATTCGCCGGGCATCACCTCAAAAGAAGCCTCGCGCAGGGCCGCCACCGCTCCGCCCGGCGCCGGAAATGCGCGCGCGACGTTGGTCAGACGCAAGAGCGGAGGTCGGAGATCAGAGGGAGCGCGCATCTCAGATGGAAGGTGAAGGTTGAAGAATAGCGGGATCGTCCCATATCGCTACGACGCATACCGATCTGTCTGCATGCGCAAAATCTTCCGCCATTGTGTTTAGAGCTTCTTCGATCAGGCGACGGCACGTTGTCGCACTTCTCTGTCAATTCGGGATCCGATTCTATCGATCTCCGTCTCCAAGTCGTAACTGGCCTGGAGGTTTAGCCAGAACTGTGGCGACAAACCGAAATATCGGGCAAGTCGAAGCGATGTATCGGCGCTGACCGCCCTGTTGCCGT
Source organism: bacterium (assembly GCA_025360745.1). Lineage (GTDB taxonomy): Bacteria > Verrucomicrobiota > Kiritimatiellia > CAIKKV01 > CAIYGI01 > CAIYGI01. The sequence goes on from JANYBP010000129.1 coordinate 28,744, forward strand.
GTACGATTTCGTTTATCCGCCGGGCGGGCACATGAATATCCTTCGCCAAGCGATACTGCGTGATGTTCATGGGTTTAAGGAATTCATCCATGAGAACTTCGCCCGGGTGAATCGGCGCCATTTTTTTTGTTTTCATCTGTCTCTCAGTGGTAGTCCACAATCTCGACTTCATGCGCGTTACCGTCGCGCCATTTGAAACATATCCGCCATTGTTTGTTGATCCGGATGCTGTATTGTCCCTTGCGATCGTCTTTCAACTCCTCTAAATAATTGCCGGGAGGCGCCTGGAGGTCGCGCCAATCGTGAGCGGCGCCCAGCATCACGAGTTTGCGAAGCGCAACTCGTTGAATATCGTGCGGTAGTTTTCGCGATCCTGTCCGGTTGTAGATTCGTTCTGTTTCTTTGCATCGAAATGACTGAATCATAAGTCACTAATAACGCGATCCATTAGTATCGTCAAGCGTTATTATCGAGCGACAGCGGTTCCATCTTGCGGACATTTACGCTCATGGCAGCAAAACCCGCTGGCCGGGGGTAAGCCCTTGCAGCGCTTCGAAATCGCGTTCGTTGCCGGGACCGACGATGAGCGGAACGATTTTTTGACGGCCCTGGGCATCGAGCGTCCGGCAGAGGGCGCGTTCGTTTTCCCACCAGACGGCGGCGCGCGGCACGAGCGTGGCGCGGGCGCGGGCGTAGGTGCGGACGCGCACACGGGCGGTCAGGTCGGCCCGCAGACGCGCATCGCCGGCGTCGAGGCGGATGGTCAGCGGATAAAGCCGCGTCGAGGAACCTGGCGCGGGCTGGGCGGTGGCGCCGACGGATTCGACGCGGCCGGTCAGGACGAGATCCGGCCAGGCGCACAGTTCCATAACCGCGACGGCCCCTGGCGGCACACGGTGCAAATCGGACTCGGGGACGGCGCAGACGGCCAGCGGTTCGCGCAGGTCGGGAATCGTCAGAAAGGGTTGGTTCCGGTAGAGCGTGTCGCCGACGCGGGCGGGGCGCACATCGGTTCCCAGCGGCAAGGGCAGCAGGGCCACGATGCCATCCGCCGGGGCGTATACGACGCAGTTGGAAACCTGGGCGGCGGCGGTGGCGAGTTCCTGCTCCGCGGCGTCGAGGGTGGCGCGGGCGCGGGCCAGAGCGGCGGGATGCAAGTGTGTGCGGGTGCGTTCAAGTTGGGCCTCGGCCGCCGCCGCCGCCGCCGCCGCCGCCTCGCTGCGGCGGGCTTGCGCGGCAAGATCCTGAGGCGCCAGCAGTCCGTCGCGTTGCAGCGCGCGGTCGTCTTCCTGTGCGGCCTGCTCCTCCACCGCCTTGCGGCGCGCCTCGGCGACACGGGCTTCGAGTTCGGCGATTTCCAGCGGCAGCCGGCCGTTCTCCAGCGCCCGCAGGTCTTCGCGCGCCAGGGTGGCGTCGCGCGCAAAGCGCACGACCTCGCGTTCCCAGGGGGCGGCGTCGAAGCGGGCGACGATCCCGTCCACACGCACATGCGCGCCGTCGGGGGCGAGTTCGACCAGTGTGGCGGGACCGGCGAGACGGGAGGCCACGGGATGCCGCGCGCGGGCTTCGATGCGGCCATCGTAGATGTTCCAGACCTCGAACGGCGCCTGGCGCACGAAGGCCATGTCGGCGGGCGCCTCGCGGCGGCCGCAACCGCAAGTGAAAACGGCGGACAACAGCGCGGCGGCGAGGACGTTACGCACGAAAAAGCGAATTAAAGACGGCGCTCTCGGCGAGAGCGCCCTAACGGGCGGCGGTAGGGCGGCCTCGCCGAGGCCGCCGCGTGGGCGTAAGGTGCAGTGAATGTCGTCGAAAAGACGTAACGACGTCAGGCGAGAATTTTTGGGAGGGCGCATCATGGGGCGGGCTCCGATCCGGATTTCAGGCAGTTGGGGACATCGGTCAGTGTGCCCAGGGTCCAGAGCAGGCGGTAGGCCGCAACGGTGACGGCCGAACTGGCGGCCAGCCAGCGTTCGTCGGCTTCGCGCCATTGCGTTTCGGCATCCGCGACATCGAAGGTGGTGGCGCGGGCGCTGCTGTAAAGACGGCGCATCAGTTCAAGCCTCTGCCGGGCGGCGGCGAGGGTGGTCCCGGCCAGCGGTAATTCATCATCGCTGCGATGCAAGACATCGAGGGCTTGCAGGACCTGCAGGCGGATGGCGGATTGCACGGTGTCGGAGCGCAGGCGGGCGACGCGCTCGGTGATTTCGGCCTGCGAGAGGGCGCGTCTTTCGGCGCGCGGGGGAAAGTCCGAGAGCAGGCGCACGCCGACCATCCAGGCGTTGTGATCCAGCGACATGGCGGCGGAGGCGGTATCGCCCTGTCCCTGGCGTTCGTAGCGCGAGACAAGTTCGATATCCGGCAGGAGCGTCTGCCGGGCGATGCGCACGCCGCGGCGGGCATCGTCGATATCCTGGAGAATCTGGGCGTAGTCCAGGCGGTTGCTGAGCGCAATGGCGGCGGCCTCGTCGGCGGCGGGTGCGCTGACGACGAAGCGCGGTCCCGGCAGCGCATCGAACGGAACGCTGGGCGGCAGGCCCAGCAGATCGGCGAGTTCGGCGCGGCGAGCGGTAAGGCGTGCCGCGGTATCGGCCCGCTGCTGGTGAATGGTGCCGCCGGCAATTTCGGCGCGCAGCGTATCGCCGCGGGCGGCGCGGCCCTGGCGATCGCGGGCGCGGGTCAGGCGCAGGAAGGCATCCATGCGGGAGACGGCGGCGGTATCGTTCGTGAAACGGCGCTGCAGGCGGAAGAGTTCCTCGTGCAGTTCCACCACGCGCAACACGATGTCGGCGCGCTGGAGTTCGAGCTCGCGGCGGGCGGTCTGCACCTCGCGCGAGGCGCGCACGAGCGGCTCGGCATTCACCAGTCTGCCGCCGCGGCGCAGCAACGGCTGGCGGACCTCGATGGCCACACGCCCCTCATTCACGTCGGGGGCATTGTCGAGCGTGGTCTGCTGGAAACGCGGTCCGGCGCTGAGCACCGTGCCGGCCTCGGTGGCGCGCACGGCCGACAAGCCGGCGTCGATGTACCGTCCGTCGTCGCGCGCCTCGGCGCCGCCCAGCGGGCGCAAGGTCCAGCGGTAGGAATCGGCGGCGGCCCCGGCGCCGACCTGCCGGGATTCGAGTCCCAGGCGGCGGGCCTCGATGGCGCGGTTATGGGCCAGGGCGTAGTCTATGGCGGCGGGCAGGGTCCAGGCGCAGGGCGCGTCATTCGTCGCTTCGGAAGCCGCGGCCGCGCGCGCGGCGCCGCCGGCCATTGTGGCGAGCAGCCCCACGCCGGGCAGCCAGCGCCTGAACGCGCGAAAGGTCATGGCGTGCGGTCCGGAGTCCTGGTCTTGGGCCGCGGAAAGACGGCCGGCAGGATGTCGAAGCGTCCGCGGCTCTTGTGGTTCATTTCCCAGAGCTTGGCGTACTTGATGAAGACGCCGTAGGAATTGAGCATCGCGATGATCAGCCCGTGCATTCCGTCCAGAAACCCCAGCCGGACAAAGTAGCCTTTCAGAAAGCGGATCGGCGGCCGCAGCAGCAGGTCGGCCCAGCGGAAGGGGCTTTCCTGGACAAACTTCTGCTGGGCGGTGATGGTAGAGAAACGGTTCAAGGTGTCCAGATGGTCGCGAATGTCGTCGTAGGTGTAATGGTAGAGCGGATTGCGCAGCCGTTTGACGGGACCGTTCACGATCACATGATCGTGCGGTTCCTCGCCCTCGGTGCGTCCGTTGTTTTTTTTGAAGAGGCGCAGTTTGACATCGGGATACCACTCCCCGTGGCGGATCCAGCGGCCGAGGTAATAGACTTGCCGTGGAAACTCGAAGCCCACGTAGTTATGGGACTTGCCGGCCCGCAACTCGGCTTTAATTTCCTGGACCAACCCGGTCGAGACCTCTTCGTCGGCGTCGAGAAAGAGAATCCAGGGATGCACGGTCATTTCGCGCACCAGATTGCGCTGGCCGACGTAACCCAGCCAGGCGTGCTGGTAAACCCGATCCGTGTAACGCCGGCAGATTTCCAGCGTGCCGTCGGTGCTGAAGCTGTCCATGATGACCAGTTCGTCGCACCAGGTCAGACTGCGCAGGCAGCGCTCGATCTTGCTTTCTTCGTTGAAGGTGAGCACGCAGGCCGAAATGCGTTCGCCGATCGCCGGAGTTTTTTCTTCGTCAGGCATGGCAAGTCGGCTCATGGCGCGGATTTCGGGGCGGCGTTCGATTCGTCGAGCAAATTATGCGGCTGGGCATCCGCGGCCAGCAGGCGCGCGCCGTCATAGACTCGCACCACGAAACCGTGGTAAATCGCGGCGCGCGGCGCGGACCCGTCGGCGCGGCGCGGCGCCACGTAGGTCGCGCCCACCGAATACCGCCCGGACCCCGCTGCGCCGGAGGGCTGCACGGTCCTGGGGGTGACGATCGCCTGGGAAGGCACGATGGCGCCGTCGCGTTCAAGGCGATCGAAGAACCTGACCTCGACCCGCAAGGCCTTGACAGGGGCGTTGGCCGGCGTGGCCTGCAGGCTGGCGCTGACGATACGCATCTCTTCAAACTCATCAGTGGCCGGAAATTTATTCTGCCGCAGTTCTGCCAGGACAAAGGCGCCGGAAACGGTCGGCGCTTTCGGACGGGGCACCATGGCGCCGGCCGGCGGCGGCGGTTCCGGTTGCACAGACGGGGCGATTTGAACCGGCGCATTGGTGACCACCGGCGCCGCGGCGACGACGGGCCGATTGTTCGAAAGGCCCTGCATGGTCACGCGCATCAGGGCCAGTTCCTGTTCGATGCGATCCAGCTTTTCGGTGGCGACGGCCGCCGGCGCGAAGGCGACGCCAGTGAAGACATTCATGACCGGCGGCGGGGCGGAAGTCACCGCCGCAATCGTCACGACGCCGGACATCGTTTCATCCGTTTTGACGGCGGGGGGGGGCGCCGTCGCGTCGGTCGCCGCCGCCGCGGTCGAAACTCCGGTCGTCGCCGCGAGATAAGTGTCCAGCGCCAGCGGATTGGGCACCGGCTGCGGAGTGTGGGGCGCGCGGGCGCTGCGATGCCAGGTCATGACGGCCACGACAAGGGCCGCGACCAGCAATCCGTTCATGACCAGCCCGACGGGAAAGCGGTGGCGCGGCAGCAGGTCATCATCGCCCGGCGCGGGGCTGGGCGGCGCATCCACTTCCGCCTGCACCATGGCCTGCACAAGCAGTTTGGTGCGGCCGAGTTCGATGGTGTCGCCGTGCTTGAGCTGGGCTTCGGAAACAGCGCGGCCGTTGACCAGCACGCGGTTCATCGAGCCCAGGTCATGGATCGCCAGTTTCCCGTCCCCGCTGTGCGTAATGCTGGCGTGGCGGCGGGCAACTTCCTCGTCCGGGAGGCAAATCGCCGCGTCCGGATCGTGACCGATAACCATCGGCGTCCGTTCCACGGTGATTTGACGGCCCTTCTGGTCGCCGCTCAAAACTATCAGTCGAAATATCATAGCCCGCACGCTAGCTCCGCCGGGCGCGGCCCGGCGCACCCACTGTCCGCCACCGCCCGCCCCGGAGTCAAGGGCTGGCTGAGCGACCGTCTCGTTTCGCCATGATTGTTATCATAGTACTTTGAGGATTTACAGGCCAGTAATCAGACTTCCACGATCTCCGTCAACGCCTCGGCCAGGCGGTCGATGTCGGCTTCGTTGTTGAAAACGTGCGTTGAGGCGCGCACCGTGCCTTCCAAGTTGAGACGCTGGTGAAGCATGTGAGCGCAGTGGTAGCCACCGCTGACCAGTATCTGATGGCGATCGCAGAGCAGGCGGGCGATGTTTTCCTGCCCGAGGCCCGGCGCCTTAACGACAAAGGTCGCCAGGCCGATGCGCTGACCGTCCGGGACGGAATCCGCCAGAATCTCGACGCCCCCGATGGCGCGCAAGCGCGTAACCAGTCGGCGGCCGAGTTCGACGGAGTGGCGCTGGACGGTCTCCATGCCCAGGTTGCGCAGGTAGGTCACGGCCGCGCCCAGTCCGATCGCGCCTTCGATGTTCGGCGTGCCGGCCTCGAAACGCCACGGCACGTCCTGTAGCACAAACTGTTCCTCTTCGTGCAACTTCACCATGCCTCCGCCGACCTGATAGGGCGCCAGGGCTTCGAGCCGTTCCCGCTTTCCGTAAAGCACACCGATTCCCGACGGTCCCAGCAGTTTGTGGCCGGACATGACCAGGAAGTCGCAGTCCATGGCCCGCACGTCGATCGGCAGATGACTGGCGCTCTGCGAGGCGTCAACCAGCGCGGGAATTCCATGTGCGTGGGCGGCGGCGATCCAGTCGGCGACTGGCGCAATCGCGCCGAGGGTGTTCGAAACCTGCGCCAGCGCCACCAGCCGCGTCTTCGACGAGAGGCGCCCGCCAAGCTCCTCATAACGCGGCACGCCGTCGGGAAGCAGCCCGACCGGCACGGCGCGCGCGTGGAGGCGCCACGGCATGTAGTTGGAATGGTGCTCCAGCGCCGTCACAATCACTTCGTCATCCTCCCGCAGGCCAAGACCGCTGGCGACCAGGTTGATGCCTTCGGTGGAATTGCGGGTGAAGACGATTTCGGAGGGGGCGGCATTGATGAAGGAGGCCACTTCCTGGCGCGCCCGCTCGAACAGTTCCGTGGACTCCTCGGAGAGCACATGCACGCCGCGATGCACGTTGGCAGTGCATTCAAGATAATAGCCGGTCACGGCTTCGATCACGCAGCGCGGCTTGGGCGCGGTCGCGGCGCTGTCCAGGTGCGTGATGGGCTGTCCGTCGATGCATCTTTGCAGCAGCGGAAAATCCGCGCGTGTGTGCGCCAGTGGATCTGCATCGGCTTGCTTCACGGCCGGTTTCTCTCCTGTTCGAAAAGCGTCTCAGGGTCCCAGGCGAAAAGCGTGCGCGCCAGCCGGAACTTGCCGGACTGTTCGGCTACGATGGCGCTTTCCTTTTGCGTCGTCAACCGTGCCGAGGGTCCGTAGAGGGCGGACAGCCTGGCGCCGGCGGCGCTCGCGACGGTTTCCTCGGCGCCGGGTTCGGCGACAAACAGGAAGCGGTAGCGCTCCCGGTCGTGCTGCTCGATCCGGTAGGTCAGCAGTCCCTCGATGTCGCCCAGGCTCCGGTCCACGGCGCCGAGCGTGACGGCGTCTCCGTCCGGGGTGAAGGTGAGATCGCGGGTCCGGCCTTCGATCGACTCCAGCGTCAGGCCGCCGCGGCCGCAGGGACAAGGCGCGGCGGCCAGTCCGCCGAGGTCGCCGACATCGAAGCGCAGCAGGGAGACCCATGGATTCTGGAGGGTCGTGACCAGCATACGCCCGATGGACGGAGCGCCATGCCGGGCGCGGAGCGGCTGCAGATCCACCCGGCAGTAATCCGCGTTGAGGTGGAAATGGCCGCGCTCGCATTCGGTGAAGACATGCCCCGTTTCGGTCGAGCCGTAGGAACTCAAGATGGGCGTCCGCGGGAACAAGCGGCGGATTTGACGGTAGTGCAGGCGGGAGGGAAACTCGAAGGTCAGCGATATGAAGCGCGGCGCTTGAACCGCGATGCCCTTGTTCGCCGCATGGCGCGCCAGAATCGCGAGATAGGCCGGGTCGGCTTCCAGCAACTCCGGCGCAAAACGGTTCAACTCGTCCAGAATACGTTCCATGTCGCCGCTCGTCCAATAAGTCGGATCGGGCTTTTGGTTCAGGAAGAGCAGCCGTCCCATGGTGCGCTCGGCCATGGAGAGGTCGCCGATATGGCAGACATTTCCCGCGCAGAGCGGCGTGGTCAGAACGGCCTCGCGCTGCGAGCCATCGATCACCCGGTCGAGTCCGGCGTGCAGCCGGGCCGCCGCATGCTCGGAAGCGTCCCACCAGGGCTGGTGCCAGACGATCGTCGCGCGGTCGTCGGAGGTGCCGCTGGTCGTGACCAGTTCGATGGCGCCGGATTCTATGCCGGCCCTGAAATCGCGTTCGCGCGGGATGAAGCCTTTCGGCATCTGAACCCGCATGTCGCGCTTGGTCAGAATCGGCAGGGCCGCGTAGCGCCGGGCGATGGGACTCCGCGGCCCCGGATCGCGGTCGCGCCAATTCTGGTAGAAGGGGACGTCGGCAAGGGCCGATTCCAGCGCGGCCAGACCGAGCGCATGGCCGGCGCCGGAGGCCGGCGTGATTGAGGATGCTGTCATCTGGCTTACGGAGCGGGAGCCGGCGCTCTCCTGGGGGACGAAGGCCCACCGCCGAACATGCCCCTACCCCTGATGCTTGGAAGAATGGTGCGGATGGAGGTGTTCGATGTGATTTGATTGATGTAGGTCACCATGGCGGCGGCGTCCTGCGCGTTATGCCCCATCGCCACGGCCGCGTCGTAATACTCCCTGTTGCGTTCGCTTTCGAGCAATGGCGCCAACGCCACGACATTGCTGCGCAAGGTGGAGGATACCTGCTGGCGCAGATCGGACGGCAATCCGTCCTGCATTTGCTGGCTCAAAGCCGCCGTCTGACTCAGCAGCGAGAGCATCGTGTTGTACTCTTCCTGATCCGCCTGGCTCATCTTCGATGTGTCCCGATTCAAGAAGTAACTGTTCACCTGACCCCAGGCGTTCTGCATGTTCTGCTGGCTCTCCTGGCGCCGTTGCTGGAATTCCGCATAGCGCTGCGGATCGTTGGTCTTCATAATCTCCATCCAGTCCGAAGCGCGCCGACGGTTGCGCCCGGAATCGGCCGAGCGCGGCACAGCCGGGACCTCCGCAGGCGGCGCGGCTTGCTCATTCAGGAAGTCCTGCGTTTCCTGTTCCCGCCTGGGCGCCTCGCGGTTGACGGCATTGCGCGCCGCCTCCGGCGCTTTTCGCGCGCTCTCCATACGCGGGGCGGAGAGTTTTGGCTCAAGCGACGCGGCGGACACCATTTGCTTGATCCGGAGCGCGGCCGCGCCATATTCCTGCTGAAAGAAAACCGCCTGGCTCCTGTAATAGAGAGCCATCGACGAAGTAGTCAACAAAACGACGACACCCACTCCCGTCAACACGGCAGATTTTGTGCGCATACCCGGATCTCCTGATTATTAAGCGACATTATCCTTAGTATGCGACGTCCCGCGGGCGCGCTTTATTGTGCTTGGCATGCTGTAGATCGCCGTTTTTCCGCGAAAATACCCCGAATTAGTTCCGCCGGTATGATGCAACTTCCATTACCCGTCGTCAACCTCGGAACCCTGAAAGAGCTGGACAAAGCTCAGTCTTAGGGCGTATACGACGCAGAAGAACGGTTGCTTTGTTGACGGGGGAATTTACCCAATGCGTACTAGACTGATCTGCGGTTGCGCGCTGCTGCTGACGCTGCTGGCCGGCGCGCAAGCGCGCGCCTCGGCGGGTTTCGAAGAACTGGTCGCCCAGGCGCGATCCGGCACAAACGATGCCGCCCTCGCGGCCTACATCGCCGCCTCGCCGGTGGCCTACGATTTGACGGTTGATGAAATCCTTTTCCTGAGCGACCTCGGCGTATCGTCCGAGACGATCGAAGCCGCGGTCGAGCACGGCAAAAAACTGTCCGCGGCGGCGCCCTCCGTTCCACCGCCCGCCGAGACACCGATTCCGGCTCCATCCGTCCCGCCGCCCGAGGAAACGCCGGTTCCACCGCCACCCTCCGAGGAAACACCCTTCGTCGAACTCTCCGGCGGGCAGGCCACGGCGCCACCGGCCACGGCGGTGGTGCAGGAGCCGGTTTATGCCGCGCCGGCGGTCGCCATGCCGCCGCCCGAGGCGACCGATGTCTCGTACTTCTACCAGAGCATGGCGCCCTACGGGAGTTGGCTGAACATCGAGGATGGCTGGTGCTGGCAACCGACGGTCATGGTCGTCAACCGGCAATGGCGCCCCTACTGCGAACGCGGCCGCTGGGTCTACACGGACTGCGGCTGGCTCTGGCAGTCGGATTATTCCTGGGGCTGGGCGCCCTTCCACTACGGACGCTGGCGGCATCACGCGCGCTACGGATGGGTCTGGATGCCGGATACGGTCTGGGGTCCGGCCTGGGTGGTCTGGCGCGGCGGCGAAAGGGCGGTCGGCTGGGCGCCCTTGCCGCCGGGCGCCGTGTTCGAACCCGGCGGCGGGTTCTCCTTCCACGGCCGACACGCCCAGTCCGGATTCGCCTTCGAACTGGACGAGGGGGCCTTCACCTTCGTCGAGTCCGCCCATTTCTGCGAGCCAACCCTGTCCCGGCGCCGCCTGCATCGCGAAGAGGCGCTGCGCGTATACAACAACACCACGATCATCCCGGACGGTTACAGTTTCAACGACCGCCGCATTTTCAACCATGGCCCGCCTGTCGGCGGGATCGCCGACGCAACGCGGCGCGAAATCCGTCCGCTGCGCCTTCTCGATCAGTCGGCCCCGCCCGGACGTCTGTCGCGGACAGACGTCGCCGCCGGGGAGAGCATCAGCGTCTTTCGCCCGCATGTGTCGCCCACGACGCGCGAAACGCCGGACGTCATTGCGGCCCGCATGCGCGCACAGTCCGCCGCGCGTCACGTTGGCGGCGCCGGCCGCGATAGCCGTCCCGTGGCGGCCACGCCGCAACCGGCGCTGCTGGACTACGGCAATGGATCGCACACGCGCTCCTTCAGCGAACGCGGTCTTTCCAGCCGCGCCGCGGCGGACGCAACCGTCGTCCGTACGCCCGTGCCGTCGGCCATGCGCTCCCAGGCCGCCGCCGAACGCAATCATGCCGACCTGGAACAACAGGCGCAGGCCGTCGCGGCCGCCGCGCGACAACGTCAGGCGGAGGAAGCCGCGGCGCGACAGCAGCAACAACAGGAGTTGCAGCGCCGCATGCAGGACGCCGCGCGGCAGCAGGAATTACAGCGTCGCGTCCAGGACACTCAGCGCCAGCAGGAGGCACAACGGGCGGCGCAGGAGGCGATGCGACAGCAGCAACAACAGGAACTGCAGCGGCGCAGGCAGGACACCGAGCGGCAGCAGGAGCTACAGCGTCGCGTCCCGGAATCCCAACGGCAGCAGGAGGCGCAACGGCAGGCGCTCCAGTCGCAACGCCAGGCGGAGGAGGCGGTCGCGCGGCGGGAGGAAGCCGTGATGCGCCAGCAGGAGCCGTCGCGCCGCGCCCCGGACCCGGTGATCCGCGAGCGGGCACAGCGTCCGGCGCAATCGCCGCCCGCAAATGTCATTCAAGACTACGGCAACGGACAACTGACGGGCGCCGCCAGCGCGCGCGGCGCGTCAAGCCGCGACGGAGCGAGCCGCGGCGGCAGATAAGCAGTGGAAGGGGGAAGATCATGCAAACAGGAATGAAGATCGTCCGCTGGGGGCGGAATATTGCGATGGTGGGCTTCGCGCTGGCGCTGGCGAGCCGGGCATGGGCGGTAGCCGACGCGACCAATTCGCAGAGCTTGTTCGAGTCGCCCGACCAGGCCGTGACGGCCCTGCGCGAGGCGGCGAGCCGTCATGACACCAACGCGCTGGAACTGATTTTCGGACCGGGCGCGAGCGAGACCGCCAATCCCGACACCGTACAGCGGACGCGCGGACTGGAAATTTTCGCCCGCCATCTGGCCGAGTTCTCGGAAGTCGCCGCCCAGTCGAACGGCACGGCGATCCTGCGCCTTGGCAAAGAACACTGGCCCTTCCCGATCCCGCTGGTCAAGCAAGGCGACCGCTGGTTTTTCGACACTCCGGCGGGCAAGGACGAGATACTCAACCGGCGCATCGGAAAAAACGAATTGAGCGCGATCGAAATCTGCACCGCCTACGTCCAGGCTCAGCGCGAGTACTCCCTCAAAGACCGCGCCGGACTCGGGACCATGGAATATGCCCAGCACATCCGCAGCCGGGTGGGCAAGAAAGACGGACTCTACTGGGACGCCCGGCCCGGCGAAGAGCAAAGCCCCTTCGGCCCGCTGGTGACCCGCGCGCTGGAAGACGGTTACGTCTTCAAGGAAAAAGTTCCGGACGCTCCCAAAGTGCGCGAGCCGTTTCACGGCTATTTCTTCCGCATCCTGAAAATGCAGGGACCGCAGGCGCCGGGCGGCGCCTGCGATTACGTCATCAACGGCCGCATGCTGGCCGGCTTCGCGCTCGTCGCATATCCGGCCCAGTGGGGCAACACCGGCATCATGACCTTCATCGTCAACCAGCGCGGCAAGGTCTATCAGAAAAACCTCGGCGCCGACACCGAAGCCCTGGCCCGCGCCATGACCGCCTACGACCCCGATCCCTCCTGGACCGCCGCAAACGGCGAATGACATGGAGCGCCAGCGATGGCAGGGCAAACGCATCATCATAATGAGGCGCATATCTATACAACCGCATGCAGCCGAGTAATGGGGCGAATTCGTTGACGCAGAGACACAAAGACGCAAAGAATGCTTTCTTGAGTTAAAACCAACAACCGCTTTTCTTTGCGCCTCCGCGACTCTGAGTCAAATTCTTCCGCTTTTTACGTAATCCGTGGGTAGCCTGATTACATGAAAATTCATTATTCATTATGCGTTCGCCCTGTCGCGGCAGTTGCGTCGGCCGAAAATTGGCGTAAGATGATGGGGTAACTTCTCTGGGGGGAACCGCCAATGGCTGACCTGCTGTTCAAGTGCCCGCATTGCGCGCGACACCTTGTCGTGGAAGATTCCGCTGTCGGCGAGACGCTGGAATGCCTCGCCTGCGGCCAGCCTGTGCTGGTGCCGAAATCGGCAAACGCCTTCAAGTGCCCGTCCTGCGCCTACGACCTGTCGGCCTCGACGAAAGTTGCGGGTAAGTTCTTCCATTGCCCAAGTTGCGGCAGGTCGTTGATCGTACCCGCAACCCCCACGATGAGGCTGCCGGTCAACTCGTTCGGCGAATGGCTGCGTTAACCTGGCAAGGACGATGATCGTCGTATGGTGGCTGCACCGGATTTCCAAGACGTTCGTCGGCTGATCGGTGTCTTTGACCGACCCGAACAAGACCTCGCCGGGAAATGAATGGTGGCCAGAGACGGACTTGAACCGCCGACACGCGGATTTTCAGTCCGCTGCTCTACCAACTGAGCTATCTGGCCATAAGGGGGCGCACACGCAAGGAAGGCAGTCTACCGAAGCCGCGGATGCGGGTCAAGACTGCCGTGGCGCGAAGATCGGAATATCCAACAGCCAACACTCAACGCCCAATTTCCAAGGGAATACGGGTATTCTCACTTGGATATTGGACATTCCTTGTTGGATATTGGTCATTCAGTTCGACGGTTTCCGCGTGGCCGGCAGGAGGCGATAGAGGTCCAGGCGGGTATGGGCCTGGCCGAAGTACTCGATTTGGCCGGCGGGGGCGTAGCGGCATTCCACCAGCGCCCGCAACTGCGCCCGCTCGGCCGGCGGCAGTTCCGTCACGCCGGGCGAGGCAATGCTCAGCCCGTAGCCGCTGAAGGCCGCCATAGGCGCTGGCACGGTCGCGAGCAGTTCTTCGAACATCGGACGGTTCAGCACCCGGCAGGCTTGCGCCCGTTCGGTGGTCCAATCCGGGTAATAGCAGAAGGGGCCAAGTTCCATCCCCGGCGGCACCGGCCGGTCGGCCTCCACCGCCAGATAAGTGTCCTGCGTCAGCAGCAAACTTCCCGGCGGCGTCGCCAGGCGCACCTGGCGCGCCGCGTCGCGCAAGACCGCCAGCGCCGGACGCTCCTTGAGCCGCCACCAGATGCGGTCGCGCCCGCGGCTGAACCAATCCTGATTGACCGGCGAAGCGCCCGACGCCACCACGCAAGCCGCCAGCACCACCGCCGCGCCGGCGTAGACCGGACGGCCGGCGGGCAGCAAACGCACCGCCGCGCCCGCCAGCGCCGCCGCGCCCAGCGGATAAACCATCACCTGGTAATCGTCGTATGGAAACGGCGCGGCGAGATGCACCAGCGTCATCGCCGCAAAAGCCGCCGCCGCCACACCCAGCAGCCACGGCGGCGTTTCGGACGGCGCCGCGGTGTTCTTTGCGTCCGCACCCGCGCTCCGGACCCGGCGCACCCACCAGACACCCGCCGCGGCCAGCGCCACCCCGACTGCGGGCAGATAGGCCTGCGCCATGCGCGAAAGAAAACCCGCCTTGTAAACGCAGGCCGCCAGCAGCGAGCCCGCCCGGCGCCCGGCGTGATAATCGAGCAAACCGAAACGCAGTCCCTCGGGGGCCAGCAGCAGGAAGGGCAGAAATTCGATGGCCAGCATCAGCCCCGCCGCCGCGCCGAACCAGAACCAGCCGCCGGGCTGGCGGCGCCGGTCTAAGAGGAGCGCCAGTCCGGCCACCGGCAGCACGATCCCGGCCGACAGCCGTGTGCCCGCCGCCAGCGCCAGCGCCACACCCGCCGCCACCCAGAAGAGCCGACGGCGCGGTCCATGCGCGGCGGCCAGCAGCAAAAATCCCGCCATCAACCAGACGGCGCCAAGCGCGTAGGTCTTGACCACGGCGAAAAAATAGCTCTGGTAGGCGTTCACGGCCACTAGCGCAAAGGCCGCCACGCCTGCGGCGCCGCCGCGTCCGCGCGAAGCCAGCCGCGCCGCCAGCGCCGCCGCCAGCGCCGCCGCCAGCAAGCCCAGCAGGGCGGTCGCCACACGCCCCGCCGCCACGCCGCCAAGTTTGACGAAGGGGGCGACCAATGCGCCGTAGACCAGCGGCAGCACCGGCCCCTGGGTGAAGGCGAAATCGTGGTAAGGCAGCGCGCCTTCCGAAACGCAGCGCGCCGCGTAAAGATACCAGCCTTCGTCCTGATTCAAATCGCCGAACCAGACATTGGCCAGCGCCAGCAACAGCGCAAAGGCCAGCGCCGCCAGGGCCAGCCCGCGCACGGGCATGGGCGGCGCCACGCGAAAGGCCGATGCGAAGGTCGCGCGCGCGGGAATGCCCATCAAGACGCGCCGTCCCCGCGCCGCCGCGCCGCCGCTCTGGGATTGCTCGTCCATGGCGGATTGCGGGTCCGGCTCAGGAACCGGGATGATGCAAAGGCACGCCGCGTTCGCAGAGCGGGCAGCGCACGGGTTCGTAGGTCACCGGCTCCATTTCCAGCAAACTGAAGGAGGTGGAGTCGAAACGCGCCTTGCCGCCGCTGCGGTCCACCAGCACGCTCACGCAGACCACCTTGCCGCCGCGCGCGGTGACGATGTCGATCGTCTCCTGCACCCGCCCGCCGCGCGTAATCACGTCCTCGGCCACGATGAAACGCTGGCCGGGGTTGATCTGGAAGCCGCGGCGCAACACCAGGCAGCCGTCCTGCTTCTCGGCGAAAAGCGACTGCACCCCGAACTGCCGCGCGATTTCGTGGCCGACGATGATGCCGCCCATGGCCGGCGCGATCACGCCGTCCACATGCTCCAGTTCCGCGCCCAGCCCGGCGCGCATGCGTTCGACCAACGCCGCGCAAAGCCGCTCCGCGATGCGCGGATAACGCAACACCAGCGCGCATTGGAAATACTGGTCGCTATGCAGTCCCGACCGCAGTTCGAAATGGCCCATCAAAAGGGCGCTGGTTTCGCGAAAAATCTGAATCGCTTCTTCAGGCTTCACTCGGACACCTCCACTCCGCCAACTTGCGCTGGGTTCATGGTTTATCACAAATCCGCGCTCCTTGTCACCGTCGCATCAGCAACCTGCTTGCCGGTAACGCAGTCGCGAATCGCCGCGCCAGTTCCCCCGCCATTCTCGCCACAGCGTCACCGCGGCGGACCTTCCCCTCTTCCATCTAACACCGCCGCCCTTACACACAACGCACCCACTCTATTATATCGCCGGGGCGTGGTGTATCGGGGGGCAGCGAGCCGGCCGCCAGTTCGTAGACCGCGTTGCTGCGGCGCGTGCCCCAGGCGATGCGCCAGGGACGAACGCCGCGGCGCACGGCGTCCACCGTGCCGTCGGCGCGCACAAAGACCAGATCCAGCGCGAAGCGCATGCCGAAGGTGTGGACGCAGCCGCAGCGCGGAAAAAAAAGGGCCCGCTGCGGCGGCAGACTGCGCCGGCCCAGCAATCCCACGGCCCGCGCCCAGAAGCCCTCGACCAGTTCATATTCGATCATGTGGGAAGGCCCAGGTTGTTTAGACTGAAGGTCACTACCTCCTCCACCTTCCACCTTCCACCCCGTTACTTAGCCGGCACCAGCAGTTTTTGCCCGACGCGGACATTCTCGGATTTCAGGTTGCTGGCCTTGAGAATGGCGCCGGCTGTCGTGCCGTAGGCCTTGGCGATAGCCGAAAGGGTCTCGCCCGATTTCACGACATGCTCGTAGAAATTTTCCGTCTTGGTCGCGGGCGGGCTGGCACGGCCGGTTGTGGCCCTGGCGCCGGTCGCGCGCGACGTGCCGGCGCCGTTCACGATCGCGCTCACGCGGCGGGCGACATCCTCCACAATTTCCTTGCGGTCCGTTTCCCGCGCGGCGGCCAGGGTCTGGATGCGGCGATCCTGTTCGTCGAGCCGGGCGCGCAGTCCGGCGTCGTTCGACCCGGCGCGGGTGGTTTCGATATCGCGGTGCAGCGCCTGGAGTTCCATGTCCACGGCCTGCTGCCGTTCGCGCACTTTTTGCAGATCCTCGCGCAGCGTGGTCATTTCGGACTGTTGCTGGGCGTAATCCTCCCGCGTCATCGTCACGCAGCCGCCGGCCGCCAGCAAAAGCAGCGCGCCGAACGCAATCGAGCATCGGTTAAATTTCATGGTCATCCCCTTGTGTGAAACCGGTTTCCAGCTTATCACGCGCCCCGCGCTGTGCGCAATGCGTTCAGCAATCCCAGGCCGGTCCGTAAATGGCTTGCACGATATTGACGCCGGGGCTACCTTAACCAGCATGAATCGCATGAGTCATCCGTGCCGCCACTTTGGCAAGTTCCTGCGAGCCGCCACCGATCAATGCACGTCTGACTTCACTGCGTTGCGTGACGCAGAATGAGAATAATATCGATGGACAGGATAATCGAGAAACGAATCAGCGCGCGGGCGGTCGATCTGGGGAAAAGCGGCGATGCCCTTGCATTGCCTGAACTGCTCGCCATGCTATCGAGCCCCTCGCCGCTGGTCCGTCGTTTGGCGGCGTCAGCCATCGGCAAACTGGCCGGACTGTCGGGCTCATCCTCGGCCGTTGCAGGTCTGCAACCTATCCTTCGGGATACTCATCCGCAAGTTCGGCAATATGCGGTGAAAGCGCTCAGCGCATATGGAGTCGCAGCCGCATGTGCCGTCTCCGATCTGCGCGACATGACGGCGAACGTCCGGGAGAAAGATTATAATCGCCGCGATGCGGCCCTCGCTATCGCGGTCATTCAGGAGGCGCAACGCATCGTCGATGCGCAAGCCGAACACCACTGCCAGCGCTGCCACATTTCAGTGGACGCCACCGAGTATGCCCGCAGCCAGCGCGCCTTCCAGCGTGTGTTTTGCGACAAGTGCTTCGACGAGGTGTATCTGGACCGACGGAATTTCGACACCAGGGTGGAACTGAACAAGACCATCGAGGCCAAACCCGGAACGCTCGTGCAGTCGGACGGCGAAAGACTGATTGTCGAATGGTTGGCCGCAAACACCGTGGCATACCGTTACGATGAGCGCATTCGGATCGTCGAAGGATACACTATTCGCCCGGATTTTTACCTGCCCGAGTTCGACGTATACATCGAATATTGGGGCATGGACACGGCTGACTACAAGATCGGTATGCTCAAGAAACAGAAACTCTACCAGCAGGAAGGCAAACGCCTGATCTCGCTTTATCCGGCGGACAAGCCGCGTCTGGCGAATATATTGCGCGAAAAACTCAGCCGCTACATCCGTCTGACGGATGATGCCACAGTGAAACGTAGTTAGTTTCCAATGTCCGACGTCCGCGCAGCAAAGCGGAGCCAGTCGCCCGCCCAAATGTCGGGGCTGGAATAGCGACGCCTGAAAAGGTTATGATGCGGCGCAAACCCGCTGTGCGCCGCACGGCATGTGGAAGGGTGGCTGAGTGGTCTAAAGCGACGGTCTTGAAAACCGTTGTGGCCTTGCGCCACCGGGGGTTCGAATCCCTCCCCTTCCGCCACTTTTGGACAATTTTTGGACAATTGCCGGTAATTCTGCTACTATTACGGATGGCATGAAGACAAATGTCCGAGACGCTCAGCCGCCAGGCGGTTGGCGAAGGGCTGTGGGTCCGGCGGCCTTTTTCCTGCTGTTTGCGGGGTTGCTTCGCCCGGAGGCGGTCGGCGCGCCGCCGCTGACGGCCGAGGGCCTGCGGCAAATCTCGGCGCTACAGGACGAGAAAGCCGGGCGCACACCCGCGCAGCATAAGATGGATTCGCAGTTGATCTATGCCGCGAAGCAACTCCGGGGCGTGCCGATTGCCGCCGGCGTTACCAACCTACAGATACACGTTCGCTACGAGACCGACGGACGCATGCTTATCGATGTGAACGGCGCGGTGACAAAGGACGTAGTGGCCGTGATCGAGGCGGCAGGCGGAACCGTGGTGAGTCGCTTCCCTAAATTCCGCACATTGCGCGCGCTTCTGCCCATCGGACAGATCGAAACGGTGGCGGCACTGGGCGACGTCCGTTCCATCCGCCGACCCGCGATGGCCGAGACGCGGACCGGCAGCGTCACCTCCGAGGGCGATCTGGCCCACAATGCCGCCACAGCCCGGAGCACGCTGGGTGCCGACGGCACGGGTGTGAAAATCGGCGTGCTGTCGGACAGTTGCGACTACTATACGACATCACAGGCGTCGGGCGATCTCGGAACCCTGACGATCCTGCCGGGTCAGAGCGGCATCGGTTCAGGAAACACCGGCGAAGGGACGGCCATGCTGGAGATCGTCCACGACCTCGCACCCGGCGCATCGCTCTATTTCGCCACCGCCTTCATTAGCGAGCCCCAGTTCGCCCAGAACATCCTCGACCTGCGCAGCGCCGGCTGCGACATCATCGTGGACGATGTCGGGTACTTCGACGAGCCGGTCTTCCATGATGGGATCGTGGCGCAGGCCGTCGACACAGTGACGGCAGACGGCGCGCTTTACTTCTCCTCCGCGGCTAACTCCGGCAACCTGACGGACGGCACGTCGGGCACATGGGAGGGCGATTTCGTGGATGGTGGTCCGGCCGGGACGCCGGTGAACGGCAAGGGCGGACGGCTTCACAGTTTTGGCGGGGGATCGAACTACAACGTGTCGGTTGCCGGAGGCAGCGATTATCGCGTGGACTTGTTCTGGGCCGACCCTTGGGGCGCTTCGACGAACGACTACGATGTGTACGTGCTGAACTCGGGCGGAACGACCGTGTTGGGAAGTTCGACGACCACGCAGAATGGCAGCCAGGATCCATACGAAAGCATCGACATCCTGAGCGCCGGGAATCGCATTGCGATCGTTAAAGCCTCCGGCGGCGCCCGTTTCCTGCACTTGGAAACGGGACGCGGCGTGCTGGCCATCCAGACGATGGGGAACACGCATGGACACTCCGCGGCGTCCAATGCGTTCAGTGTGGCGGCGGTCTCCGCCGCCGGCCGTTCAAGCGCGTTTACCGGAGGCGGGGCGAACCCGGTTGAGAGTTTCAGTTCCGATGGTTTGCGCCGCGTCTTTTTCTATCCCGACGGCACGCCGGTGACACCCGGCAACTTTTCTTCCAGCGGCGGTCTCGTGCGCCAGAAACCCGATATCTCAGCGGCGGACGGCGTACTGACGGCGGTGCCCGGTTTCAGCCGTTTCTTCGGAACTTCGGCGGCCGCGCCGCACGCGGGCGCGATCGCCGCGCTGCTCAAGTCCTACGCTCCCGCTCTGACCCCGGCCCAGATTCGCACCGCCCTAACCTCAACGGCGCTCGACATCATGGCGGCTGGACCAGACCGCGATTCCGGCGCGGGCATCGTGATGCCGCTGGCGGCCATGCAATCGCTTCCCATCCCTTTCCCGATTCTGGCGGGCGCTCAGTTTAGCGATACCACCGGGGGTAACGGCAACGGCTATTTGGACCCCGGCGAGACGATCATGGAAACAGTGACCTGGACCAACATCGGCGGGGCTACGGTCAGCAACATCACGGCGGCGCTGACAACTGGAGCGGCCGGGGTCACAATGGTGCAGACCTCGTCGGCCTATGCCGCCATCGTGCCCTCTTCGTCGGGAACCAACACATCACCCTACTCGTACCGCCTGGCCAAGAGCGTGGCCGGCGGAACGGCCTTGGTTTTCACAAACAGATTGACCGCCGGCGGCCAGGTTTTCACCGGCGTCTTCACGCGCATCGTGGGGCGCCCGGGCTTCGTCACAAATCAGTACGTATCCACCGATGTGCCAAAGGCCATACCGGACGTGGCCACCGCGTATTCGACAAACCTGGTTTCGGCCGGCCTGCAGGCGATCGACGACGTGAATGTCGCCCTGCGGATCAACCATACCTTCGACGGCGACCTGATCATCGCCGTTCAGCATCCCGACGCAACGGAGGTTCTTCTGGCCCTGAACCGGGGTGTCAGCGGCCATAATTTCGGGACCGGAACGCCGCCCGGTCCGACCACAAACACGCTATTCGACGATCAGGCCGCCACGGCCATAGCTTCCGGCAGCGCCCCCTTTATCAATGCCGGGGGTTACAAACCGGATGGGGTGCTGAGTCAGTTCAACGGGAAGGCGGTCAGCGGCGCCTGGCGCCTGCGCACAAGCGATACGGCCGCCCAGGATGCCGGCACAAACCTGGGCTGGAACCTGACCATCGTTTCGCATTCGAACATTTACGCCGTTGCGCTCTTCAACAACCCGCCGACGGCCAGCAACCAGAATCTGACGGCTTATTCCGGCCTGGCGACCAACCTGGTCTTGAGCGGCGGCGACGTGGATGGCGACGCGCTGAGCTTCCAGACCAACGGCGCACCGGCGCACGGCATCTTGTCGGCCTTCAACACCAACAGCGGCGCGATCGTCTACACCGCGACGCCGGGCTATGCCGGGCCCGACAGTTTCAGCTTTTCCGCATGGGACGGCACGGCCAACAGCGCCTCCGCCACGGTCAGCGTGACCGTGATTTCCTCCGGCGTCTACACAGTCAGCGTGGCGGCGGCGGCGAATGGCGCGATTTCTCCGTCGGGCAACGTCGCGGTGGCCGCCGGCGGCGACGCGACCTTCACGATGACGCCAGCGCCCTATTATCACCTCACGAATGTCGTGGTGGATGGCGTCGGCCGCGGCGCGATCAATCCCTGCGTGCTGACCAACGTCCTCGCCAACCACAGTTTCGCCGCGTTTTTCGCGGCCGATCTCGCGCCGCTGGGAACGCCGGTGTGGTGGCTGGCGCAGTACGGACTGACGAACGGCGGTGTCGCCGCCGCGGAGCTGGCCGATCCGGATTACGACGGACTATACACCTGGCAGGAATACGTGACCGGAACGGACCCCACCAATCCCGCCTCGGTGCTGCGCATGCGGGGCGTGAGTTCGGACGGTTTGACCGACACCGTAAAGTGGCTGAGTTCGGCGCTGGCGCCTGGTTACAACCTCCTCTACAACACGAACCTGACATCGCTGAGCTGGACGATCTACAGCAGCGGTATCCCGCCCACCCCGCCAACCAATTCCAGTTCCCTGCCCTTCCACGGATACCCCTCGTTCTACAAGGTGACCGTGACGAACTGAGGAGTGGGGAGAACCGGTCGCCTTTCCAATCGTCGCAAACAAGCCGCATTCCCGCCAGACATTGCGCACAACCCGATTGCGCCCGTCTTGATCGGTTTCCGGTGACTTCTGTGGACAGACTGTGCTACGGTTTAGCCGATTCTCGACACGTGTGCCGAGAACGCTGGACAGGAACGCGGGCGGGGCGGCGAGAAATGAAGGCCTTTTCGAGAATTCGTTGACTCGCTACGCTCGCCAATGGACCAGCGGCATGAGTTGCCTATTCGGCATTGGCATTGGCAAGCGAAGCGAGTCAATGCGCAATGGAGGTGCTACGCGCCATGAAAAGCCCGATGTTGCCGGCAGACCATCAGTCCGCCATGCGCCGTGTGCTGGAACTTGGACGTTCGGGCGACCCGACATCGTTGCCTGAACTGGTGGCGATATCGGGCTTGCCCTCAAACGAGGTGCAACGGCTGGCAGCCTCGGCCATTGGCAAATTGGCTGACTTCGGGGCCGATGCCGAAGCGGCCGTGGCCGCATTGGCGCCGCTGGCCTTGAAAGGCCGCCATCCGCAAACCCAGCAATATGCCATTCGGGCACTGAAGAAATATGGCGTTGCGGCGCGGGCGTATGTGTCCGACCTGCGCGATCTGGCGCGCAATTCGTCCCACCGCGATTACGTTCGCGCCGCCGCGGCCACGGTTGCCGACGCCATCGAACAGGCCGGCCAAGACGCGCTTGCCGGTCTGAAGCACCGTTGCCAGCGTTGTGGTCATCCGGCATCCGCCGGCGAATTCGCGCGCTCCACGCGCGCCTTTCAGCGCATCTACTGCGACCGATGCTTCGATGAGGTGTTTCTGGAGCGGCGTAACTTCGAGACGCGGGTGGAATTGAACAAGACAATCGAGGCGCGTGACGGCACGCTCGTGCAGTCGGAGGGCGAGCGGCGCATCGCCGAATGGCTCACGGCGCACGGCATGGCGTATCGCTACGACGCCAAGTTCCGCATCATCGGCGAGTTCCAGATTCGGCCCGACTTCTACCTGCCGGAATTGGACGTATACATCGAATACTGGGGTCTCGACACACCGCAATATAAGATGAGCATGTACAAAAAACAGACCCTCTATCAACAGGAGGGCAAACGGCTTGTCTCCGTTTATCCGGCTGATTTGCCACGTCTGAGCGTTATCCTGACGGCAAAACTGCGACTTTTCGGGTGTGCCGTTGACGTTGACCAGGGAAGTGCGGCGGCGAAATGAATACCCCAACCTGTTACGTGATTGCCGGCCCGAATGGCGCCGGCAAGCCCACGTTCTCCATGTGTTGAACGATCTGGGGTGGACACTAGTGCTCGCGGGCTCCTATGACGAGGCGCGGACGGTTCTCGAACGCGCCGCAGCCCTGGCCCCGGCGGACTACGAACTGCCACGCAACAATCTGAAGGAACTGGAAAAACGCATGCGGTCCGCGTGCCGCATAGACAGGAGTCAAACATGACTTTCGCCGACCTTACATGGGAAGACCTGAAGAAATGGGCCGGAGCAAGGGTGGTCGGGCGCGGGAAGTCCTATCGGAGCGCCGTGGAGGACTTGCGGCTGACCTCCGATGGCCGGCTATTGGCCTGGGTGGAAGGCGGCGACCGTTACGCCACGGTTGTGACCATCGGCAAGGGCGGAAAGCTCTCGTCGGTCTGCACATGCCCCTACGCGGTCGCCTGCAAACACGCGGTGGCTGTGGTGCTGACCTATCTCGACACGATCCAGGCCCAAACGCCCGTTCCCGCCGTGGAGAAGAATGACGAACGCCTGAAGCGTCTCACCGGGGCGGAGGACGATGATGACCTGGACGGCGACGGCTGGAATGAGGATGACGACGCGGATTCGGAAGACGTTTCCCGGAAACGCCCGGGTAAAAGCGGCCGGTCCGCCGATCCCGATTCGGCCATGCGTCGCTTTCTGGAGGGTCTCACCCCGACAGCCCTGCTGGATCTCGTCCGGGAACTGGCGAACGATTTCCCCGATGTGCGCCAGTGGATTGACGATCGCGTGGAACTTCAATCGGGCGATGTGGCGAAACTTCTCGCCAACACGCGCCGCGAGATTGCGAACGTGTCGGCCGATCCGGGTTGGACCAGGCATTGGTCGAACGAAAGACACATTCCCAATTACTCGCGTGTGCAGGAACGGCTGGAATCTCTTCTGGCATCCGGCCATGCGGATGAGGTGGTGGCGCTGGGCGATGAAATTCTGCGGCGGGGCATCCAACAGGTCGAAATGTCCGACGACGAGGGGGAAACGGGACAGGAGATCGCCGGTTGTATGGAAATCGTCTTGCGCGCGCTGAAGACATCGTCCAAGAGCGTTCCGGAGCGCCTGCTGTGGGAAATCGACGCCCGCATACTGGACGATTACGGCATTCTGGACGGGATCGAGGGATCGTTTGCGGAACGTTCGTCCGGAACGCCGGCGGACTGGGCCGCTGTGGCCGATGAACTCGCCCGGCGTTTGCAGGCGATGCCCGTGACCGCCGCCAAGCGCGATGCGGACGGCAGTCACCGCGACTACCGCCGTCAGGGCGTCATGCGGTGGCTCCTCGACGCATTGAAGCGGGCGGGGCGGGAACGGGAGATCGCCGCCATCCTGATACGGGAGGCGGACATCACGAACTGCTATGTCGAACTTGTGGATCACCTCTTAGCCGCGAAGCAGAAGGACGCCGCCGAGGAATGGGCTCGCAAGGGGTTCGAACGAACGATCGAGAAACTGCCCGGGATTGCCTGGTCCCTGGAGGAGCGCCTGCGAAATCTTGCGGCGCGCAAAAGGGCGTGGCCGCTGGTGGCCGCTTTTCGGGCCATGGAGTTCTTCGACCGGCCCGACGCGGATCGTTTCGCGGAGGTACAGAAGGCGACGGCCGCGTGTAACCTTTGGAATACGGTTCGCCCGATGCTTCTGCGGTGGCTGGAGACAGGCGCGCGGCCCGATCGAGCGTCGCCGACGCCGCCTCCACGACGGGGGAAGACCGTGGGAGCGTCGGCGGCGACAACCAGTGGAACAGCATGGCCACTGCCGGCCACCGGCCTTCCTGATCCGGGGGAGAATGATCGTTACCAGTCTTTCCCCGACACGTCCACTCTGATTGAAGTTGCGATTCGGGAGAAGCGCAATACCGACGTCCTTCGGTGGTATGGCGACGCGGGAATAGGCGGCGAACATTGGCAAGACCACCAGGGCGAAGCGGTGGCTGACGCCGTTCAGGAAACGCACCCCGACACGGCCCTGGCGATTTGGTTGCGCATGGCAAAGGCCCAGATCGCGATGACGAAACCGGCGACCTACGAGATAGCCGGGACGAGTCTGGAGAAAATGAAAGCCGTCTATCGGCGTACCGGGCGCCTGACGGAGTGGGAACGCCTCATCGCATCGTTGCGCACGGAAAACGCCCGTAAACCGCGCATGCTCGAAGTCCTCGACGGTTTGGAGGGCAAGCGGTCACGGATACTCCAACCATGATCGTTTCGGCCCCTCAAATCGCATAGAACGCCGAGGCGCTTCTCCTGCTTGATCGCAGGTCCTGATCGGTTTCCGGTGACTTCTGTGGAGACTGTGCTACGGATTGACCGATTCTCAACCTCGTCGGCTGCCGCTTCGCAATTTCTGGAATCGGCCTTGTAATCCCGGAAACCGCATGATAAAACCTGTTTGATTCCATTGCAGGAACTCTCACGAAGGAGGAAATTATGAGTGACGAAATGACTGCCGATGACATTGCAGGGGAAAACGGATACTTGGACCATACAGCCGATAATGGTGGCACAGGGGACGACCAAGTGTTGGGCGCCTCGATGGTTCCCGACGTCAATCACCCCGGAACGGGATGGAACGTCTACGAGGGAGGGAACCTGCTCTTCAACATCCTGCAGAGCAATATCACGCCAGGCGGTTTCGATATCCACCGCCTCGGTTCAGGCGGAGCAGAATCCACGGACATGGGAAACGTACTCGATTCCTTCGGGTTCAACGTCGATGATGTAAGACTGCCTTGGAGTCCGAGACCGGACCACGGGACAGCCGGAGTGGTCGGCACGCCCGACGTCGACCAAGGGTACTGGGAGCAACAGACGACCGACTTCACGTGCGCCGTTGAAGCTCAACGGGGGATCATAGAGGAGTTCACGGGACAACATGTTTCAGAGGCTCAACTCACCTACGAGGCAACCGTGAACGGGTGGCTTTCGGATCATGGCATGTCGCCAGCGGATGCCGGCAGCCTGTTGGAACTTTACGGGATTGACTGTCATTCCAGCACCGGCGCTACAGTAGAGGACCTTATGGCCGAACTTGCGCAAGGTCACAAAGTCATTGTGGGGGTGGATTCCGGCGAGATTTGGCGCAACGATTTCCCCCTGGAGGATTTCTTCCACCAGTCAGCCGATCATGCAATCTGGGTCACTGGCGTCGATATGACAGACGCCGCGCATCCGAAGGTCATCGTCAACGATTCCGGCGACCCGAACGGTGCAGGCAAGGCTTACGATCTCCAGACCTTCGCAAACGCCTGGCAGGATTCCGGTTTCTTCTACGTCGCGACGAACGACGCTCCACCGGACATGAGTTTTGCCGCCGGACGGGGATTCGACACGACTGTTGGTGTATTCCCCGAACTCGCATCCTACTTCGGGAATCTCTACAACGACTTCCGAGACCATTTACAGAACAGACTAGACGACCAAACACAGGTGACGCCGGCTGAGACGCCAACCCTTTTCACTGATGCGGCGGTCCGGTCGTTCATCGAGAATCTGCCCAAGAGTCCACTGACTTCGTTAAACGACTCAACCACGGACACCCTGTTTCGCATTATTTGAAGGAGGCGCCAATGGCAAATCTCATAACGAAAGACAAAGTGCTCGATGTCGCCGCGAAGTTTATCGAACTCGCCGGCGACGTAAAGGACGCCAGCGCGATTGAACACGTTCAGACTCAAATTGCCCAATACAGACTGGGCCTCTTCCGTATCGTCGTTGTCGGCGAGGTCAAGAAGGGCAAGTCCTCCTTCATCAATGCACTGCTCGGCGAACCGGGCCTTTTGCCGACGGCAAGTGATGTCGCCACGTCAACCGTGTACAAACTGATGTACGGTACGCCGAAGAAGATAAAGGTCTTCCCTCTTGCCGCCGAAACAGAAGCCACGGCGACCGCGCCGGCGCCGATCGAGATTGCCGAAGATCAACTTGGCGAATATGGCACGGAGGCTGGCAACCCGAACAATCGGCGACGCGTTGATTTTATCGGCATACAGGTGCCACACCCACTACTCAAAGACGGCGTTGCCATCATTGACACCCCTGGGCTTGGCGGACTTTTCCAAAAACACCGTGACATCACATGGCGATACATCCCCAACGCCGACGCGGTGTTCTTTCTCTTTGACTCCGTCGAGGCGGTGGCAAGCAAGACGGAAATGGAATACCTCTCCCGACTGCGTGAACTTTCCCCGCTCATCTTCTTCGTACAGACCAAGATTGACCTTGTCGAGGAGTCGCAATGGAAGAAGTGGCGGGAACGAAACCTTCAGATCATTTCGGAGCAACTGCAAGTGCCGGCGGAAAAACTGATCTACTTCCCCGTCAGCGCGAAACTCAAATTCGCTGCCGACGCCAACCACTCGCCAAAACACTTGGATCGCAGCGGATATTCCGCGCTTCTGTATTTCCTGTACAACAAACTCCTGGCGAAGAAAGAGGATCAACTAGGGCGGCGGCTTCTGTCTGCCCTTTCGGTCGAGGCCGCCGGCATACACCGGAAACTCAGCGATGGAATCCAGATCGCCGCAACCGAGACCAAAGAAGGGTTGGACAATCTCGAAAGAACGTTCATCGAGACAAAGACCAAGTATGAACAGTGGAAGGCCAGTGATTTCCAACACGCCGTGACGACGTTCCAAGACCGGGCAACCGAACTCAAGCGCAAAACGCGAGAGATGTTGCAGGAGCAAATGGACCCGTCCCCT
The DNA here is from genome assembly GCA_025360745.1 of bacterium. Taxonomy (GTDB): domain Bacteria; phylum Verrucomicrobiota; class Kiritimatiellia; order CAIKKV01; family CAIYGI01; genus CAIYGI01. The sequence goes on from JANYBP010000129.1 coordinate 56,294, forward strand.
TACAGTTCACTCGTTTCGGATATTATAGGGCAACTTCGGGGAGGTAGTTTCGATCCCCGCCAGATGAACCAGCAGGCTGACGAAGTCTTGGGGGCGTGTGTTGATAGGTGTTCGCAGATCGTCCTCGACGTGCAAGGCGCTTATAACGATCAAATGCATGTCGTCGTGGACGAGTTTTCATCCGCCATAGGCAAGAGCCTTCCTGTGCAGATTCAAACGCCAATATCAGGGATTGCGCGCACGCATGTCGATAGCCTGAACATGCAGTTCAGCGGCTTCGAAGTGGCGACGAACACCATGTACAAGGGCATGGCTGGAGCTGGACTCGCGATGATTGCTGTCAATCTGGTCGGACTTCTCTTTCCACCGGTTCTGGTGGCGGGCAACATTGCGGCCATTGTCGGTACAGTGGCAGGTGGAATAAAAGGCAGCGCCGACCTCAAGGCCAAGCGCAGGGAAGAGGCGATTGCCAAACTGCAGAACGTACTATCTGATACAGTCCGCCGCGCGCAGTCCCAAGCGATTCGCCAATTCGAGAACATCGCAGGCGAGTACGAGAAGGGCGTGCGCGATGCACTCCGTAAGGCCACCGCGGAAGTGGAACAGGAAATTGCGGACAAAATGCAGTCCATTTCCGAGCAACGGCAACGGTCCCGCGAGGAGGCCAAACTCAAGACGGACGCACTTCGGCAGATGATGGAGAAGACAGACGGCGTTCTTCGGGATCTCGCCAGACTCAACGCGTCAACTGCCGAAAAACCGTAGAGGGTGACGCTATGGTGGCAACCCATGAAATAGCCTTCTCTTATGAACAGTTCGAGGACGTTGTAAAACGGTTCGCGACCTCCATGCCGGAATTCTTGCTCCGGCACAAGTCAACTGCCCATCTTGCCTTTGCGCTTCAACGGCTCCGTCTTCTTGAATCGCTAGACATGCGTTTCACGGTTGCCATTGTGGGGCAGATGCGTGTCGGAAAATCGACACTGTTGAATGCCCTTATAGGCGAGAATCTTGCCCCCACCGGCGTTACCGAGACTACCGCGACGATTAACTGGTTTCGGCATGGTCAGGGGAACCAATGCCGCAAGTTCAGAGTTCATTGGACGGACGGCAGCACTGCCGACCTGCCCCTTCAAAAGGCGTCCGAATGGATCGGCACGGAAGAGAACGCTTCCAAGACCCGTTGTCTTGACTTCTTCGCCGACACAGATTTCTTACGCGTCGCCAACGTCGTGGATACCCCCGGCACAAGGAGCGTGATCGAGGCGCACGAGAAGGCAACGCAAGGGTTTCTTGGGGAGAAGTTGGAGGAAGCCACGCTTCGTTATGGCGGCAGTGCGGACGCAGTCGTTTACGCCATTAACCCGGTAGGCCGCGAGAGTGACCGCGACATGCTGCAACTGTTCGGTGAGCGTACCAGACTGCCCGGTGCATCCGCGTACAACAGCATTGCCGTCGTGCAGAAATGGGAACACCTTCAGCCGGACCCCATTGCCGAGGTCCAGAGGAAGTGCCAAGTCCTCAAGGATCAACTCGAAGGCAAGGTCGCGGCCGTAGTTCCAACAAGTGGACTATTGGCACGGCATGTTGCGGAAGTGCCTGTCCAAATCTGGCAGCAAGTAACGGACCTTTGTTCACGTAGTACCGATGCGGGTTTGGCCGCACTTCTGCTCTCAGAACAGGATTTCACGGACGATTGCCCCGGCGCGGGGCTGGACGCGGCAACCCGCCGCGGACTCTTGGCGGCAATAAGTTGGAAGATTGTTCCCCTCTGTATCTCTCTGGCCCGCCAGCAAGGGATCGCGGATGGCGAGGCACTTCGCTCCAGCCTCCTTGCGGCCAGCGGCATCCCCGCACTCCGTGACCTTCTACAGAAGAACTTCTTCTCTCGCGCTCGTTTGATCAAGGCCAGCACGATACTTCGCAAGGCATGGGAACCATGCGAGATAGCGTTGCAGACCCTCCGCAGGGAATCAGAAACGCAAACCGCCATGGTCAAGCAGGGGCGCGAGGCGGCGAACGCGGTCGCCGCGCGTTGTGCCACCGATGCGGGATTGAACTCCGCAAAGAACTACATCGAGGATTCGCTCCGTATTGTCGTGCGGGATATATCGGCCGTGACGGAAATCCAGCGTGAAGTGGACGCCCTGAAATATCGTGTAACGCGGAACTTCGACCTTTTTGATGCGGACATCGAGTCTCTGAAATTACTGGAGACCCAACGAACAACATTTTCTCCAACAGAGGCGCAGGAACTGGAACGTCTCTTCGGGCAGGAAGGCCCCGACCTTTGGTCACGCCTCGGTCTTGCCACAGTTCCGCCCGATATTGCGACCGCCGTGACCATGAGCAGGGAACGTTTTACTTTCTGGTCACTTCAGAAGCAACGCAACTACGGTGACAAGGCGGAAATCTGCGCTCACGCTGGCGATGTTCTGGACCTTATCCTTAATGACCTGGAGACCGGCACCCAATGAATGACGCAATCGCCATAGATTTCGGGACTATGCGCACGAAACTGTCCTATATTGACCCCCAACGCAACACCGCCGAACTCATGCGCCTGGGCCAGGACGAACGCCCATTTGTTCCGTCAGTATTTTTCCTTGGCGAAGACGGCCGACGGTTGTTCGGTGACGATGCAACCGAGTACCTGGATTCAGACCCGCTGGCGTTCTTGCCTCGCCCGTTAAAAAGGGAATTGAGAGAGCAATGGGTTCGCGCGGGAAACCGCGTGAAAGCAACGCCAACCGAGCTTCTTTCCCTCTTGTTTGCCGGCCTTCGGAACCGCACCAAAGAACTTCCTCATTTCAGAGCGGCACTGCCGGTCGGTCTGTCTCTCACGATTCCGGCGCAGTATGGGCCGCCAGACAGGGAAATTCTGGCGAAGTCAGCCCACAACGCGGGCTTTGCCGAGGAACGCATTGACTTCGTGGATGAACCGATAGCCGCAGCCCAAGCATGGCTGTCTGAGTTAGGCGGGCAAGATGAACACGTTATCGTTCTGGACTGTGGCGGCGGCACTCTGGACTGGGCATGCCTACATCGTAAAGACGGCGACACATTCGAAATGATTCCCGAACTTCCGCCTGGCGGCGATAACCGAGTGGGCGGGTTTGACATTGATGAGGCTATCTTTGCGTTTGTTGACGACGAAATAGTCGACGACGACACGCGGAAGGAACTCCAGATAAGACGTTGCCTTGTCCGTGATCAGATTCGTGCCATCAAGGAAAAGTATTCAAGGACTGGCGCAGGAGGCAAACTCCGCGTCGGTAACACGCGCATCGAGATTCCGCATGAGGTTCTGGATGACATAATACGCCGTCGCTTCGTATTTCAAGCATGCCAGAACCTTAACTCCTACCTCGAAAAGGTGCGCTCCAAGGCGAAACTTGACAAACCAACCGTCCTTCTGGTTGGCGGGAGCGCACGCTTACGCGGATTCCAACAGGCGATTACAGAGCAATGCAAATGCAATGCTGTGTGGTGGGAACGCTCCGAATACGCAACCGTATTGGGAGCTCTTATTCCAACCATTTCGCACTGCCAGTCCAGCACGACTGAACCGGGCAAAAACCTAGCACACAGCCCAAATTTACCGTTACGCCAAGCGGGCTGCACATTGCCAGCGACCTTCGATAATAGCGCCAGTCAACCATCGGAAAGTACACATGAGTATCCCGTTTTCGAGCAGAAACCTGTAACTTACCTTGACAGGCAGGGGGTCCAGATTACAAGCACAAGTGTTGTGATCAACGAATACAAGAGTGAACTAAATGCCATTTGGTCTTTAAGGATGGGCTTTGATTACTTGAAAGCAACTGGAGGAGGACTTCTTGGCGGAGCAGCAGTGTTAATGGCTCCGGTCTTAAAGGCTGGTTCTGCCGCTGCGATAAAAGGTATTATGAGTTGGTCGTACTATGTACTATATGTGAACGAGAAAAGAATTATCTCGGATTCTAAAGATCACATTAAGGAGTTATTCGATGCAATCGTCGCAGCGTTGAGGAAATCAGGCAAGATCAGAGTTGAAGTTGCGGCAGATTACAATTCAGCGTCAGTAATTCGAGGCTGATCAGAATTCGCGTCACGCCTTGGTAAAACGGCAAATGGCATTGGTTGTGGCCATGAGGTCCCGGCGAGCGTACCCGAGCCCTGCTGGTTGCCCAGAATCATCAAATTGGCGAGACAATGAAAGTTGAATTTATAAGGGATGGCCAGCCGCAGTCCTGTCTAATGAAACTGATGACCCCGATGGAAAAGGGCCAAATGGTGCCAGATCCCCGCTACGATGTGCTTCCGACCTACTACATTTTCGGGGGAATCGTGTTCAGCCCACTAACCAGTGACCTGATTAAAGCGTGGGGCGATACCTGGAGCAAAGATGCTCCGGCGGATTTCCTGACCCTAATGAACCACCAGATGGCCAGGATGTGCGCGCAGGGGCTCGTCTGGTCAAAAGATCCAGCCGCCGCCGAACGGTGGCGCAAGAAGGCCGAAAAGGCACGCGTGAGCAAATTGTCTCTGGCGCGCCAGCGGCATCCCGACAAATAGGCATAGCACCGTGAAGTACGTTCTCGACGCCAATATGCTCCGTGCGCTACCAGTCCAAGGCCGGATTTCGGACGCCCTCCTGCGTCCAGGCGACCATATTGTTCTTATCGACTCCTTGCTCTACGAAATCTGTAGTTCAAAAGGAGTAGCGGACTGGGCGGCTCAATTGCGGAAGCTTCGCTATTGTTGTGAGCGGGTCGAATACTGGCAACACGTTGGCGCCGCGCTCCGCAAGGAGAGTGAGGAGAAGAAACCCTGTCCCCTGTACCATGAGAAACAGACGCGGCGCATCAAGGCGTTTCTGACATCGGACGAGCCGACATGCGATGTGACTTCTGCCGTGGCCGTGACGAAGAAGCAAAGAGAAGATGATTCTGCGCGGGCGATCTTTTCCAGTTCGGGCATCTTCCGACAACTGCTCCCGCAAGTATCCAATCGTCTGCAGGGCAAGTCCTATGAAGACATTTCGGAATTTGCCACGTGTTTCGTGAACGACCGGGACAACATACTTTTCGTTCTCAGAAAGGGTGCCGAGAATCCCGTTTTCGATGCCGACCTGGTTGATCCTACGTGGGTCGCATGGCACAACGCCAAGGCGTTTCTTGCTTTCCTCTGCGAGTTTATACGATCCAACCCCAAGGAGGATATCAATACCCTGTCGGCCAATGCGCAACATCGTTGGATCAACAGCAAGATTGACCTGGACTACGCGATATCAACCGCCTTTGCAGACGGCATATTGACACAGGAACTCAAGGCTTTGAGGCATTTCTGTCGCTGGATGTTCGGAGATAGCCGGCGGATTCTTCCGGCGTAAGCGTCATTGCCGCCGATGCGCCGGAGTTCGGAGCAGCGTCCGTCTTGGCTCTTCGAGATTGGCCGAGCCGCCGGAAGGCGGCGAGGCACAGGAGCGCCATGCTTAGCTCTCGCTACGCTGCGAGCGAAGTATGGTCGGGGCGAGGAGATTTGAACTCCTGACCTCTTGCACCCCAAGCAAGCGCGCTACCAGGCTGCGCTACGCCCCGACTGGCCGGGGAACCTAACACCCGGCATCGGTCAGCGTCAAGCTATTGCCGTATATTTTCGCTTGCGCGAATTGGATTGGTTTGAAATGCTCTGCCCACGTAATGGTGGGGGGACAGGTCATGGCTTCGGAGCTGGCATTCGCGCTGATTAATCCGTATACGATCGCCAAATCCCGCACGGGCGGGGTGATTGGCCGGCTGATGAGCCGGACGGGGCTGGAATTGGTGGCGGCCCGCCTCTACGCCCCGGGCAGGAAATTGTCCGAGAGCTACGCCGAATCGCTGCGCAGCGAACATCCCGACCCGGAAATCGGGCGCATGCTGGCGGACTACGTTTCGCGCGCCTACACGCCCGAGGCGGAAACGGGCCATGCGCGGCGGGTGATGCTGCTGCTCTTCGAAGGCGAAAACGCGATCCAGAAAGTTCGCGAGGCCACGGGGCACATTCGCGCCAACTGGAACGGCGGCGAAACGATTCGCGACACCTACGGCGACTACATCATGGACCCCGACGGCCGCGTGCGTTACTTCGAACCGGCGGTGCTGGTGGGGCCGACGATCGAACGCGCGGCCAAGGTGCTGCGCCTTTGGGCGGCCCATGCGGAGAGCGATGGCGGACTGATCGCCGACGCCGCCGACGTGCCCGCGGGCGAAGAGGGCGTGCAAAGCACGCTGGTGCTGCTCAAGCCGGACAACTTCCGTTTTCCCAGCGTGCGGCCGGGACATATCATCGACCTGCTGTCGCGCTCGGGACTGCGCATCGTCGGCGTCCGCAAAATCCGCATGACGGTGGCGCAGGCCGAGGATTTTTACGGACCGGTGCGCGCCGTGCTGCGCGACAAGTTCCGGCAGATCGTGGCCCGCCAGGCGGGCGAAACCCTGAACCGGGATTTGAACCTGGAAATTTCCGAGGATCTGAAGGCGCTGATCGGCGAGCACCTCGGCCCGCTGGCGGGCGATCATCAGTTCGAGGAAATCGTGCGTTTCATGACGGGCCACCGGCCTTCCGAGGTGGCCGAAGCCGACAAGGCGCAGGTGGGTTCGGAAGATTGCCTGGCGCTCGTGTACAAAGGCATCAGCGCCGTGGAGAAAATCCGTTCCCTGCTCGGAGCGACCGATCCGGCCAAAGCCCAACCCGGCTCGGTCCGCCGCGAATACGGCCACGATATCATGGTCAACGCCGCGCATGCGTCGGATTCGCCGGAGAATGCGGCCCGCGAGATGCAGATCATCAATGTAGCGAAAGACAACATCAGGGAATGGGTGGATAAATATTATGGTTCTAAATGAGCGTATTACAGCGATAGCGCCGTCCGCCTCGCTGGAAGTCGAGGCGCGCGCCAAGGCCATGGCGGCGGCGGGCGAGCAAATCTGCGGGTTTGGAGCCGGCGAGCCGGACTTCGACACCCCCGAACACATCAAGGCGGCGGCGGCCAAGGCGCTGGCGAACGGGCAGACCAAGTACAGTCCGACGCTGGGCATCCCTGTGTTACGCAAGGCCATCGTGACCAAGCTCCAGCGGGAAAACGGCCTCGAATACGCCCCCGGCCAGGTGCTCGTCAGCAACGGCGCCAAGCACTCGCTCTTCAACCTGTTCCTGGCGCTGTGCAAGGAGGGCGACGAGGTGCTGATCCCGAGTCCCTACTGGCTGAGCTATCCGGAAATGGCGCGCATCGCCGGCGCGAAGCCGGTGGACGTGACCGGCAAGGCCGAGCACGGTTATAAAATCACGCCCGCCGACCTGCGCCGCGCGGCCAGCAAGCGCACGCGGGTGCTGGTGCTGAACAGTCCCTGCAATCCCTCCGGCATCGTCTACACGCCGGAGGAGCTGGCGGCGCTGGCGGAGGTGGCGGTCGAGCGAAACTGGACGATCATCTCCGACGAGGTCTACGAGAAGATCGTCTACGACGGAGTGAAGTCCGTGAGCGTGGCGGGGCTCTCCCCGGAGATCTTTTCGCGCACGATCACGGTCAACGGCTTCAGCAAATCGTATGCCATGACCGGCTGGCGCCTCGGCTACGCGGCCGGACCGCAAGCGGTGATCAACGCCGCGCTGACGCTGCAGAGTCACAGCGCTTCGGGAGCGAACACCTTCGCGCAGTACGGCGCCGTGGCGGCTCTGGAAGGCCCCCAGGAGTTCATCGCGCGCATGCTCGCGGCCTTTACCGAACGCCGCGCCTGTCTCTACGAGCGTCTGACGGCGATCCCCGGCATCCGTTGTGTGCGGCCGATGGGCGCCTTCTACATGCTGCCCGATGTCTCCAGTTTCGGCGTGCCGTCGCATATCTTTGCCCAGCGGCTGCTGGAACGGGAAAAGGTCGCCGTGGTGCCGGGCGAATCGTTCGGCGCGCCAAATTGCGTGCGTTTTTCCTACGCCTGCAGCTTGAAGACGATCGAAGAAGGCATGACCCGCTTCGCGCGCTTTGTCCGGTCGCTGTAAAGTGGGCGAGGGGGGACTTGAACCCCCACGCCTTGCGGCACAAGATCCTAAGTCTTGCGTGTCTGCCGTTCCACCACTCGCCCGTGGATCGCGACCGCCAAGGTAGCAGTCCCGCCCGCGCGGGGCAAGAGCCGGGAGTGGCAGCCTGACGGAATGAGGAGCACGAGATGTTGTTCCCGACGGTAAGTTTCGCGCTGTTTTTCCTGCTGGTACTGGGTTTGAACTGGGCGCTGATCCGGCGTCCGGCGCTCTGGGCCTGGTTTCTGCTGGCGTCGAGCTGGTTCTTCTACGGCTGGTGGGACTGGCGCTTCCTCGGTCTGCTGGCGGTCAGCACGATCGTCAACCACTGGGGCGGCGTATGGCTTTACCGCGCCCGCGGGGCGCGGGCGCGGAAGGTCTGGATCACCGGATTGATCGTGTTCAATCTGGGCTTGCTGGGCTTCTTCAAATATTACGGCTTCTTTGTCCTGACCGCCTACCAACTGGCCGCCACTCTGGGTATCCCCTGTTCGCTGCCGCTGCTCAGCGTGACTTTGCCGATCGGCCTTTCGTTTTTCACCTTTCATGCGCTGAGTTATGTGATCGACATTTATCGCGGCGAAATGACGCCGGCCAAACGCATCGCGGGATTCGGCGCCTATTTGGCCTATTTTCCGCATCTGGTGGCCGGTCCGATCGTGCGCGCGGGCGACATCGTGCCGCAGATCGAGCACCCCCCCACGCGCCTGGAGCCGATCGATATCGGCCGGGCGGCCTGTCTGATCCTGGTGGGTATTTTCAAGAAGGTGGTGATCGCCAACGGCCTCTCCGCGCGCATGGCCGATCCCATCTTCGCCGGCGGCGCCATGCACAACGCACCCGACACGATTCTCGGCGTGTACGCCTATGCGGTGCAGATCTACTGCGACTTCTCGGCCTACTCGGATATCGCGATCGGGCTGGCGCTCCTGATGGGCCTGCGTTTCCCGATCAATTTCGACGCGCCCTATTTCTCGCTCTCGCTCCAGGAATTCTGGCGTCGCTGGCACATTTCGCTCTCCTCCTGGCTGCGCGACTATCTATACGTGCCGCTGGGCGGCTCGCGCTGCGCCCACTGGAAGATCTATCGCAATCTGATCGTCACCTTCCTGCTGGGCGGCCTGTGGCACGGCGCGGCCTGGACATTTGTGCTGTGGGGCGCGCTGCACGGCGTTTACCTGGCGTTGGAACGCATCCTGCAACCGGTCGTACGGAAGGCGGCGGCGTTTTTCGGCGTGGGGTCCGGACCGGGCGCGGGACGACGCTGGCCCACCTGGATCGCGCACGGGCTGGCGCGCTTGTGGCTGTTTCAAGTGGTATGTCTGGCGTGGATCTTTTTCCGCGCCCAGACCTGGGACGATGCCACCAAACTGCTGGGCGCGCTGACCGACTGGAAAGGGTCGGCGACGCTCTGGACGGGGATCAACCTCTCCGTGCTCGCGATCGGCTTCCTCTCCCAATTCCTGGACGGCCGGCGTATCGCCCGCGTCTGGGATGGGCTGGCGCGCCTGCCGCCGGTGCTCATCGGCTTGATCGCGGCGGTCGTGCTGACCGTGATCCTGGCCTTCGGACCCGAGGGCGTGGCGCCCTTCATCTACTTCCAGTTCTGAGCCAATTACAAAGTTTGACAGACACGCGGGGGCCTTTACAATAGCGGTTCATGGCGCATCCCAGTCAGCACGGCATGCAGATCGGCGACGATCGCGCGGCGGCCCGCAAAGGCCTGCCGTTACGCTCGGCGCTGCTGGCGCTGGGCGTGTTTTATGTCGCCACGGGGCTGTTGAACGGTGTGCGGATTTACGAGGAGACGTCGCGGCTGCCGTACGGACGCTGGCGCACCGTCTGGCTGGCGGTGGCGTGGCCGCTCGACCGGCTGAGTGCAATGACCCGCCTGGACCGTCCACGCGCCTGGATGGAACGGAACCTGGCGCAAAAAGAGTCTGATCAGCATGCAAAATAAGCGGGCCGGACGGACAGTTTTCATTTTGGTCATGACGCTATCCGTCATGACGGCCCTGGCGCAGACCAACGGCGGCACGGCGAACTCCTTTGCGCTTTCCACAAACGCGCTCCCGCCGCGACGGACCTCGATGCTGGACGCCGCGATCATGACCAATCTGCTGGCCGCGGCCGCGCCCGCGGTTACGAACAAAGCCGACGAACAGGATACGCTGGAGACCAGTCTCGCCAAAAAGCGGATGTATTCCGGCATGATCCACGTCCAGGACAAGGAATACGCCAAAGCCGTGCCGGAACTGGAGCAGGCGATCAAGGAGGACCCGACGCTGGTCGGCGCGTGGGGCGCTCTGGGCTGGGCCTACTGGGGACTCGGGCGCAAGGACGAAGCGCAGCGCCTCTGGGAACGGTTGCAGCGCCTCGATCCGCGCGAACCGCTGGCCTTCAATCTGCTGGCGCAACTCGCCAACGCGCAGGGCGAGCTCGAAAAGGCCGGCGCGATGCTCAAGGCCAGCCTGGATTTGAACCCCGACCAGTACGAAGTGCGCTTCTGGTACGCCCAGAACATGCTCTGGCGCGGCCGTTCCGACCAGGCCATGCCGTTGCTGAAGCAACTGCTGGCCGAAAACTCCGACCGCATGGATGTGCGGATCGAACTGGCGCGCGCGCTGGGCGAACTGACGGAGTACGAGGAGGCCCTGAATAATTGGGCCAAGATCAACGACGCGATTCCCGACAATCCCGACTACCTGATTCCCGAGGCGCAGTGCCTCTTCCGCATCGGCGAATTCCGCCAGGCCGAGACCGCCGCCGTGCATGTGCTCGATCTGGCGCCCGAGAATCTCAAGGCGCTCAACCTGCTGGGGGATATCGCCGAGTACAGCAATAATCCGGAGCGCGCCATCAAGGCCTTGAACAAACTGGTGGAGCGCACCGACAACAAGGTTTTCCGCAACCGCCTTTACCTGCGGATGTCCAACCTGCAAAAGGCCCTGTCGGCCCAGGATCCGGTCAAGTATCCCATCGCGGACGCCGTTACGAGCGCCCAAAAGGCGCTGGACGACGACCCGCGCTACATTAGCGGACGGCTTTACCTGGGCGAGCTTTACATCGTCGCCCGCCGTTACGGCGACGCCGAGGAAGTTTTCAAATCGGTCTTGAAGGACTTCAACCCCAACAGCCAGCGGGCCAAAATCGGACTGATCGAATATTATCTGGCGACCGGCCGCTTCGAAGATTGCGAGCGCATGATTCTCGACAACTATCGTAACTTCGATCCTTCCGATCCCTACCGGCATGTGTACATGGCCCGCCTGGATTTCGCCCGTGGCCAGTTTTTCGAAGCCATGCGGGAGTTGGACCTGCTTGAGGCGGAAGGCCTGCGGGGCGCGATCTTCACGACGCTCTATCACGGCTTGTCCACCAGCGAGTGGGATCCCGTGCTTTCGACGCGGCGTTTCCGGGAACATATTCTTGCGCTCAAGCGGGCGGGTTACAAATTCGTCTCCGCCGACCGGATTCCCGCCTATTTCAAGTCGCACAAGGCCCCCGAATTGCCAGTCGGCAAGCCCTGGCTGTACCGCATGTTCCGGTCGCTGGAATACGATTTCACCGGCAAGGAGACGCCGACGCTGCCGGATCTGAGCATGTACAGCCCGGACAAGGTCGCCTGCATCACCTTCGACGATGCCCTGCGCGCCTCGATCCGTCTGGGCACGCCGGTGGCCGAAGAATTTCAGATATCGCTGACGATGCATATTCCGACGCACGACATCGACATGGGCCAGATCGGCATGGCCTCGTGGGAGGAATTGCTCCTGGCGTCGCAGTCGGGATCGTGGGTCTTCGGTAGCCATCTGGTGGACCACGACCCGATTCCCGTGGATAAGAGCGGCTACCTCGGCTCCGAGATTTGCAACCGGGGTTGGGATGCCGGGCACAACCGCCTGGAGACGATGCGAAGCTGGTTCCTGCGCGTGCGCAAGGAATTCGCCGAAAGCCGGCGCACGATCGTCAAGCGTTTGGAACTGGACCAGGACGGTTGTAAATTCGTGGCCTATCCTTACGGCGATCTCGGACAGGAAACCGATTCCAATGTCGGCGAAACACGCACTGTGCGCGAGACGATCCTGAACCAGGCCTGCCTGAATTACAGCCACGGTTTCCTACAGAGCGCTTTCGGTCACGCCTGCGCGACCGACAATCCTCTGCTCTACCAGCGCTACGAGCCGGGGCGCCGGGAATCGGGGCCGCAAGTGGTCAAGCAGGCGCTGGAAAACCACCCCGTCATGCTGGCCCGCCGCCTGCGCGCCGAGATGGCGGCCCTGCAGGGCAAGCCCTACCTGGCCAATAAAATGCTCGAAATTCTGGAACGCGACGGTTATCCCGACGAATCGTTGCGCGAACTGGAAAAATATGTGCGCGAGCGTCTCTCCAACCAGATCTCCGCGACGGAAAACCCGGCCACCGACAGGACCACCAAGGACAAGACGGGGCTGGAATTGAGCCAGCCCTACCTGGGCGCGGAAATCCAGCAAACGCGCGCCAACAATCAGATTTCGCAATGGGAACTGAGTTTCAATGGCGGACTGAACCTGACCCCACACCTGCTCGTGGATGCCCGCTATGGATTTGGCAACATTAAACAAACCTTCACCTCGAACGTCTGGTCCGAGGTCACGCGCACCAAGGTGACCAACGAACGACAAGTGACTTCGACCACCGAAAACGGCTCGAACACCGTATCCGACGCGACCACCACCACCTATTCCGACGAAACCGTCACCACCAACCGCAAGTACAAGTCCACCTACCAGGCGGATACGACATTTTACGGACTGCGCGCCGACTATCGTTTCCAGGATGGAACGGTCTTCACGGCGAACCTCGGCCAGCGCACGCTCAGCGGCGCCGACGATCAAAGCGCCGACGGCAGCGAGTACGTCTTCGGCGGCGCCCTGCAATGGAAGCCCTTCCTGGCGCTCGACGCCATGCTCCAGTATCAACATGAAGTTGTGCCGTCGGCCCGCAAACTGATCAGCTATGACCTGGGTGGACTGTCCGTGGCCTACCGCGCCGAGGACTGGTGGGATCTGACCGGATCGGCCCAGTACTCCTTCTACGAGGACGATAATTCCGTGCTGCAGTTGAACGGGCGTACGATGTGGCTGGTGGCCGAGCGGCAGAACATCTACCTGGGCGCCGAAGCCGCTTTCATCACGGTAAATCAGGCCAGCGACTATTACTGGTCCCCGTATTGGGAAGAGCGCTATTACCTGGTCGCGCGCATCGTGACCGCGCGTCCGAATTTTTCCGCCTCCGCCGAGGCCAAGCTCGGCGAGGTGCATGACAAGGCGCGACCGGCGGACGTGGATGCCTATAACGCGCTCAAGGCGCAGGCCACGCCCCCGGCGCAGTCCCAGAATCAGGCCTGGTATCCCGGCCCGAATCCGCAGCAAGGCTGGTCGCCTTCGGTGGGTCTGAGCGGCACGCTGCGCCGCCGCTGGGGGCAACATTGGGAAATCTTCGGCGATGCCGGCATTACCTTCCTGAACGATTACTCGGAACACAATCTGGACGCCGGCGCGATCTATCATTTCTAAAGGAGCATCATGCAAAAAAGCGGGCTTGTCAGGACAGTGCTGGTATTGGTCGCGGCGGGAATGAGTGTAACGGCGACGGCGGCCGCGCCCGCCACAAACGCGGCCGCGCCGCGGCGGGTTTTGATTCTGGGCGACTCGATGATGCAACTGTTGTCGCATTCCCTGGAGCGCGAACTGGCCAGGCGTCCGGGAGTGACAGCCACCACCTTCACATCGCTGGCCTCCGGACTGGCGCGGTTGGATGCCTTCGACTGGCTCGGCAAGATGCGGAGCGCGATGGGCGAAGCCAAGCCCGACACCGTGATCGTCGGTCTGGGCACCAACGACAAGCAGGCGCTGCAGGCGGAAGGCAGCGCCGTTGTGCAACCGGGCGATCCGGCCTGGAACAAAGAGTACGCGCGGCGGGTGGGCGAGGCCATGGACATCCTGGTGAACGGTGGCGCCCGGCAGGTGATTTGGATGGAACTGCCCGACATGCGGGACGAGCGGCATCAGGCCGACGCGCTGGAAATCAACGCCATTCTCCGCCAGGAGGCCAAACTGCGTCCGGCGATCCGTATTTTCGACACCAAGGCTCTGCTTAGCCGCAAGCCCGGGACGTTCAGTCCCTACCTGATCGGCCGCAACGGCATGCCTTTGGCCGTGCGGGAGGGCGACGGTATTCATCTCAGCCGCGCGGGGGCCGATTTAACGGCCGCCAAACTGGTCTCCGAACTGGGCCTTGCCGACTTGGCGGTGAAACCATGAAGATTGGGGCGCGGCAAACCTGGTCGCGGTTTGCGATGGCGATTGCCGTGAGCGGCGGCGGCCTGCTGGCCGGGACGACCCGCGCGGCGCTTCCGCCGCCGCGGGAGGCGACCACGGCGCGGACGGCGCCCGCCGTCGCGACCTTTGTGACCACCATGACCAACCTGCTGGCCTCGTCCGCGGCCACCCTCACAAACAGCGTCAACGAGCACGATGTGCTGGAGACAACTCCCGCCAGGAAGCAGATGTACGCGGGCATGCTGCTCGTCCAGGACAAGGAATACGCCAAGGCCCTGCCGAAACTGGAGTTCGCGATCAAGGAAGACCCGGCACTGCTGGGCGCCTGGGAAGCCTTGGGCTGGGCCTACTGGAACCTGGGGCGCAAGGATGAATCGCAACGCCTTTGGGAACGCCTACAACGTCTCGATCCGCGCGAACCGCTGGCCTACAATCTGCTCGCGCAACTGGCGAACTCGCGGGGCGATATCGAAAAATCCGGCGCGTTGCTCAAGACCAGTCTGGATTTAAGGCCCGAGCAGTACGAAGCCCGCTACTGGTACGCCCAGAATCTGCTCTGGCGCGGCCATTCCGACCAGGCGGCGCCGATGCTGCGGCAATTGCTCGTCGAAGATTCCGAACGCATCGATGTGCGGATCGAACTAGCGCGCGCGTTGACAGAACTGTTGGAGTACGAGGATGCGTTGGATCATTGGGCCAAGGTCAACGACGCGATTCCCGACAATCCCGATTATCTGATCCCCGAGGCGCAGTGCCTGCTCCGCATCGGCGAAATCCGCCAGGCCGAAACCAACGCCATGCGTGTGCTCGATATGGCGCCCGAGAATCTCAAGGCGCTGAACCTGCTGGTAGACATCGCCGAATACAGCAACGACCCGGAGGAGGCCGTCAAGGCCCTGGGCAAACTGGCGGAGCGGACCGACAACAAAATGTACCGCTGCCGGCTCCGTCTGCGGCTTTCCAACCTGCAAAAGACCATGTCCGTCAAGGAACCGCTCAAATTCCCAGTTTCCGAGGCCATTTCGAACGCTCGTAAGGGCTTGGACGACGACCCGCGCTACGTGAGCGGCCGGCTTTATCTGGGCGAACTTTACATCGCCGCCCGGCGTTATGGCGACGCCGAAGATACCTTTAAAACGGTATTGAAAGATTATAATGCCAACAGCCTGCGCGCCAAAATCGGGCTGATCGAATGTTATCTTGCGACCGCCCGTTTCGAGGATTGCGAGCGCATGATTCTCGACACCTACCGCAACTTCGATCCGATCAATCCCTACCGGCACATGTACATGGCCCGGCTGGAGTTCGCCCGCGGCCAGTTTTTCGAGGCCCTGCGCGAGCTGGACCTGCTCGAGGCGGAAGGCCTGCGGGGCGCGGTGTTCACGACGCTCTATCACGGCTTGTCCACCAGCGAGTGGGAGCCCGTGATCTCGACGCGCCGTTTCCAGGAGCACATTCTGTCGCTTAAGCAGGCGGGGTATAAATTCATTTCCGCCGATCGGATTCCCGCCTATTTCGCGGCGCACAAGTCCCCCGAATTGCCCATCGGCAAGCCCTGGCTGTACCGCATGATCCGGTCGCTGGAGTACGATTTCACCGGCAAGGAGGCGCCCGCGTTGCCGGATATGAGCCTGTACAGCCCGGACAAGGTCGCCTGCATCACCTTCGACGACGCCTTGCGCGCCTCGATCCGGCTGGGCACGCCGGTGGCCGAAGAATTTCAGATACCGCTGTCGATGCATATTCCGACGCACGATATCGACGAGGGACAGATCGGCATGGCCTCGTGGGACGAGTTGCGCCAGGCGGAACAGTCGGGATCGTGGGTTTTCGGCAGCCATCTGGTGGATCACGACCCGATTCCGGTGGATAAGGGCAAATACGTCGGCACCGCGCTGGTCAACCGGGGCTGGGACGCCGAGCATAACCGGCTGGAGACGATGCGAAGCTGGTTCCTGCGCGTGCGGCGGGAGTTCGCCGAAAGCCGGCGCACGATCGTCAAGAAGCTGGATTTGGACGAAGACGGCTGCAAATTCGTGGCCTATCCCTACGGCGATATCGGGCAGGAAACCGATTCCAATATCGAAGAAATACAAACCGTCCACGAGACGGTTCTGGACGAAGCCTACGTGCACTACACGCACGGCTTCGTGCAGAGCGTATTCGGCCATGCCTGCGCGACCGACAACCCCCTGCTCTACCAACGCTACGAACCCGAGCACCAGCAATCGGGACCGGACCTGCTCAAGCAGGCGCTCGAAAACAACCCGGTCATGCTGGCGCGCCGCATGCGCGCCGAGATGGCCGCCCTGCAGGGCAAGCCCTACCTGGCCAACAAGATGCTGTCCATCCTGGAGCGCGACGGTTATCCCGACGATTCGCTGCGCGAGTTATCGCAGTACATCCGCGAGCGCCTCTCCAACCAACTGGCCGCGACGCCCGAGGCCGCCACCGACAAGTCCACCAAGGACAAGACGGGCCTGGAGTTGAGTCAGCCCTATCTGGGCGCCGAGATTCAGCAGATGCGCGCCAACGATCAGATTTCGGAATGGGAATTGACCTTGCGCGGCGGACTGAACCTGACCCCGCACCTGCTCGTCGACGCCCACTACGGAACCGGCAACATCAAGCAAACCTTCACCTCCAATGTCTGGTCCCAGGTCACGCGCACCAAGGTGACGAACGAGCGGCAGGTGACGACGACCACCGAGAACGGCGTGACCACCTCGTCCGACTCGACCACGACCACCTTTGCCGACGAAACCACCACCACCAACCGCAAGTACAAAACCAGCTATCAGGCGGACACGACGGTTTACGGTCTGCGCAGCGACTATCGTTTCCAGGACGGAACGCTCTTTTCGGCCAACCTGGGCCAGCGCACGCTCAGCGGCGCCGATGAACAGAGCACCGACGGCAGCGAGCTTGTGTTCGGCATAGCCCTGCAATGGAAGCCCTTTCTGGCGGTGGATTCCATGCTCCAGTATCAGCACGACCTGGCGCCGTCGGCCCGCAAACCGATCGGCTACGATGCCGCCGGGTTGTCCGTGGCCTACCGCGCCGAGGACTGGTGGGATCTGAGCGGATCGGGCCAGTACTCTTTCTACGAGGACGACAATTCCGTGCTGCAGTTGAACGGGCGTTCGATGTGGCTGGTGTCCGAGCGGCGCAACCTCTATCTCGGCGTTGAAGCCTCGCTGATCACGGTGGCCCAGGCCAGCGACTACTACTGGTCCCCCTATTGGGAACAGCGTTATTACATCGTGGCGCGCATCGTGCGCACGCGCCCGAAATTCTTCGCCTCCGCCGAGGCCAAACTGGGCGAGGTGCATGACAGGGCGCGGCAGGCGGATGTGGATGCCTACAACACGCTCAAGGCGCAGGCCACTCCGCCGGCGCTCTCCCAAAACCAGGCCTGGTATCCCGGTCCGAATCCGCAGCAGGGCTGGTCGCCTTCGATCGGGCTGAACGGCACGCTGCGCCGCCGCTGGGGCCAACATTGGGAACTCTACGGCAACGCCGGCATCACCTTCCTGAACGACTACTCGGAACACAACCTCGACGCCGGCGCGATCTATTACTTCTGAGTTTCCGCGGCGGCGGTTACGGTTTCGTTGGTCGCCGCACCCGGCGCGGCGGCGGCGTCAACGGACCAGACGATCGGGCCATCCTGGGTTTCCTCGTCGCGCGTCTTGATGCGCAGTCCCTCGTTCCCGGAAACCGTCCGGATGCGCGTGGTCCAGGTTTTTTCGCGGGCCGGCATGATGCCGTAGCCCAGGGAAATCTCGCGCAGCGATGTCACGCCGGTGTTTTCGTCCGTGCTCATCGCGATCACTTCCAGCGGCGAGACTTCCAGCTCCTTGCGCATGCGGTCCAGCCACTCGTTGTCGGGCATGTGGCTCATGGAGAGGATAAAGCCGTCGAGGCGGTTTTCGCGGGCCACCCGTATCAGCCATTCGGCGGGAATGTCGCTGTTCATGAAGAGCTGGATCACGGGCAGCAGGCGAAGCCGGTAGTACTGGGTGAACATGCGGACCAGCGCGGGATCGCCCACGATGCGGGTGGGCAGCGTGCCGTCCGAATTCTGAACAAACCAGACCGGCGCCAGCACCGACAGGTTCAGCGCGTCGTTTTTCACCGCGTCGATGGCGCCGTCGCCGGATATGGCGGCGGGCGTTCCGGTCATCAGCACCATGCGCACGGGCAAGGGTCCGGCCTCCATGCGCCGGATGATGACGTTGGCCATGCCGAGTTGCGGCGCGTAGGGGGCCGCGCCCCACCAGCCCTGGCCGAGATCGGCGGGGATTTTCAGCGGCGTGACAAACGCGGCTTTGCCGTTGATGTAACCGATCGCGCCGTCGCCGCGCAATTCCAGGCGCAGGCGCACCGCGCCCGGGGGCCGCAGCCAGGGCTTGCTGTCATACTGCACGGCGCTGCCGTTGCGCCAGACCTGCAGGTGCAGATAACCGGACTGGTCGAATCCGAAACGCACCATCGAACTTGGTCCGCGCCGGGCATAGAGCCAGAAATGCCCGCGGGCTTCGTCGAGCGTAACCTCGATGAAGCCGTTGCGCATCGCGTCCGAGCCCTGTAGACGCAGGAAGGCCTCCTGCTGCGCGCGGGTCGTGCGCAGGCGATAGCGGCCTTCGCGGCTGGGCAGGTTATCGCCGGAGGAAATCCAGTTGGTCGAAATCCGTCCGTCGGCGAAGTCCTCGACGATGATGTCGCGGCGCGGCAGCAGGCGCTGGTAGATCTGGCGCACCTGGAGATCGGGCGAAGTTTCGGCCGTCTTGCCGATGAATGGCATCAACACGCTGGCCTCGGGAAAGGACAGCAGCTCCTGATTTAAAATAACTTCGCCGAAAGCGTACTGCATCACCGGTTCGGAGCCGATGGCCAGCAACTGCCGCATGTTGTCGTAGCGCGCGACGGGGGCATCGAGCAGGTTCTGGAGCATGACGCGGGCCTTGAGATTTTCGGGGTCGGACTTGAGCACGCGCTCCGCCAGCGCGCGCGCCTCCGGGCGCTGCCCGCGCAGGTTCATCCAGTCGGCCTGCGCCAGCGCCAGCTCGCTGTTGTCCGGAAAGACGCGCGCGTAGAGATTCAACGATTCCTGAGCTTCGTCCTTGCGTCCCATGGATTCCAGCAGTTGGGCGCGGCGCACGGCCAGGCCGATCTGGCCCGGGTTGACCGCCAGGCTTTCCGTGTAATAGCGCAGCGCCTTCTCGGATTCGTCGTTGCGGCGGCAGACATCGCCCATCAGCATCAGCGCCTCGTCGCTGTTGGGGTCGAGCTGGTGCCATTGGCTCCAGAGTTCGAGGGCCTTGGCATAGTCGCCGCCGGCGAAGGCCGCGTGACCATCCTGGCGTAGAAGTTCGGTCTGAAGTTCGAAGGAAGGCTTGGCGTTGGTCATGGCCGTGCCGGTGATCTGATAGTAGAGCGACAGACTGAGATCGCCGGGCGGCGCCGGAACGTTCTCGACCGTGACCATGCGGTTGGATTCGTTGCCCTGCGTCGGCGTCGGCAGCGCCGTCCCGCCGACCACGGCATGGGCGGCGGGGATGACCGCCATGACCGAGGACAGCGTCGCGGGCTGTTCCATCGCCGCTGGGAAGCGCACGAAGAGCGACAGCCCTTTGGCGGCAAACGCCGCGGTGACGGTCTTGAGCCAGGGAATCGCGCGGGTGCTGGCGGCGGGGTCGAGTTCCGCCAGATTGACGTACATGCCCGAGGCCCGGAGTTCCTGGACCTGGTCGGCGACCTTGTCGGGCTGCAGCAGGTCGAGTCCGCGTTCGTCATGCACGTACACGCGCGGAGTCACCTGCATATCGTAAACCTGGGCCAGGCGGTGCACGACCTCGCCGTCCCAGGCCAGCACGGGAACGACACCGTGCGAGGTCACATCCATCCAGGGCGGGCCCAGTTGGGTGACGCGGTAGGCGTTCAGGTTGATCCACTTGGCCAGCCAGGGTTCCCCGTTAAGCGACGAGTTCCACTCCGCCAGATTGTCGATCCGGTTGCGCAGATGGAAATCCATCACCCGCGCCCGCGCCATGCCCGGCCGGGGATCCCACAAATTCAGCCCCAGCATGCCCGGCTTGGGCGGGCCGCGCAACTCGGCGCCCTCCGTGAAAATACTGACGCCGTTGAGCCGCACAAAACACTGGCGGCCGCGCAGGAACACGTCGAGCGTGTTGGCTTCGTTGGGGCGCACGGACGCGCGGGCCGATGCCAGCGTAAACGGTTCCAGACCGGGAAACTTCTGACGCAGCCAGGCGTTGCCGGCTTCCAGGCCGATATACAGATAGGATTCCTCGTCGGGCGTGGCGCGCAGAAAGACGCCGAACTGGCCCTCGATCGGCATGAAGCGCAGGCGCGTCTGGAAATCCCGGCACAGATTGCTGCCGGCCAGCCACATCTTGGCGCCGGTGGTCGCGGGCGTGGAGCGCAACAGAATGCCGTTGGTGCCGAAGGCGCTGCGCCCCCAGTCGGTGATCCAGGCGGTTTCGTTGCCCAGCACGGCGACGTTCTCGAAACCGGTGACGATCGGCCAGGTGTGTTCGAGCTTGGCGACCAGTTCGGCGCCGCTCCAGCCGGGCTGGACCAGCAGACGGTTCAAGCGGCGGGGGTCGCCGAAACGGGTGTTCAGCGCCATGTTGCCGGAGACGAAGCCGAGCGCGTAACGTTGTCCCACCAGATCGAGGTTGAGCCTGCGCGTCAGCACGGCGCGGCTGTCGTACTGGCCGAAATCGCCGTAGGGGAAGGCGTAGGCGATCGGCTTGCGCCCGATTTCCCTGACGATCAGATCGAAGTTCACCTTCAGATCGGCGCTCAGCCGCCTTTCGTACTCCGCCGCCGTCTCGTAGCGCTGCCCTTCGGCGATCCACATGGGGGTGGTCATGAAGTTGCCCTTGTGGCCCTTGGCATCCGACGGCACCTGCACGAAACCGTTGTCGCTTTCGGCGCCTATCTCCCAGTTGGCGGAGTAGGCCATGTCCTTGACATAGGGCCAGCGCAGGCTGGAAGGCTCCTCATCCGAGATAGGCTTGGTCCAAAGGAACATCACCGCTTTCCAGCGGCGGCGGCGCAGGATGTCGCGGGTTTCGAAATACGAACTCTTGCGGGCCTGCTCGAAGGTCACCAGCACCGCGCGGCGCGGCAGCGGCTTGCCCTGATAAAGCAGCCCCTGCACGTCGGCCAGCCCGATCGGCGCATAGCCGCGGTCGTGCAGCGCCTTGAGATGTTCGTCGAACTGCGCGGGGCTGACCTCGTTGGTGCGGTCGGAGATGCCGGTATAGGTCAGGGCCACGAAGGACTCGGCGTCGCGCTGGACTTGCGAAACGACCGGCGTGTACCGGTAACGCTGGTACAAAACCCTGATCGGAAACCACCAGGCCACGACAATGCTGACGATCAGCAGGAAATAGAGCCAGGCCTGCACGTACTGGTCCTTCAGCGCCTGGATCGGGCGGCTCATCCAGTGGTCTTTTTTCCCCGGACGGACCGGCGGTCGTGGTGTGGGCGGTACGGCGGTGAATATGTTCATCGGGTGCCCCATTTCGTGCGACGCATTGTCAGCAGGGCGTAATAAGCCTGCCAACTGAAAAACAGCGTGTAAGTAATGGTGAAAATGAAGCCGGTCCACCAATGCTTGCGGCCGGTGTGCTGAAGAAAATGCAGCGACCACACCAGCGTGATCGCCATCACGCCGATGACGTAGGACGGCGTCATGGCCCCGGATTGGATCGGGGCGACGATCATGGCCGACACGATCACCACCGGTTCGACGATCGGCATGACCATCATCGCATACCATGAAAGCGCCGGCACCGGATGCTTGCGCCACATGAATTTTCCGGCCACGAAAACCTCGCGCACATAGGAGCGGTTCCAGCGCGCCTGCTGGCGGATGTACTGTTTCCAGTTTTCAGGGGCCAGCGTGGTGGCCAGGGCTTCGTCGTCGTAAAGGATGCGGTAGTCCTTGAAAATGAAATTGGTCATGCTGCGGTCGTCGCCGAAGTCGCCATAGACGCCCATGAACTTGGTGTTCAGCCAGCGGTCCAGCACATGCATCACGCAGGTGCGGCGGTAGGCCGAGAAGCAGCCCGGCAGGCAGCTTACGGCGCCGAAAACGCTCTCGGCGGCCTTCATGATCTTGTAGGAGAAGAAATAGCGGACGTCCTGCATCTTGGTGAGCAGATTCTTGGTGGCGTTCTCGACATCGGTATGACCCGCGATGCCGCCCACCATGGGGTCCACAAACCCCTGCACCACCTTGCGCACGGCGCCCGGAAACAGGAAGGTGTCCGAGTCCACAAAGACCAGGAACTCTCCGCGCGCCATCAGCGTGGCCACCGCCATGCCGTGGCAGAGCCCGCGATTGGTCTCGAAGTCCACGATCACCAGCGTCGGATGGCGCGCCTGCGCCTTGAGCATCTCGGCCAGCGTCTGGTCGGTGGAACCGTCGTTCACAACCACGACCTCCTTCTTGCGCAGCGGATAGCCCTCCGAATAGATGTGGTCGATCGTGCGTCCGATGGCGTCCTGCTCGTTGCGGCAGGGCACGATCACCGTGACCGTCGGTTCGAAGCCGGTGTCCGCGGGAGCGTGGTAGAAGGCCGCCAGCAAAAAGCGCGAGACAATGAAGATGCCGGCGATCAAACTGTAAAGATTGACCAGCGGGGCATACCAGTAGCTCTCGAAATTACTGACCTGGAAATAGACGGCCGTCGCCAGCAGTCCCGTGCCCAGCAGAAAAAGCGCGATCATCATGCCGTGCCGTGGGCGGGCGTAAAGCCGCCGCAGCTTGGCCGCCACGTCGTCGCCCGCCACCTCCTGCGCCACCGCGGTGGCGGGGGGCAGAACATAGGACGTGACCGTCATCTTGGCCTGACAATAGGGGCAGACGCTGGGTTTCGGCGAGTCGGCCACATGCATGGCGATGCGGCAGGCCGAGCACCGGCAGCGGTTGCCGTGGATCTCGGCCGGCGCGGGCAAGGCATCCGCTCCGCCGCCGGCGGACAAGGCTTCAGGGTTCGTCGATGCGCTCTTCGGCTCCGCCATGATGTTGTCCATTTGGTGCTGTTAAGTGACGCTTGACACTCAACTCCGCCGCATCTAGCATCGGGGGCAGTATAGACCCGCGCATTGCGCGTTGACAACTGCCAATGTGACTGGTATTTCATACGAATCGAAAGTTTGTGAAAGGCGAACTTATGCCGCGAAATATTCTGGTTATCGATGATGACGAAGGCGTCAGGAAATATTTCAAGCGCCTGCTGGAAGGCATGGGATACACCGTCGAACTGGCCGAAAACGGCGACACCGGCCGCGTCATGGCGGCGAATGCCGCGGTTGACCTTGTAATCACGGACCTGATGATCCCCGGCAATCCGAGCGGCATGGATCTTGTCAAGGCGTTGCGCGCCCAGCGCCCGGATTGCCCGATCGTGGTCGTTTCCGGACATCCCACCGGCGACCGTCTCAAACTGGCGGATGAGCTCGGCGTGGAGTTTTTGACCAAGCCGTTCGAGCTTTCGTTCATTCGCAAGGTTCTGGAGCGGCTGTTCAACAAGGAATAACGATCCGGCGCGCGGCGATCTGTCATGATAGATAAAACACGAACCGGGGTGGCGTTTTTCGACAGCCGGTACGGCGGTGTCTACCGCGGTCGGCCCTTTTTGGTCAGCGGCCGTTCCGGCGCCGGCAAAACCGTGCTGGGCCTGCAGTTCGCGCTTCAGGGCATCCAGCAGGACGAGAGAACGTTGATGCTCTCCGTCTGGCGCGCCAAGGATCTCATGATCATGTCCGATTCGCTGGGCCTGCCGATGGGCGCCGCCGTATCGAACGGCATGCTGGCATTGCTCGAATACAGCGATTTTGTGCCCGGCCGCGACCGGGAGGCGCAGTGGATGCTGCCGCCGGACGGATTTTTGCAACTCCAGAATTTCATCGACCAGCACGCGATCCGGCGCGTGGTGCTGGACACCGTCCTACCCTGGATCGCCTTGCGCACCAATCCCGAGAAACTGTCGGAACATCTCTTTTCGTTCGTGAGGGCCTTCGAGCGCATGGGAGTGACCGCGCTTTTCACCATGCCGCGCCCGGTCTCGCCGGCGGCCTTCCGCTTGAAGAACAAACTGGAAGAGTTAATGCCGGTCGCCATCACGCTGCAACGACCGGAGGAAACGACCGGCAATTGGACGTGCATCGTGACCAAGTATCTCGGCGAAGCGTGCGTGGATGAAGGCATCCCCTATCAAATCGTGCGCGGCGTCGGCATGACGGAACGCAGCGGGACGCCCCCAGCGCCGATCGCCGCCGCTCCGCAACACGCCGTGGCCACACCGTCGGCGCCATTGCCGAAACCGTTGCCGACGCCCGCGGCGCCAGTCCCCGTGCCGGCCGCGGCGGGCGCGGCGCGGCGGATCCTCTTTTCCTCGGTCATCAACGGGATGGAAAACAACACGCCCGCGGGCAACGAGCGCGGCGGGCGCTGAAGTTTCCTCTCAACGTCAAGGAAAAGCATGTACGTTTCTTACTGGAATCTGCGCGAGGAGCCCTTCCGCAACGTGGCGGACATGCGTTTTGCCTACCTTTCCGAACAGCACCGCGAGGGGCTGGCGCGGTTGCTTTTTATCGTGCGCGGCGCCCGGCTGGGCGGCGTGCTGGTGGGTCCTTACGGCGTCGGCAAATCCATGGTGCTGGAAATGCTCTCGCAGCAGTTGCAAAAGGAGCACAACATCGCCTTCATGCGCTGCGAGGCCATGCCGGGCGGCGCGCTGGTGCTCTCGCGCCAGGTCTTGACGCACATCGGCGAACCCGCCAAACCCACCACGCTGGCCGACGCCGTGCTGGCGCTTCAGGAATATGTCCAGAGCCACCGGCGCACCTTCAAGCCGACCGTGATCACGATCGACGAGGCGCATTTGCTGCGCCAGCAGGACGCCTTCGACCTGATTCATCTGTTGACCAACCTGCGCGTGCAGGCCGATGGCGGCGTCGAACGCTCCGCTTTCACCATCATTCTCGCCGGCCATTCGCAGCTCGCCACCGAATTGCAGCAGCAACCCGCGCTGGGGCAGCGCCTGCAACTGGTCTGGCGCCTGGCGCCGCTCTCCGACGCGCAAACCATGGAGTACATCCAGCATCGCATGCGCGTGGCCGGGGGCGATATCTGGACCTTCGAGGAGGCGGCGCTGCGGGAGGTTCACCGGATCAGCGCCGGTCTGCCGCGCGTCATCAACAATATTTGCGACATGGCGCTGATGCTGGGATTCGCCGCCCGCATTCCCAAGGTCACCCGCGACCTGATCGAGCATGCGGCTCACGACATGGGCAGCCTTCCCGAACCCGACAACGCGCCGAAGGCCGCGGAGGAAAAGCCATAATGGAAGACAATGCGCCCCTCACCATCACCGGGTTGATCGCCACCATTCTGAGCGTGATCTTCGCGGTCGCGGCCCTGCTCAATTCGCGCCACCGCCGCCTGGCCGCCCGCAACGCCGCGCGGGCGAAAAAGGACGAGGCCGAAGAGGTCGATGACCGTCCCTACAAAATCGCCGACCCCTTCACCGCGGCCCCCTTCACGCCGGCCACGCTCGCCGCCGAAGCCCCCGCTCCGGTCGTCGCTCCGCCCGCCGCCCCCAGCGCCCCCGCCACGCCGCCCGCCGCCGCGCGGCCCGCCATTACAGCCTTCCGTCAGCTCGACGCGCACGGCATAGAAGTGGCCCCCTCCTCCGCCCCCTCGGACGACACCTACGTCTGGGAGTAATACTTTCCGCAGACCAGGGACCGGCGCCCTGAATCACGCCAGGCGGCCATCCGGACGCCGGGGATCGTAGCGCGATCATCTACACACTGCTGGAGAACTGTAACCGGTTCGCCGCCCACCGCAATACCGCCGCCGCCTGACCCGCCCAGACTCGCCGCCACCCCTTCACGCCGTACATCAACGCCGCTTGATCGTCAATGGGGCGCCGTACCGGACGCTTACCTTTATAATTCCACATTACTTAATAAACCCCATAAGACCACCGCCGAATTTACGGCACAAGATTTCCGCGAAAGCGTAGAATAAAACAATACCGGAAACCAGCAATACGATTTTCGAAGTTCTCCTAATTCTAGACATCCAAGCAAATAACCCGAAAAAAACGACCGCATGAATGAACAACACGGTTTCATTGTAATTGGCCGCCAGGACAACCATGATTCCAATTGGATCATGACTCAATTTAGAAAGAAGAAACAAAGGGCTCGTGATGTTGTCATAATCCTTGCCACGGAGAAGTTCTATGTGAGATCGAGCGGCAGGAATAATTTCGCAAAACAAGACACATAGGTAATGGTTTATTGCTAGCAACAGCAGTAGAGACAGAACCAGAACCCCTACTTTTCTCGATCGTTCCCCTAATGTGGTTTGTGTTGGTTCCATAACATCTCCTCGTAGTCTTGTTCCAGGATTACTTTGGTGGCGGAGGCGGTAGAACTTTAGCGATTTCCTTTAAAAAATCAGAGTATACTTCAAGTCTTTGTTTTGCAACAATTGCCTGTCTAGCCGTAGCCTCAGATGGTGTATCTTGCGAAAGGACATCACTCCCTAGACCAAGGCTGAAGATCAACATCCCCATACCTTCAGCAGCGCCAAACGCGCCTATCTTAAATTTGTGTTCAAAGGAACTTCTTAGATACTGTTGGCATGCAGAACCATATCTTTTATCTGCACCGCCTGCAGCATTGGCTACTGCCCCAAGATTATAGTCTTTGAATGTTCCTTCCAGATCTGCAACTTTCTGCAAAAGAGCTGCCGTTTGAACTATCTCGGCAATTTCAGTAGCAACGCCTTGAGGTGTTATTTTCGTATCATCGATCTGTATTGTTTTTCCTCTAAAAGTAACATTGTAAACTTTCAATCCTGTTGGATCAACAAAGTTGACGGGGTTATTTGCGCAAAAAACGTACTGGTTCAATCCGCCGGAGATACCGATTGGGTCATTGGAGAGCCATCTTCCACTGATGGGGTCATACCATCTGGCTCTAAAGAAATAAAGCCCCGTGCCCCACGAATACTCACGACCATGAAATAATAATCTATTTCCGATGGCGGATTGGACCAATGATTTTCCGCTACCGTCGAACACGCCTTCCAAGCGGCCGAATGCATCAAACCGGTACTGCTCGACAAGATTCCCGTTCGTGTCCGCTATCCCGTGAACAGTTCCTTGCCGGTCAGTCAGGAAATAGTAAACCGTCGCCACCGAGTCGCTGTATGACACCAACGCCAGCGGACAGTCGAGTCCAGCGTAAATGTAGGCGCGCTGCAAACCGCCGGTCGAATCCACGTCTGCCACAAGGTTCTGGCCGTCCCATACGTAATAGTTCGTGGTCGTGCCGTCGAACGTCCACGCTCTTCTTCCAAGAGCGTCATACCCGTGCTTTTCGGCCACCGCCCCGTTGGTTGCGAGTTGGGTCAATTGGTACTTCGAGTTCCACGTCAGATCAATTTTCCTGGAGTATTGCTGGCCCGTATACGTGATATTGGTTATGCATCCGGCGGTGTTGTACAAATAGGCTCCATTCGTGACAACACTGATGAAAACCTGATTCGTGAGATAGGTTGTGTTTCCAGCGACGTCTCGAATTGCCGCCACTACCATTTGCGTGCCCATACCGACCGAAAGGTTGTCCACCCAGAAGTTGGTGCCATCCACGGTCGGCGTGCGCGTCATCAAGTTGCTGACCCAGAGATAACCAAATCGCGAATTACTCTCAATGGCTTCGCTGGAAGTGCCATGAACATAGAGAGAGGCCGTGAGGTTCGTCTGGTTCACGCACCAACTTTGCAGGCGATTGTTGCCCGTCCCATAGGTGTAGGACAGGGAGAAATTGGTGGCCGTTTTGGATGTCCGGTTGCCTACCTCGTCGAGACTGTAACTCTGGTCGGTCATCAATTCCCCAAGTGCCGATGTGTGTTTTTCCCGAATCAATCTGTCGAGGTCGTCGTAGTCGTATTGAACCTGTTCGCCATTTTGGTATATGAGACTGGTTGCCATGCCCGCATTGTTGAGTCCGTAAAAGAAACTCCTCAACGTTTGGTTGGAACCGTTAACCCACGACAGGTCAGTCATATTGTCCATGTCGTCGTAGTTGTAGGAGACAATCATGCCGCTATTGGTACAAGTGATGGCGTTCAGGAATCCGTTGTTCGGGTTGTACGTAAAATTGAATGTCAGCGGCGCCGTCAGGGACTTGAGCGATGCGGTAATGGTAGAGACCCGGTCAGCTTCGTCAATTCCATAGTCCACACTGCCCGCAACGCTCGTCATATTCGAGACCTGTCCAGATAGGTACCATCCCGCTTGGAGCAACACACACAGACGACACAAGGCGATTTGCGTAGTTGAAGGAGTTGGAAATTGTGCCTTGTTCGGTGGCCGCAGTGGTCATCAGGCCGTTCTTCAGGTAACCGAACGTGTTGGTCGAACCTGGGTATTTTTGTTGATAGAGCAGTCCATCCGCAGTGTAGGTATTTGTAATGAGTGTCCCGTCGAAACGGGTTACGCTTCGAACATAGTCGCCGAGGAGGTAACTAATACTCATGGCCTGGCCTTCAAGATTCGTAACGGCAATGGGTCTGTTTTGAATATCAAGCGTGTAACGTTCAACGGTTCTGCCCTTGGCGTCGGTCAGGGAAAGAGTATTGAATTGCTGGTCGAAAGCAAACGAGGTGGTAAGGTTGGACGTGCCGTATTGCCGACTCACCGAGGCTAGTTTGCCGCTGGGTTTGTAAGTGTACCGGGTATATCGTCCGGAAGTGTCAATTCGGTTGGTAAGGTTGCCGCCTGCATCCCAACCGAACTGTTCAGTCATGCCAACGATTGGATATGTGATTTGCAATGGTCGGCCCCGTTCGTCCCGGCTGATGGATATCACACGCGGAATCATGTTGGCAGGTTCGTTCGTGTCGAAATTAGAACTCGGCATGATGGTTTGGCTGAGATCACCGAGTTGCGTCCATGCATAGTTCACTGTGGGTCCAAGTTGCGGGATGGTTGATGTTTTATTCCCGTAGTCATCGAAAAGAAACCGCGTCCAGTGACCGTTGGCGTTGGTTACGCCGGTGAGCAGTCCGTTTGTCGTATAAGACAGAAGTGTGTCATACGAATTGGAAGCCGAATAAAAAAGTTTCGACCTGGTTGTGACCCCATTCGTGTAATCGAAGGCCATCCGATGCCCTTCAGGGTCGGTAACACTCGTGCAGACCTGCTGATTGGTGTCCCATGTGCGAGTCCATGCGTTGCTGGGCGTGGCATTCAGGGCTTGCATCATGTTGGTGACGTTGCGACAGGCGTCGAATTTTCTGACGGTTTTGTTGGATGCGGCGCCATCTGAGATGACGGACGAGACCGGGTTCCCCGACATGTCAAATACGGTCGAATGGTTTATTGTACCCGGACCGGCAATCCCCGTGACCCGGCCGAAAAATGGATCAAAATTGTAGACGATGGGTTGGTTTGTATTGCCTAGAGTGTATGTGATGGTAGACTGGCAGTAGGGTTGAGTGATGTAGCTGACAGTATGTTGATAGTAATTAGACGCCAAAACCATCGAAATTCCTTTCGATGTGACGAGTCCTTGGGCATTCGTCGCATACTTATAGGAATAGACATCGCCCACCTCATTCACGATTTGTGTCAGACTATGATTGGCCCAGTTGGTGGCGGAATCGTAAAGATAGGACACCGAAAAATTGGCGGTCGGAATTGTGCAAGTGACGTTAGTAAGTTCATCCTGTCCGTTGAAGTAGTAGTATACGTTGAAATTTGTGGAGGGTGTCTTCACCTGTGATATGAGGTTGTTGGTGTACAGAAAGAGCAATTCTTTCCCGTTATTGTGGCGCACGCCCGTAAGAAGTTGGTTGGGATAATTGTTACTGTATGTCAATGTGAGCGAGTTGCCCCAGAGGTCCGTCATAGTTTGGAGCATGCCATTTGTATTAAAAGCGAACACCGCAGAGTTAGGCATTGTTACCTGATATGTTCCGTCGGTAGACTGTTGGAGTATCCACGGCGCTTCGAGGGGGCTCTGGTAAATGGAACCGGTTTTTTTAAACCAGTAACAACTCTTGTCGGGACTGAGAAGTAAGCCGTAGGTGTTGGTATTACCCGCCTCGACTAGGTTGGTACTTGTAACCCTCCAGTCGTAGGTGTGAGTCCAGCGTTGGCCCACGAGACTCTTGTAGTCAAGGGTACTGTTGTAAGTGCGGGTGAAATCAAGAGGGATGCCGGGACACGGGATGGATACATCTGTCTTGGAATAGGAAACGTTCCCATTCATGACGTTGATTGGGTCGATGCTATTGGCGTCTGGATCGTCCAGTGGTGAACCGTGAAGCGGAGCGTTGGTCCCATTGAAGGTGTATGGAACACCGGTGCATCTCCAACTCGTAAACGTCCTGTTCATGCCAGGAGGACATTCGTACCACCAATTATCCCACACTGGGGCGGCGGCAGTCCACTTATTAGAACATCCGGGAGCCAAAAGGGAAGACTGGCCATCCGTGAAGGGGCGGGTGTTGTCGTGTCCGCTTATATCCCATAGACCAACGTTAACGGTTTGCAACGAGTTATTGACGAAGTAAGCGGTGTAATCATCACTCCAACTGGAACCGCAGAGGAAAAACAGGTTCGTCACCGAGAGTAGACCGACAAAGAATATTCGTTTCATGGGAGTTCCTATTGAAATGTTCACGGCATCCAAATCCAAGTGTAGTTGTTGGTAGGACAATCCATCGTTACTGTTGGTTTAGTTACGTCTGGGTTATTCGGATCGGTGCGTGAAGTCATGATTTCGTCGTAGTCGTTGAACCCGTCTCCATCCGTGTCGCTATTTGTCGGTGAAGTCTTGGTAACATAGAGTTCTGTGGCATCCGATAGCCCGTCGCCGTCACCGTCTATGTCGGCATTGCCGAGCACGACAAACGTTCGGTCGATGGCGGGCGCATTGGTGTCTACCCAAGAGAAAGACAAGCCGTTTGTCGCGTCATCAAGCGTGGCACGCCAGCGCCAGAAGAGTGGGACGAGGTCATCGCTCACCAGTACGTCCAGGCGGTTCGTCCAGTCGGCGGGCAGGCCGATGGTCAATTCGACGCCGTTGCTGACCTTTTGCACGCCAGCGATGATAAGGTTCGTGTAGGTGGCATCCAGTAGATTTTGCATGTTGTACAGGTTCTGCCTACCATCAAGTCGCGAGAACCCACCGCCCGTTGTATTCAGTTCGGCCTGCAATTCCGCCGCAGCGGCCGCGGCGGCCAAATCGTCCGCCGTCACGAGGTAGAGCGTTATTCCGACACGGGCAGGATCCTCCCATCGCAGGTAGTCGTCATCGCTCCAGGCGGTGCGGTTCCAAGTCGAGTCATCTGTGTACGGTAAGGCGCCGAAAACGCTGCCATCCGCGTTGACGAAAACGATGCTGTCGAGTCCGCGGACTTGGATGCAAGTCACGGGGTAGACGGTGCATCCGCTGCGGCCGACGCCGATCAGTCCATTGCGGAACGCCGTCGGAAAGTCACCCGGTGAAGCCAGCACCGGCGCGTCGACAGGGTGGATGAACTGGCAGAGGTCGTAAGGGTAGATCGGCTCAATCTGGGCGCGTTGGGCAAGAAATTCTTGCACCACGGCCGAGATGGAAGCAAGTGGGGCGCGGGTGGTATCTACTCCGAAATCGGTGGCGAACAGTTCCGGAGTTATTAGTAACGCGAGCACCAAAGTGAGACTTGCTGTGCGGGCGCGTTTACTTTTCTCATTACGTCGTCTTGCATGCATGTGTGTTTCCTCCATCCCTCTTACAAACTGTATCCAAAAAAACAAGAGGCGCGGACACCTGCCCACGCTCTTTGGAGGGACTGGCATCCCTTAACTGGAACATGAAACAGGGCCGCGCCAGTCAGGCGCGTTCCCGCATGTTCGTTCCAGTATTAAACTTGCCAGTTTTCCAAAGAACGAATCTTGCGAATACGCAAAATTTATAGGTTTTGTGGCGTTTTCTAAATCGTTGGTTTCTCCCCGTTATACGTGACCTGCGCAAAGCGTGGTCACAACATCACGGAGTAAGAACCACATGCGCCGTGATTGCAAGTCTTTTTTAAAAGCAACTTTTTTGGCAAAATGCCGGCTTTTTGCGCCCAATAATAATGCGATTCAAACGTAAGGGTTTACCGGAGATTATCAAGAATAGGGCGGCGCCGGTCAGAAAGCGTATTTGATCCCGCCCAAAACCGACAATTGATTGTAGTTGGGCACCCGGTCGTAACTGACCTCGCCGTTGAGTTCCCAGTGCTCGCCCAGTTTGAAGCGCGTCGAGGCGCTCAAGCCGAGCACCGGTTCCCAGTCCGTGGACGGCGCCCCCTGGGCCAGCAGATCGTCATATTCCTTTTGTAATTGCTGGTAGGTCGGATTGGTCCACTGGTTGCGCCGCGCATCGCCGATGGCCTTCTGCAAATCGGCCAGCGTTTTTCGATAAGCTTCATCGTCGCCGGGCCGCACCCCTTCTTTGCCGATCCCGAAGCGTGCCTGCAGATTGTAATAAACCCGCCGGTAATTGCCGCGCAATTGGGCTTCCACGAAAAAGCGGTTCAGCTTGTAAGGCGTCCAGTAGTCGAAGCTTTTCTCCGCCGCCGAGGAATATTGATAGTTCAATCCGGCATACAGGCCCGGCTGCGGCCAGAGCAGCCACTTGCTGCCCAGTCTGAAATGATCGCAGCGATTGTCGTCGGAATAGGCGTAATGCTGCACGCCGCCGTTCAGGTCCCACCAATCGAACAAGTTCCAGTTGGCCGACAGCGCGCCCATGTCGTAACTGGTGTCTTTCAGCACGCTGCGCGCCGATGGCGGCGCGTCATGCTCGAACTGGGCGGCCAGGTCCAGAGGCAGCAGCGGTTTGGTTTCCAACTCCGCGGCATAGCGCATCAGCGAGGTTTCGGCGTCGCCGGTGAAGGAACGCCGGGCAAGCTGTCCGGCCAGGCGCATGGGAAAAGGAAAGACGACGGAGGGGGCCAGGCCCAGAACCTGCTCGTTCAGCTTGACGGCGCCGGGCGGGAGGGCCTGGGCGGCGGTCTCCTGCTTGAGCTGGCCGATGCCGCCAAAGGCCTCGGCAATGACATTGGGCGTAAGATTCATTCCGGCGGCGCCCAGCAGGTGGTAATTCACGTTTTCGTAGACATCGTGAAAATAATCCGCGCGCGCGGCCAGATAGGGCTTGCCCAGATCGAGCTGGTAGGGTCCCTTGCGGATTTGATCGATGTTGTCGGGCGGACGACTGCGCCCCGCCAGTTGCTCATGCACGCTCTTTTCCAGCTTCTCGTGCAGGACCGGCAGGTAGCCCGTTTGTTTCAATTCTTCCGTCAGTTCCCCGGCCTTTTGCCGCTTGCCGGCCTGCGCGGCGTATTGCGTCTGCATCCGCCGCGCCAGGAACACCGGATGGTATTCCATGACATGACGCAGCAGTTCGTCGGCTGAGATGGAGCGGTCCGGTTCGTACCGCTGATACAACAGCGGGTTGTCGCCGTGCACCGCGTAGCCGAACTCGGTCTGGATGAAGCCGACGGCATAATTCGTGGCGGCGGCGGCGAGGTTGACAGCGACGGCATCCGGCACATCGCTGCGCGTCTCCTGTCCGATATCGCCCATCGGATAGGCCATGAAATTAACCGGCTGGCCAAATTGCCGTTCCATGATCTCCCGGCTGCCCCGGTATTCGTAGGCGATGCGCGTCCGGTATTCCGTCTCGGTTTCGAGGCGTTTTTCCTTGCCGATCCAGACGCGATTGGCCAGCGGATAAGCCGTGGCGCCCGCGCCATCCACCGGCACGAGGTCGCTGGCGTTCATCAAATGGCTGCCGTAGACCCAGGCGCCGTCGGCCAGATATCGATTCAGCAGTTCCCAGGAACCGAGGAAGTTGTCGCGCTCGATATCGCCGACGGGAACATGCATGGACGCGGTCACTCCCTGTTCGCGCAGCACGGGCGTGCCGTAATAGAAGGTGTCGCGCCGGGCGTCGTCGAAAGTGATGACGGCCACGAACTCCGGCGCGTTGGTCGCGCTGCGCCGCCGGTCCGCGAGATATGCCGGCAGTTCGCGGGCCGTGATAAAGCGGAAGCCCGCCTTTTTCAAAACCAGGAGATGCTCGCGCAGGAGGCGCGCGGGCATGATCTCCGAGAGTTCCGAATTGACGATGCCGTGATAGATGATGACCGCCGCCGCGCCCTGCGTCCCCGCCGCCTCGAGCAGCCGGGCCTCGCGATTGGCGCACTGCAGATCGCCTTGCGATTCCGCCAGTTGCGCCCGCCAGTAATGCAGGTAGGGATTTTGCGGATTGAAGCTCTCGATCGCCCGGAGCTGCTCCCGCGCCTTGCCGTAATCGTGTTGCGCGATATAAACCTGAAACAACCCGCCGTGGGCGCGCCGGTTGCGCGGATTATAATCGCGCAAAACCTTGAGATACTGCCGCTCGGCTTGTTCGAGTTGCAGGTTGCTGACCCAGAGATCGCCCAGCAGCATCATGGCGTCGGGATTGCCGGGCGTCTCCTTGAGGAAATCCTGCGTGACCACGATGGCCTCGTTCAGCGAGAAGCGCAGCGGCTCCGCCTTGTTCAAACGGATGTAAAGCGCCGCCAGCCGCATGCGGGTATGCTGCCGCGTCCAGGCATCCTCGCTGCTTTCGACGATGCGTTTCAAATACGGGATGGCGGTTTCGCTCTGTGCGCTGTATTCGGAAATACACGCCAGCATTTGCAGCGCCGCCGGATTGTCGCGATCGGACGCCAGGACATTCTGCGCGCAGCGAATCGCGCCGGTGGCGGAACCTGTGTTCATCAAGATATCCGCCTCGGTCAGCAACATGCTCGCGCCGCTGTTGCGGGCGGCCGCCGGCAGTTCCCGCCACAGTTTCAGCGCTTCGTCGTAGCGGCCCTGGTCCACCATCACCAGCGCCAGTTGCAGCCGCGCGTCGTGGCGATCGTTGTCGTCCGCGAGAATTTTCCCGAATATCTCCCCGGCTTCCGCGCCGCGGTGCATGGCCCGCAGCACCAGGCCCAGCGCGAAACTGGTCTGGATATCGCCGGGGTTGAGCGACAAGCTCGCGCGAAACTCCTTTTCGGCGTCTTCGTAGCGCGTCTGGGCCAGCGCCAGGGAGCCCAGGAGCATGTGCGCACGCGCCACTTTGGGATCGACCTTCAATAACTGCTCCCACAGCCGGCGCGCTTCATTGGTGCGCCCGCTTTTCCAGTAGCTGCAGCCCAGCACTTCCCACGCGCCCAGCAGACCGGGATTGCTCTCGATCACCTTTTCCAAAGAACGGATCGCGACATCGTAATGCCCCTTGAGAAACTCATCCGTCGCCACATAATACTGTTGATCGGCCTTGAAACGGGCGAAAACCCCGTTGGTCGGCAAGCCGGACGGAGCCACCAGCCCGATCGCATCCGGCTGGGCCGTCAAAGGCGGGGCGGCGCGCGGCGTCGTTCCCGCCGGTTCCAAGCCCTGGCTCGATTCCACGAGCAGCGCCCAGATCAGGAACGCCAGCCCGGATTTTACGGCGCGCGCGCGCGCTTTGTCTGATCGATTCATGGTTTTGCCGCCTTCTCCAGCAGTGGTTTGATCTCCGTCCAGACGGCCTGCGCCAGCATAGCGCCGCCCTGCAAACTCAAATGTTTCCCGTCGGTCGACCGCGCCAGAATGGGCATGCCGTCCGGGCCGGGAAGATAGGCGGAAAACTGCCCGGGCTGCTTGCTCAGCAAACTGGCGGATGCGAAAAAGCGCGCGGAAGACCGGGCCGTCACCCGTGTTTGCACGATTCGATTGAGATCATGCGCGAACTGGTTCAACGCGGGATCGCGCATATCCGGCAAACCCACCCAAAAGACCTGCCGCACGCCTCCGCCCAGCAGAATTTCCAGCGCGACATCCAGACGCCGGGCATATTCCGCATCCCAGGCCGGGGCGCCGCGCGTCAGCAAGCGGCCGTTTTCGTTCATGTCCTGAATGTCGGAGGCGCCCATCATGACCACAACCAGTTCCGGCCGGGAGTTTGTGACGATTTCACGAAGTTTTGCGTGCCAGTCGAATAAATCCGGCCGCGTCAGACCGGATCCCAGCGAGATGAAAGTTTCCACCGGCACATTCGCCGATTCCAACGTCTTGCGCAGCGCAAAGGAGGTTTCGCGGACGATGGAATCGCCGACGATCCAGACGCGCGTCGCCGCCGCTTCCGCGGCCAGACAACTCAAGATCGCGATCAGCAGCCATCCGCCCCTTTTCATTAAGCTCCTTGAAGATGCGATCCGCCAATCGAGAACCTTCCGCAAACCATACCGGAATACCGGCCTACATGCGCACAACTTTTGCGATAATGTGCATTTTCGGGGCGTCACGCAAGCGAAATGTCGGCGCAAACGTATTCTTCCGGGCACCCTTGATCCTCGCCTAACGTCGTTCCGACATTCCATCCATAAGCTATTCGCCTTGTGCCCACGCGGCGGCAGAGGCCTGCCGCCCTCCAGAAGAATCCTCTAGCAAGTCTCGATGACGTTCCTTGGAGGGCGGCGGGCCTCCGTCGCCGCGTGGGCGTAGGGCGAAAGACTTGGCAGCAACATGGTCGCACCGTCCTTAGGCGAGGATTT
>JANYBP010000075.1 GCA_025360745.1 bacterium
GTGGGTCTGGCGGACGGTTCGGGATTGGGGCGATTGCTGAAGCTGGGGGAGCGGCAACTGGCGGCACGTTGGAGCACGCGCCGGCGATACGCATCGATCAGGAAAGCATTATGCGCTTAATCACTAATAAAGGCCTGACCCTGCCGCTTTCGGACCCTGCCGCTTTCGCTGCCGCTTTCGGTTGACCCTGCCGCTTTCGGTGCGCTCGACGCTACGCCTTGTCACGCCGGTTGCTTCGCTACTCTCGGTTTCGGCTAAACTGTTACATCGCCTGAACGAACTGGTCGCCTGATCCGCGGTCTGCCTGCTTTTGCATGCGGGCGGCTAAATCTTGCGGCTGTCGTAGGCCCAGTGCAGCAGCGCCTGTCTTTGGACGCGCCGGCAATTCAGGTCGCCTTTTCGGCAGTGTTTACGTAATTGGGCGATGTGCCTTTGCATGGCTTTCCAGCGTTTGATCTGCTTCGCGTCATGCACGCCGCGCCGCCCCATGTAATAGCGGCAGTACCATTGAAACCAGCCTCTGGGATCGTCCGGGTAGATCCAGCCTTTCATGATCCAGTACGAAAGCGGTTTCGAGGCCGCGACCTGGAAACAGTTCAAGCCGGGATCGGCCTGCGCCGGCGCCAGGCGGGCTTTCGCGAACCATGTTTTGGGAAATTCCGCGCGGCAGTCGGTCATGTATCGGCCGCCGAAGACCCCCAGTTCGA
This sequence comes from bacterium, assembly GCA_025360745.1. GTDB lineage: Bacteria > Verrucomicrobiota > Kiritimatiellia > CAIKKV01 > CAIYGI01 > CAIYGI01. Next base: position 708 of record JANYBP010000075.1, read on the forward strand.
GCAGCTGCTTCGGCGTCAGCTCCGGCTTGAACTCGGGATCGAAGTCCCCGCCGACGGGCGCCGTCAGCAGGTAGCGATAGCCCCTCTGCATCCGGTCGTTCACGATGACTTCCAGGATTTTCATTTTTTGAGAGGCGTTATGGCTTCGCGCGCTTTGTTATGCCCGCCTTTTCCGCGGCCGCGCGCGCGAGGGCGCTTTTCAAGACGGCGGCGATCAGGGGCTCGTAGTCCATGCCTTCCTGGCGGGCGATCATGGGCAGGTCGGAGTGGCCGGGGTTGAGGCCCGGCAGCGGGTTGACTTCGATGAAGGCCGGGCGGCCCTCGCGGTCGAGCCGCACGTCCACGCGGCCGAGGTCGCGAACCTCCAGCGCGCGGTAGGAGTCCAGCGCCAGTTTTTCGACGGCTGCGACGATCGGGGCGCCGGCCGGCCGGCTGTAGCGGCAGAATTCCGTGCAGCGTTCCTTGATCTCGAAGGAGTAGATGGTGGTGTCGGCGTGGGGCAGGATCTCGACCTCCAGCGTGCCGAGCACGCGCGCCTCGTGGCCCGTGCCCAGAATGGCCACGGTGAATTCGCGGCCGGGCAGAAATTCCTCGACCAAGACCGGCTGGTTGTGCGCTCCGAGCAGCGCCAGGCAAACGCGGCGCAGTTGATCGGCGTTTTCGATCCGCGAATTTTTGTCTATGCCCTTGCCGGTGCCCTCGGCGATCGGTTTCGCGAAGAGCGGATAGGGCAGCGCCACGCGGGCGATGTCGGACGGCTCATGCACGACGTGGAAGGCCGGGGTGGCGAGGCCGTAACTGTGGACCAGACGCTTGGCGATGGCTTTGTCGAGCGTGACGGCGCAGACCAGCGGATCGGAGAGCGCGCAGGGCACGCCGTAAGCTTCCAGCAGCGCCGGCACCTGGGTCTCGCGATTGCGTCCGCCCAGGCCCTCGGCGATGTTGAAGACCAGGTCCCAGCGATCGCCGGCGACGAGTCGTTGCGCAAGGGCGCGCACGTTGCCGATGCGCTGCGTCTGGCAGCCGGCGGCGCGAATGGCGGCCTCCAGCGCGTCGATCGTGACGTCCTCGTCGAACTCCGCGACGGTTTCCTCGGCATAACCGAGGGCCAGGTAATCGCTGCGCAGGTCGTAGGTCAGCCCGATCAGGGGCGGGTTCAAGCCCATAGGAAGGTTTGCTGTCCGTTGTTGGACGCGGCGGCGGACTTGCGCGCGGCGGGGCGGCGTTGCAGCCGGCGGTTGCCCGCCGGGAGGATGGCCGACTGGTGGCCGGTGGCAAGTTCCCAGACGCCGGGCGAACGGCTGGCCGCGGGCGGTGGTTCCGGCCGCGACGCGCTCACCATGGGTTCGGGATAGTTGATCAGCATGCCCTCGAAATTCCGCAGCACAGTGTGCGTGGGGCTGACGGAGACGATGTAATTCGGCAGCAGCGGCAGTTTGCCGCCGCCGTGCGGGGCGTCCACGACGTAGGTCGGGACGGCCAGTCCGCTCAGGCGGCCGCGCAGATATTCCATGATCTCGATGCCGCGGCTGATCGGCGTGCGGAAATGTTCCACCCCCCGCACCAGGTCGCACTGGAACAGGTAGTAGGGCCGGACGCGTTCGCGGACGAGCCCGCGGCAGAGCGTCTCCATGACGCGCGGATCGTCGTTGATCCCGCGCAGCAGCACGCTCTGGTTGCCCAGCGGGATGCCGGCATTGGCCAGTTTGGCCAGCGCCGCGCGGGACTCCGGCGTGAGTTCCTGCGGATGGTTGAAATGGGTGTTGATCCAGACCGGATGGTACTTGGCCAGCATTTTGACCAGTTCGTCGGTGATGCGTTGCGGCAGCACCACCGGTGTACGGGTGCCGATGCGGATGATTTCGACGCTCGGCACGGCGCGCACGGCCTGCACGATGCGCTCCAGCAGCGAGGTGGACATCGTGAGCGGGTCGCCGCCGGAAAGAATCACGTCGGTGATTTCCGGATGGGCCTTGAGATATTCCGTCGCCCGCCGCAACTGCTCGACCGAGATCGTACACTCGCGCGTGCCGGCCATGCGTTTGCGCGTGCAATGGCGGCAGTACATGGAGCACATGGTGGTGGTCATCAGCAGCGCGCGGTCGCGGTAGCGGTGGATCAGCCCGGGGACGGGCATGTCCTGCTCTTCCTCCAGCGGATCGGCATGCAGGAAGGCCGGATCGAGCAACTCGCGCGACTGCGGCACCGCCTGGGAGAAAACCGGATCGCTGTAGTCCGGCTTCAGGATGGCGGAGAGGTAGTAAGGCGTGATGGCCAGGGGATATTTCGCGGCCACTTCGGCGATCCTGGTGTTCCGCTGAAGCGCCGGGAAAGCCTGGGCGAGCTGTTCGAAGGTGCGGATACGGTGGCGAATCTGCCAGCGCCAATCCTGCCACTGCGGATCCTGCCGCAGCGTGTTCAAGTCGGCGATAGGTCGCGTCGTGGCCAGCGTTTCGGCTGCCGGCAGTGTACCTCCAGGCTCCGCATCGTCGGAACCGGCGCTAAGCGGAGGTTCGTCGCTGGTCGTACGGGCCGGCGCGGGTGTGCGGTTCGTGTCCATGAATCAGTGCTCGCTTTCGTACCTGCGCCAATTAGACGGGCGCCCGTTGGTCCCAAGAGCTTGGAACACGGGAACGCCGGCGGGGCCTGGCCGGTGTGCCGTCCAACACGAAGCGGGAAAAAAAGAGGAAGGGGAGCGATATATCGCCCGGCCGCCGTGAAACAGCGGTTTCAAAGTCCACAGGTTGCGGGTAGCCGCCCGACGCCAACCCATACCGGATGCTTTCAACAAACTCGACTCATTCATCGGTCTCGAACGCGGAACCCATTTCTCCAGCCCGCTCATGTCCGCGTAACGAAGACCATCCTTCCCTCGATCAATGCTGTTTCGCGCGGGATTTCTGGAGTGTGTGCTCTTTGAATTTGGAAGATAGTCAGCCGCCCTCGCTTCGTCAATAGCGATGAACGACAATTGTAAGGTTTTTTTCAGACTGGAAAATTCCGGCGCAGGCCCCTTTGTGATTGTGATGCAAGCCGTCAAGGCGGCGGCGCTGGAAAGGATTCGGAAATCATGAAGTCTGACGCGGTGTTTACAGTGGAGGCGGAGAATCGGGCCTTGCGCGAGGCCCTGGCGGCCCGTGGGCTGGCGGTGGCGGATGTGATGGAGCCGTTACCGGATGCCGGAAGCGAGCGCCGGCGGCTGGAGGAGATCACCGAATGGGTCTTCGCCTGGGAGCGTCTGGGCGGCGCCCGGCATGCCATGACCGCCGCGGGATACAAGTACCCGCCGGTCGAACCGGATTTCGATCTGGACAACGACTGGCTGCTTTTCGAGCGCTGGGTGCGGGGCCGGCCGGTGCGCTGGAACTACAGCCGCATCTTCGGCCCTCTGCCCGACCCGGCGGCCTTCGATGCCGCCGCGCTGGCGGCGGAATTGGAGCGCGTCCGCCGCCGTTTGGCCGCGCGCGGGGTTTGTCTCGAACTGGCCCCGCGCCTGCCGCCAGCCACGCTCTACGCCTGGTTACGCGCAACGCTGCCCAGCCTGCACTTCGAGTATCTGGCCTCCGGCACGCGCCTGCATCTGGATGGCTGCGGCGGCGCTTGCGGGCCGTGCTTCCAGCGTCCCTGGTGCGATACGGCGGCGGAAGGGACGGAGGGATAAGTAAATCGGGAGGGTTAACTACGAAACACGCGAAAGGCGCGAAAATGGGAACGGAAATTGTCTTTAAAAAGGAAAGTTACAGAATTATGGGCGCTTGTTTTGAGGTGTACAAGGAAATATGTTTTGACACTGTCATTGTTGAAATAAAGGCACTGAAGAATTTGGCAGACGAACATCGGGCTCAGCTGATCAATTATCTGAAAGCAACCGGCAAACAGTTGGGGCTATTGATTAACTTCAGCCATTACCCCAAAATCGAATATGAACGGTTTGTAAACCAATCTGTTTCGCGCCTTTTGCGTGTTTCGTAGTAAGCATCTTGGTGCATTATACTGGTGCAAATGGAGCGTTGTTGGCCGTCGTCCTACCAGCTGCCGGAGGCGCCGCCGCCGCTGAAACTGCCGCCGCCACCGGAAAATCCGCCCCCGCTGCTGGAGGAACCGCTGGACCAGCCGGAGTAGCCGCTGCCATAGGTTCGGCCACGGCGGCGCCGGTTGGAGAGCGTGCCGATTGCGACAATAAACACCGCCCACGCGACGAATAAACAGATTGGATCGATGCTCAGCTTTCCGATATGGATGGAATCGTCACCGCCGTGCCCGGGAGGGATGGCGGGCGGCGACGGCAGGCTCGCGGGCGGCTTGCCCGTGACGAAGCCCTGCACGCGCCGAACCGCGTAGATCGTGCCGTCGCCGAAATTGCCGGCGCGGAAATAGGGCTTCATGTCGCGGACCCAATCCGGTCTGGTACCGCAAGCGCGAAAGGTTTATTAAAAAGCGCTACGACTCAAGCTGCAAGCGTGTTAAAAGATGTAAGAAACATCTTCCGTCCTTAACTCTTGCTTTGCACCATGCACCCTGAACCCTGAGCCCTGAACCCTTTATGATCCCTCTCCTTCGTCGTCCCGTGGTCGGCCTGGCGATCGCCTTTGTGATTGGCACGGGCTGGGGGCTGGGGCATCCGCCGCCGGTCGGCCTGTTGTTCGTTGCCGCCGCGCTGCTGACCCTTTTTGGCGGTTTCGCTATACGGCGCCAGGCGCCGTTTCCCGCTCCGCCGGGCACGGGCTTCGATACGGCGGGCAGCGCGGCTTTGCTGGCCGCCGTGGCGCTGGCCGGCTGGCTTAACGCGGGATTGCGCGGTCCCGATCCCGCTCGCCCGCTTCCCGATCTGGCGGCGGGTCAGGGCTTGAACGTGGAATTGATCGGCGTTGTGGACGACACGCCCGTCTGCGTCAGCAATCGCTTTGGAAAGTTGCAATGGTCTTTTCCGATTGCCATCGAAAGCTGGCGTGCGGTCGCCGGTCGCGCGCAAAACTGGCGTGCGAGCGACGGGACCATCGCCGCCCGCCTGCCGGTGACCGTCGCCAACATCCGCGCTTACAACTACGGCGAGCGCCGCCACTGGTTCGGCAACCTGCGCGCCGCGCCGCCGCGTCTGGCCAACGGCGGCCAGACGCGGTTGTACCTGACGATTTTTCCGCGCTACGAGCAAGCGCTGGCCGACGGCGCGGGCAACCCGCTGGTGGCGGCCTGCCTGCGCGTGCGCGCCTACGCCCAGCGCGAGCTGGCCCGCGGCATCGAGGACTTTCCCGAAACCCGCGCGATTCTCGACTCGCTGTTGCTGGGCTATCGCAGCGTGATGCCCAACGATCTTTACCAGGAGTTTGCCCGCACCGGTACGTTGCACATCTTCGCCATTTCGGGATCGCACGTCGTGGAGCTCGCGGCGGTGCTGGTTTTCGCGCTCACCGCCTTGCGCTTGCCGCGCCGCACCTGGGTGCTCACTCTCGGCCCCGCCTTGGGGCTGTATGTGGTTATGACGGGACTACAGCCCAGCGCCGTGCGGGCCTGGGTCATGGCCAGCGTGTTCTGGCTGGCGCCGGTGGCGCGGCGTCGTCCCGATGCTTATGCGGCCACGGCGCTTTCCGCCGTGATCATTCTGGCGGTGGATCCGACCGACCTGGCCAACATCGGTTTTGTGCTCTCGTACGTTTGCGTGCTGGGGCTGGTGTACCTTTCCCCGATTTTCCTGGCGCCCTTGCGCGGCTGGGCCGGCGCCGATCCGTTGCAGCCGCCGCCTGAGGGCGGGTGGCGCGCCTGGACTCAGGCGGCGGCGCGCTGGCTGGCGCTGATTCTGGCCGCCGATGCGGCGGCCTGGCTGGTTTCGGCGCCGCTCACGGCCTGGTACTTCGGACTTTTTTCGCCGATTGCGCTGATCGGCAATCTGATCGTGGTGCCGCTTTCCGGCGTGATCATTCTCAACGGTTGCCTCTCGCTGTTCTTCGGCGCGATCCTGCCCCCGCTGGCCATCGTCTTCAATCACGCCAACCTGGCGCTCGTAACCGCGATGATCCAGTCCACCCACTGGCTGGAAAGCATTCCCGGCGGCTGGTGGAACGTGCCCCCGCCGCCGTTTTGGGCCATGCTGGGATACTACGTTCTGTTGCTGGCGCTCGGCGCGCAAAGAGCGTGGCGACCGGCCGACTTAAAAAGATCCCCGGACGGCGTTTTTTGACCGTCAGCGGGAAATGGTTTTCACTTTGCGCCTGGTGTGCGGTATAATGACGCCCGAAGGCTGGAACAAGGCAATGCGCACACGGCGAAATCATGAACTGGCGGGCGAGGGCAGGGAATGGCGGGAATTCGACCGCCAGGCGCGCCAGTGGCAGTTGCGGCGGGATGCCGTCGAGTTGGCTCAGGAGACGGCGCGGGAGCGCGATTGGGAATCCGGCCTGTTCTGCGACGACGATCGGGACGATGCGCTGCCGCTGGATGAGCGCGATATACAGGTGTTCGGACCCGTGTTGCCGGGCTCGGAGACGCCGTTCGGCTGGGCCACGCTTTTCAACCTGCTGATCGAGGCCGGCGTGTCGCTGCCGGTGCCGCAGGCGCTGGACGATGCGGCGACGGCGCGTACGCTCGCGGTCTTGATCGGCGGTCTGGAGCGGCTGCGCATATTCCTGCAAAACACCAATCACCTCGACGATCGCGCCTTGTACACAAAGCTCTGGGCGGAGGTGCTGCGTGAGGAATGGCAGATTGTGAATCCACCGGACCGGACGACGCTGTGGCTGGACATGGTTGACGGCGACACGGACGAGGAGATCGAAACTTATCTGCGCTGCTATGCGTCGCCGGCTGATCGGGCCGCCTGGGCGCGGGATTTTCCCGATGAATGCCTGCCGCCGCATGCGCAGCCGCCGTACGACCGCGACCGGCATCTGCCCGGCGCCGCGTCCGCGCTGGACGATCCCCGCGTATGAGTCTTGCCACTCCTGCAATGAACGGCGGGGAAATCGTGCTGCTCAAGATCGCCGGGATGTTTCTGGTGATGCTGGCGGGCTGGGCGGCCGCGCGCCGCCGCGTGCTGGTGTCGGAAACGACCAGCGTCCTGAGCCGATTGGTGGTGGACCTGGCGCTGCCGGCGATGGTCTTCACCCAGATGCTGGCCACCGTCGAACCCGCGCGCCTGCGCTCCGAACTGTGGATTCCCGTTTACGGCCTCGCGCTGATTCCGTTCAGTCTGGCGGCGGCCATGCTTGTGGGACGCCTGCGCGGACGGACGCCCGACCGGCGCACTTTCCGTTTTCTGATCGCCATTCCCAACTGGGTTTATCTGCCGCTGCCGATCGCCGCGGCCATGTACGGTGACGATGGCACGCGTTTTGTGCTTTTGTGCAACATCGGAGTGCAACTTGGTATGTGGACGGTCGGGATCTGCGTTCTGACCGGGACGCGCCTGACGCGGGCATCGCTGATCGGGCTGGCCGTGAATCCGGGCCTGCTCGCCACGATGGCCGGCATCGCCGTCGCCTGCGTGTGGCCGGTGGGACGCATGCTGGTGTTGGGCGCGCCGCCGGCGGACGCGGGTTTTGGAATCAGGTTGCTCGATGTCGGAGTAGACGCATTGCAGACGATCGGTTCGATCGCGATCCCGCTGGCGCTGCTGGTCACAGGCGCGCAGTTGGCGGGTCTGAGCGCCAGTGTCGTGCGTCCCTCCTCGGGCGTGGCGGGCGTGCTGGCGGGCCGTCTGGTGGTCGCGCCCTTACTGGCCATGGGACTCGTGCATTTGGGCATGGCCGTGAGCGGTGTGACGCTGCCGGAATGGGCGCGCATGACGGCCTACCTGATCGCCGCCATGCCGACCGGCGTCTCCTGCGCGATGTTCATCGAGCGCTTCGGCGGCGACCAGGAACTGGGCGCGCTGGGCATACTGCACACAACCCTGGCGAGTTTCCTGACCGTGCCGGCCTGGGCCTGGCTCTGGAACGCGACGGGTTGGTAGGAAAACGGGCATGATCCGGGAAGCGATCACGGTGGCCGAGCGTGTGCGGGCCAAACTTGCCGATCTGCCCGACAAGCCGGGGTGTTACCTGATGCGCGACGCGCGCGGCCGCATCGTCTATGTCGGCAAGGCCGTCTCCCTGCGCCGCCGGGTGCAGTCCTATTTCCGTCCGGCCACGCTGCGGCGCGGCGATCCCAAACTGCGCGGCCTGGTGCGCAGCGTCGCGGACCTGGAATGGATCGTGACCCGCTCCGAGGCCGAGGCGCTGCTGACCGAGGGTCAATTGATCAAGGATTACCGGCCGCGCTACAACATAGACTTCAAGGACGACAAGCGCTTTCTGTTGCTGCGGGTGGACCTGCGCGCGCCTTTTCCCCAGGCCCAGGCCGTGCGCTTGCGGCGCGACGACGGCGCCGTCTATTTCGGCCCCTATCCCAACTCCGCCGCCGCCCGCGCCGCGCTGGAATTCACCTGCCGGCGTTACGGCCTGAAACGCTGCCGGCCGCGCACCCCCGGGTCGGCGGATCACCGCCACTGCCTGGACGACATCGTGCGCGATTGCTCGGCGCCCTGCATCGGCAAAATATCGCCGGAGGACTACCGCGCGCGGGTGGATCAGGCCCGCGCCTTCCTGGAGGGACGGAGTCCGGAGGTGCTGCGCGAACTCGGCGACAGCATGCGGAGCGCCGCCGAAAACCGTGAATTCGAGCGCGCCGCCGCGCTGCGCGATACGCTTTTCGCTTTGCGCGAAATTGTCGGCCGCCGGCATCGCATCGCGGTCGCGCCGGCGCCGCGGGCCGAGCAGGCCGCCGCCGCGCTGGTCGAGTTGCAGCGCCACCTGGGCTTGGCAAGGCCGCCGCGTACGATCGAGTGCTTCGACATCTCGAACATCTCCGGCACCCTCGCGGTGGCGAGCCAGGTCTGCGCCGTGGACGGGCTGCCGCGCCGCGCGCGCTACCGGCATTACCGGATTCGGACGGTGACCGGCAGCGACGATCCCGCGATGATGGCGGAGGTCATCCGGCGTCGCTTCGCGCACACCGTGGCGGGCGGTGAGCCGCCCCCGGATATGGTGCTGGTGGATGGCGGACCAACGCAGCTCCAGGCGGCGGCGCGGGAACTGGCGGCGCTGGGTGTGACAGGCGTGGCGCTGGCCGGGCTGGCCAAGCGCTTCGAGGAAATTTTTGTGCCCGGCCGCGCCGAAGCGCTGCGCCTTTCGCCCAACGACCCGGCTTTGCATGTGTTGCAGCGGGTGCGCGACGAGGCCCACCGCTTTGCCTTGCGATATCACCGGCGGCTGCGCGCACGGCGCATCCAGGAGTCGCGCCTGGATGAAATCTCAGGCGTGGGCCCGCGCCGCAAGCAGGCGCTGCTGGCGCGCTTCGGTTCGCTGCAGCGGCTTTCGCGGGCGACAGCGGCGGAAATCGCCTCCGTGCCCGGCATCGGCGCCGCCGCCGCGCGGGCGATTCTGGAATGCCTCTCCGCCGACGGGAAAGAGTGAGGCCGGAAGTCGGAGGTCGGAGGTCGGAGGTAGAACAGGCCGGCAACTAATAGGAAGAGCGAAAACGGCAACGGGAAGAAGCATATCCAACCGATGCCCGGATCGAGCACCGCTTGCTTCGGATTTGTGGATCCGTAAGCCTTGTACGAGATGTGGCCCGACTCGTACCTTTTGCCGTCGACATGATACTTGTGCCAGATGAAACAGGAATGAGGCAATGATTGCACACTTAGTCCCCGCTCTTAGTCGGTTACGCTTAGTCGCTTACTCTTAGTCGACTAAGCGGGTAGACTAAGCGTAACCGACTAAGTGTGGGACGAAGTGTCTCAGATCCGCAGTCAGAATGAGTTAAGGACAGTGTTCTTCCACCCTCCACCTACCACCTACCACCCTCCACCTACCACCTGCCAAGTGCCACCTGCCCTTACGCCGTTTTCTGCGCGCGTGTGCGCTTGGACCCCTCGTACAGTTCGAACAAAAAAAGACGGCAATCAAGTCCGCCACTGGAGAAGGAGATGCGGCGGCGCGGGCGCAGGCCCACGCGCTGGCCGAGTTCCAGATTGCCGGTAAAGACTCCGCCGAGGTAGCCGCGGCAGCGCTGTTTGAAAAAATCGCCGATGCCGCGATAGAGCGGCTCCAGCGTGGCGGCGTCGCCCATGCGCGCGCCGTATTCGGGATTGAACAGCGCCAGACCGCCGCCTTCGGGGATGGGGGTCTCGGCGAAATCGCAGACGCTGAACTCGATCAGGTCGGCCACGCCCGCGGCGCGGGCGTTTTCGCGCGCCGCTTCGATCGCGGCGGGATTGATGTCGGTGGCGATAATGCGTCCGTTAAAGGCGCGCGGCGCCGCCCGCGCCGCCGCCAGGCGCGCCTCGCGCCAGCGCGGCGGATCGAACCCCAGCAGGTGTTCGAAGGCGAATCCCGGACGGGTCAAACCGGGCGCGCGGCCGATCGCCAGCAGCGCGGCCTCGATGGCCAGCGTGCCGCTGCCGCACATGGGATTGACGAAGTTGGCCTGGCCCGGCCAGCCGGCGGCCATCACGACCGCGGCGGCCAGCGATTCCTGCATCGGCGCTTCGAGCGGGATTTTACGATAGCCGCGGCGCGAGAGGGTTTCGCCGGAGGTGTCGAGATAGAGAATGGCCGTTTCTTCGTTCCAATACAGGAACACCACCGCGCCGCTGCGTTCGTTGCCGGAGTCGGGCCGGCGGCCATGAAGTTCGCGCAGGCGATCCACGATGGCGTCCTTGCAGCGCAGCGTGGCGAAACGCGGGTCGCGCAGCGAAGAATTGTGTACGAAGGCCGTGACGGTCAGATAGCCATCGGCGGGTATCCAGCGTTCCCAGGGCATGCGGCGCACATGGCTGTAAAGGTTGTCAACCGTACGCACGCGGCCGCAGCCGACTTCCCAAAGCACGCGCTGCGCCGTGCGCAATTGGAGGTTGAGGGCGAAGATCTCCGGCCAGCCGCCCTCGGTTTCCACGCTGGTTTGGCGGCTTTGAATGACCGGCAGGCCGAGCGCGCGCAGTTCGCTTTCCAGCATCGGCGCGGTGCCGGGGGCGCAGGACGCGATCAGACGTCCGGTCTGAGTGGCGGCGGGGGGCGTAAGCGGAAACACCACCGCGCCATACCCGACAACCCACTCGCCGCGGCTTTCGGGAAAATCGTCGCCGCTGTTGCGCGCACACAGGCGCAGACCCTGACGGCAGCCCATTTGTGAGGCGAAACTCAGCATGGCGAGGACGGGGGCGATTCCGCAGCAGACTTGATGCGCGGGCGACCAGGCGCGCGCCAAGCCCGGCGCGTCGAGTGTGACGATCTGCTTGAGGGTGATGGCGTCGCTTGCGCGCACGGCGTCGTAGTCGGGATCGTGCAGAAGATCGGTGCTGGCGATGACCACGAGCTCTTGCCGGCGGGCGAGGGCGGCCAGGCCGTCGGTCAACTGGCGGATCGTTTCCGGCTCATGATCGCCCAGCAGAGCCACAACCAGCCGGGCCTTGGGCAGCGCCGATTGCACGAAGGGAATCTGATTCTCGGCCGAGTGCTCGCCGAGATGCGGATGCGTGTCCACGACAATCCGTTCGCCGGCGGCGCAAAGCGCCTCGCGCGCCTCGCGGTCGAGCGGCGTCTGTCCAAGCGGCGTGGCGAAAAGGTCGCCGTCGAGCAGCGCCACGCCCTCGAAGGAAACGCGGTGGCCGAAGCCGAGAATCACGACCGTCTGCGGCTGGCCGTGGGTCGCGGCGTTATCGCGCAGGGCGCGAAAGGTGTAACCGGCGATCGGGCCGGAGTATTGGTAACCCGCATGCGGCGCGATGCCACCAAGCAGACGTTGGGTAATTGCGGGCACGCGCGCGGCATCGAGGCAGCCCTCGACGGCCTGTCGCAATTCGTCAGCTTGGGCGGGAAACCAGCGCCCGGCGCCCAAGGCATGCTGCACTATCGGTTTTGCGCTCATGCTTGCAGCATAGTGCCATTCGCACTTGCGAGGCAAGCCGGACGCCAAGACCGAATAACCAACACCCAACAAGGAATGTCAAATATCCAAGGGAACATCCCCCGGCAACATGGGTGCAGTGTCCCTATGCGATTAGCAAGTCTCGATGACGTTCCTTGGAGGACGGCGGCCTCCGTCGCCGCGTGGGCGTAGGGCGAAAGACTTGGCAGCAACATGGGCGCAACGTCCTTGGGAGAGGATTTGGGTGGACTGGCGGTGGCTTGCGCGAGTGGCCTTGGTTTGATATGACTTACTCATGAATTTACCTCTGCCACAACATGATACGCTGGGCGCCCGATTGGGGTTGACGGTTCATGTGTCGGCCTTGCGATTCAGGCTCGAAGTCCTGATGCGGCGTTATCTTTCCGCAACGGCAGCCTGTCTGGAGGATTGGCTGTTGGATGTTGCCAACCGCCGAGGGGCGCGCATTGTTGTCAGGGAACCTTCAGCTCCGGAAAGTTTTACGCCTCCTTCTCCTGAAGAGTTCACGCAGGAGGAGCTTGTCGTGGCGATTTGTCAGCTTCAGGGAATGGATCGTCCGCAACTTCTGCGTCTGGCCGCCCAACTCATATCCCGGGGTGAACTGGATTTTACGGCATTGGCTCGTGTGGCAAGGCGCGAGCGGGTGGGATCCGTGCTCAACGCGATGGCCCAAGAGGCGCTCAAAGTGTCGCCTGGTCATCCATGCTGGTCGTTTCTGGCCAATATCTTTGCCGAGGCATCTCAACCGCGTGATGTGGTCATGCATTGGACCCGTTTGGCCGAACCGGTGATGGCGCAAGGAAGGGTCAACGCCGCGGGATGGAGGCTGGTGGCATGACCAATGCCGTAAAATTGCTTGCGGCAGTGGATGAACGGCTGTCCGGAAAAGTGGAGCTGACCTTATATGGGAGGGCTGCGCTGCACCTGGGTTTTCCGCATCCGCCACCGGACTACGCGCTGAGTCGAGATGTGGATGCCGTGATGTGGGTCGGTCAGGCGGAGGAGCTTCTCGAACGCACGAATTTCTGGTCCGTGATTGAACAGGTAAACGCTTTGTTTTCCGATCAAGAGTTGTATATCAGCCATTTCTTCGAGGAATCGCAAGTGGTGCTGACCCCCGATTGGAGGTCGAAACGGGTTCCAATTCATTGGCGGTGGCTCAATCTGGAGTTGTCGCGTCTGGGCAACGAAGATCTGTTTTTGAGCAAACTCATGCGCGACGATCCGATAGATCGACTGGATGCCATGTTTATCGTCAAAACGGCGCCGCTCGACCAGGATCAGATTCGCCGCGCCATTCGTGATGCCAGGGTTCCCCCGGTCCCGGAAATTACAGAGCAGTTCGAAAGATGCTCCCGGCGCTTTTTACAAGTTGTAAGAACGCCATGAGCGTTGTCGAAACGACAGTGGTGGGGGCGGCGCCTCGGGAGACGGTCGAGGGCTCGGTCGAGCGTGTCACCTTTCACAGCGAAGAAACCGGCTACTGCGTGCTGCGGGTGAAGGTGCGGGGACGGCGGGAAGTGGCGACACTGGTGGGGCGGCTGCCGCAGGTGGCGGCCGGGGAGTGGGTCAAGGCCCAGGGCGGTTGGGTGATGGACAAGGAGCATGGCCTGCAGTTCCGCGCCGAGACGCTCGAAACGACGCCGCCGGATTCGATCGAGGGCATCGAAAAATTCCTCGGCTCGGGCATGATCAAGGGCATCGGTCCGGTCTACGCCGGGAAACTGGTGGCGCGCTTCGCCAAACAGGTCTTCGATGTCATCGACAAGCAATCGGCCCTGCTGGAAACCGTCGAGGGCATCGGACCGGTGCGCCGGCAGCGCATCAAGGACGGCTGGCAGGAAGCCAAGAGTGTGCGCGCGATCATGACCTTCCTGATGGGCAACGGCGTCAGCACGGCGCGCGCTTTCCGCATCTACAAGACCTACGGCGAAAACGCCATCGCCTGCGTGCGCGCCGATCCCTACTGCCTGGCGCGGGATATCTGGGGCATCGGCTTTCAGACCGCCGATCAGGTGGCCGAACGGCTGGGGATCGAGAAGACCAGCGATCTGCGGGCGCGGGCGGGGATCGAGTACGTGCTGCAGGAGACCCAGGCCGACGGCCACTGCGCCTATCCGCGCGAGGCGCTGCTGGCCAAGGCCGCCGAAATTCTGGGGATACCCCTGGAGATCGTGCAGACGGCGCTCGATCACGGACTCGCCGAGAAGCGCATGGTGCTGGATCCTGGGGACGCGGAACTCGGACCGCTGATCTACCTGACGCCGCTTTTCAACGCCGAGGTGACGCTGGCCGCCGCGCTGCTGGAACTCACCGCCGGCGCGCATCCCTGTCCGCCGATCGACATTGCCAAGGCCACCGCTTGGGTGGAGGCGCAAACCAAGCTCACACTGGCCCCGGCGCAGCGCGCGGCGCTGGCCATGGCGGTGCGCTCGAAGGCGATGGTGATCACCGGCGGGCCGGGCGTCGGCAAGACCACGCTCGTCAACGCGATCCTGCGCGTGCTGACGGCGAAAAAACTGCGCGTCGTGCTGGCGGCGCCGACCGGGCGGGCGGCCAAGCGGTTGACCGAGACAACCGGACGCGAGGCCAAGACGCTGCACCGCCTGATGATCTACGATCCGCGCACCGGCGCTTTCCGGCACAATCGCGAAAACCCGCTCGAAGGCGATGTTTTTGTGGTGGACGAATGCAGCATGCTGGATTTGCCGCTGGCCTGCCACTTGATGCGCGCCGTGCCGCGCTACGCTGCGCTGCTGCTGGTGGGCGATGTGGACCAATTGCCGTCGGTCGGCCCCGGCGCCGTGCTGCACGATCTGATCGCCTCCGGCCGTCTGCCGGTCTGCCGGCTGAGCGAGGTTTTCCGCCAGGTGGCGTCAAGCGCCATCATCTCCAACGCCCACCGCGTGAACGAGGGCGAGATGCCCTTGACCGGCCAGGCCGGCGGGACGTCGGACTTTTACTTCATCCCCGAGGACGACGCCGACCGCGCGGCCGAACGGCTGGTGGCGCTGGTGCGCGACCAGATTCCGAAAAAGTTCGGCTTCAATCCGCGCGAGGAGATTCAGGTGCTGACGCCGATGCAGCGCGGCGTGCTGGGCGCGCGCCATTTGAACCAGCGCCTGCAGGCGGCGCTCAACGGAAACGGCGACGGCGTCGAGCGCTTCGGCGTGGCTTTTCGCGTGGGCGACCGCGTGATGCAGACGCACAACAACTACGACAAGGAAGTCTACAATGGC
Source organism: bacterium (assembly GCA_025360745.1). GTDB lineage: Bacteria > Verrucomicrobiota > Kiritimatiellia > CAIKKV01 > CAIYGI01 > CAIYGI01. The sequence goes on from JANYBP010000075.1 coordinate 15,869, forward strand.
GATCTGGGGCAGATCGTAAAACTGCGCCGCGACGATCGCGAACTGGTGGTGAGTTATGGCGATCGCGAGGTGTCGTACGATTTCGAGGAGTTGGACGAACTGACCCTGGCCTACGCCGTGACGATTCACAAAAGCCAGGGCAGCGAGTATCCTTGCGTCGTGATCCCGCTGCACACCCAGCACTACATGCTGCTGCAGCGCAACCTGCTCTACACCGGCATCACACGCGGGAGAAAGCTGGTGGTGCTGCTCGGTTCGTTGAAGGCCGTGGCGATGGCGGTCAAACGTCTGGACACGCGGCAGCGCATCACGCGCCTGGCCGAGCGTCTGCGCAGCGGCCAGCCGGGGCAGTCCGTGCGCATACGTGGCGCGGGCGCCCCGCCGGCATTTGCCGATTAGGCGCGCTATGGATGGCCGATCATGAGTGTCGTGGATAAAAAGCCGGGGAAGGCGCGGTTGCCGTCATGGATCCGCGTGCGGGTGGGCACGGGCGGCGCGCCGTCGGCGGTGGCGGGCGCGATCGGCGCGGCCGGGTTGCACACCGTCTGCGCCAGCGCGCATTGTCCCAACCAGTCCGAGTGCTTCGGGCGCGGTATGGCGACCTTTCTGATCCTGGGCGATCGTTGCACCAGGCGCTGCCGGTTCTGCGCCGTGGAAGGCGGCCAGCCGGCCGCGCCCGATCCCGGCGAAGCGGGACGCGTGGCCGCGGCCGCCGCGCGGCTGAAATTGCGCTACGTGGTGGTCACCAGTGTGACGCGCGACGATCTGCCTGACGGCGGCGCCGGAGTCTTTGCGGAGACCATTCGCGCCCTGCGCGCGGCCTGTCACGGGGTGCGCGTCGAGGTGCTGACGCCCGACTTCGGAGGGCGCGAAGCCGATATCGACACGGTGCTCGACGCGCAACCGGAGGTCTTCAACCACAACCTTGAGACCGTGCGGCGTTTGCAGCGGACCATCCGTCCGCAGGCCGACTATACCCGTTCGCTGGCGGTGCTGGCCCACGCGGCGCGGCGCGGCCGTGAGGTTGTGGTCAAATCGGGCGTGATGGTGGGATTGGGCGAAAGCGACGACGAATTGTTCGAAGCGCTGGGCGATTTGCACGCGGCCGGCTGCCGGGCGCTGACCATCGGTCAATATCTCAGCCCCTCGCCGGCGCATGAACCAGTGGCGCGCTTCGTTGCTCCGGCGCTCTTCGAGGAATTTCGCGCACATGCCTTGCGGATGGGCTTTACCGCCGTGGCCGCGGGGCCGATGGTGCGTTCATCCTACAATGCCGAGTCGCTTTTTTCCGCGCCCGCCGGTATCGCGCACAGTTGCTGAGTCGGTTGAAGGTGGATGGTGGGAGGTGGATGGTGGAGGGTGGAAGGTGGAGGGTGGAAGGTGTGAGGTGGGACCCAAATCCTCGCCTAAGGACGTTGCGATCATGTTGCTGCCAAGTCTTTCGCCCTACGCCCACGCGGCGACGGAGGCCCGCCGCCCTCCAGGGAAGTCATCGAGACTTGCTAGAGGAATTTTCTGGAGGGCGGCAGGCCTCTGCCGCCGCGTGGGCACAAGGCGAATAGCTTATGGATGGAATGTCGGAACGCCGTTAGGCGAGGATCAGGGTGGGAGGTGGAGGGTGGAGGGTGGAAGGTGATAGAACGAAACGGACAGGTTGCACGATCCGAGGATACGCCGCTCCATGGCGCAGACGCACCTGCCGGTGAAGGGTCTCTACTTGGTACGGACTCTTCCACCTTCCACCTTCCACCATCAACCAGCAGCCGCCCGGGCGGCTGCCGCTCTCAGGCGGCGCCGTCCGTTTTGGAGCGCGGCTGCGTCGTGATCCCCGCCTATTGCGAAGCGCGTTTTATCGGCGATCTCGTGCGCCGGGTACGAAGCGTGATTCCCGATGTATTCGTGGTGGACGACGGCTCGCCGGACGCGACGGCCGGCGCGGCCGCGGCGGCCGGCGCGACGGTCTTGAGGCACGCCGTGAATCGAGGCAAGGGCGCGGCTTTGGAAACAGGCTTGGCGCGGGCGCGTGCCGGCGGCTTTGCGTTCGTGGTGACGATGGACGGCGATGGACAGCACGCCCCGGCGGAACTGGCGCGGTTTTTGCAAGTCTACCGCGACGGAGGCGCGCCGGTATTGATTGGGAACCGCTTTCACGGTTCTGTGCGCATGCCCTGGCTGAGGAAGGCGACCAATCGAGCCATGAGTTGGCTGCTCAGCCGGGAGATGGGGCAGCGTGTGCCCGACACGCAGTGCGGTTACCGGTTGTTCGGACGGGAAGTCCTGCCCTGGTTGTCCGGCGGCGCGGCCACCCGCTATGCGGCCGAATCGGAGGTATTGTTGTGTCTGGCGCGGCGCGGCGTAAGGATCGGCAGTGTGCCGGTGACGGCCATTTACGGCGACGAGCGCAGCAAGATCAATCCCCTGAGCGACACCGTGCGCTTCTTACGCATGCTGCTGCGGTTCCGCCGCCAGTCGCGCCGCTGACCGGTGGCGCGACCGATCTGAGAAACCAGGGTTCAGGGTGTCAGGGTTCAGGAATGATATGATAGCGATGCGTAGCAGTTTTTACCTGAACCCTGAACCCTGGCGCCTCAAGGCGGGCGCCAGTTACGCAGCCTCCCAATCGAACACTCACTCCATCGTCAGCGAGCCCCATTCCTCCTGACGGTGGAATTTGCAGACGGAATGGGGTGAGGTGGATCCGAGCACGGGCGTCTTGACGCCGCGGGTGTAATCGTAGCGGCTGAATGAAAAAAGCCAGCTTGTGCCGGCGGGCGCGCCGCCGCTCTCGGCGATGGCCGCGAAGGGCACACGGGCCAGCGCTTCCCACCAGCAGGCGGCGCGGTCAACGCGTGTCCAGTGGTCGAAGATTGGCGCCGGCAACAGCCATGTGGAAGACAATGCCGGGTTCAGTTTCAACGTGGCGAAAACCTCGGCGGATGGAATCCTCAGTTGAAAGACATTATTTTCGGGAGTGACGTGCAACTCGAAGTAGGCCGACTGGGCGACGGGGCGCAAAAACATCTCGAACACATCGCCGCGCGTATAAGCCGGCGCATTAAATACGTTTTCAGGATTAAAGGGATCGTCGTCCCGCAGGTGGGCGTAGACCCAAAGCGCGTCGGCGTCGTGCCCGATCCGCACGCCGGCCGGCCGGAATTCGGCCTGCGGCGCCGGCAACCAGGCCTGCTGCATCTCGCAGACAGCGCCGGCGGCGAACGCGGCGGCGACGGACGACCAATCCGACGGATCGAAAGCGGGCAGTTTACGGCACAACAGGGCGGGCGGTTGAAGTATGGTGGTCATGTTGGGACTACGAATTGCGGCACCAGGCGTTTGAGCGTTTGGATCAGTTCCGCATCGTCGGCGCGTTTCATGGCGGCGGTGAGATCCATCAGGCCGGCGTCCAGGGTTTCGTGCGTAACGTTTGCGCCGGGCACCACGAAGACTTTGGCGTGGTGCGTGCGCTGATAATCTTCGCCTTCGATGAACAACTCCTCCACCAACTTCTCGCCGGGGCGGCAGCCCGTAAATTGAATCTGAATGTCCCGGTTGGGCTCCAGCCCCGACAAACGGATCATGTCGCGCGCCAGATCGAGCACCTTGACCGGTTCGCCCATGTCGAGCATGAAGACTTCCCCGCCACGGCCCAGCACGCTGGCCTGCAGGACCAGTTGCACGGCTTCGGGGATCGTCATGAAAAAACGTTTCATCTCTGGGTGGGTGACGGTCACCGGTCCGCCCATGGCGATCTGTCGGCGGAATAGCGGCACGACGCTGCCGCGACTGCCCAGCACATTGCCGAAACGCACCGCCACATAATACCGTCCGGTGCGCAACGCCGCATTATGCACCAGCATCTCCGCCACGCGCTTGGTGGCGCCCATGACCGAACTCGGGTTCACCGCCTTGTCGGTCGAGATCATCACGAAACGCTCCACCCCGGCGGCATCGGCGGCGGCCAGCAGATTGCCCGTGCCGAAAATGTTGTTGGAAACCGCCTCGCAGGGGTTTTCTTCCATCAGCGGCACATGTTTGTGGGCCGCGGCATGGAAGATCACTTCCGGTTGAAAACTCTTGAAAACCGTGCATAACCGCTCCGCATCGCGGATGTCGGCGATGCAGCGCCGCAAGATGGGCTTGCGTCCGCGGGGCAGATTCTGCAATCCCTCCACGCGGCGGTCCAACTCGCACGAGATGTCGAAGACGCTGTTTTCACCGTGTCCAAGCAGAATGATTTCCCGCGGCTGGCAACGCAGAATCTGCCTGCACAATTCGCTGCCGATGGAACCTCCGCTGCCGGTGACCAGCACACGCCGGCCCGCCAGAAATCCCACCACGGCCTGCATATCGGTCTGGATCGGTTCCCGGCGCAGCAGGTCGTCAATCTCCACCTCGCGCAAGGCGTTGGCCGTGATGTCGCCCGAAACGATATCTTCCAGGCGCGGGAGATTGCGGGAGGGCACACCGGCCGCTTCGCACATGTTGACGATCTCGCGGATTTTGCTGCCCGGCGCCGAGGGCATGGCGATAATCACCTCGTCAACCTTGAACTCCGTCACCAGGCGCGGAATGTCGGTCAGCCGCCCGCGCACGGGAATGCCATGCAGCCGCATGCCGTATTTCGCGGTATCGTCATCCACAAAAGCCACCGGCACGCGGAACTCGTTGCGGCGCTGCTGCAATAAACGCACCACGCTTACACCCGCGTCGCCCGCGCCCACCACGATTACCCGCTGCGCCACGGACGATTTCCCGTTGGCGTCCGCCTTGCTCGCGTTGCCGGGTCTGGTGCTGTACAGAAAGCGCTTTAACATGCGCGGCGCCACCACGACGATCCCGGTCACGATCCCGTCCAGAATCGGCAGTAAACGCGGCAGGTGCAACTGCCAGTTCCTGTTCGTGAACGACGAGACATCAAGATTGACGACGAATAACAGGAAGGTTGACAGCGCCACTCCCCGCACGATCGCCAGCATGTCGGACATCGTCGCATAGCGCCACAAGCGGCTGTACAACCCGGCCCACTTGAAGACCGACAGCTTAACCAGGAGCGAGAGCATTGTGTAGGCCAGCAGCCCCAACCGGTATTGATCCGCCAGGCAGTCCTGATCCACCCGTAAAAACAACGCTGTCAGCGGGGTGATCAGCAGCAGCAGCGCGTCGCCGATCAGAAAGTGCAGGTTGCGGTCGCCGAAGGCCGGTTTATTAAAAGTCATCATGTCCGCGCAGGATTCAGGTTGTTCAGGCTGAAGACTGTTAGATTGAATCAGCGGCGATTGTAACATTAACTTATTAACCGCGCAAACCACATGAAAGACGAAAGGCGGAAGGTGGCCGGTCTCAGACCGAACGCAACTTCCGCCCTTCGAAGCCTTCTCTGATACAGCGCTGGATAAGAAGAGTTGACTCAAAGCCAATGGTCAATTAAGACGCTTTTCATGAAGACAGCTCTCCATGTCTCCGTTCATACCGACCGCTAATCTGCGCCCAACCGGTCAGGTGTTTGGCGCTCTTCGCACAACTTCCGCCACCCGTTGGACGTCAGCATCTGTCATGGCGGTGCCTGATGGCAGGCACAATCCATGAGAGAAAAACTCTTCGCTCACCGCGCCGCCGCGCACACGACACCCCTTGAACACGGGTTGAAGATGCATGGGCTTCCAGACGGGACGCGCCTCGATGTTCTCCCGTTCCAGTGCCTCACGCACTGCATGCGTGTCGGTTCCGAATCTTTTGTGGTCGATTAGGATGACCGTCAACCAGCGGTTGCTGCGGCTCCAGTCCGGTTCGGGCATAAAAGAAATGCCGGGCACATCGGCCAGATGGTGTTGGTAGGCCGCGAATACCCCGCGTTTCCGTTGGACGCGGTCATCCAGGACCTGTAGTTGCCCGCGCCCAATGGCTGCCACCACATTGCTCATACGGTAGTTGAATCCAATTTCGGAATGCTCATACCATGGCGCGGGGTCGCGCGCCTGCGTGGCCAGTTTGCGGGCATGGTCAATCACCGACTTATCGTGCGAGGCCAGCATTCCTCCGCCCGAGGTAGTGATGATCTTGTTGCCGTTGAAAGAATAAACGGAGGCCCAGGCATCGAAGCCGGCGTGGGGCCAGAGTTCAGAGGTCGGAGACCGGAGGTCGGCGAGCGGAGGTCCGAGGCCTGACTTCTGACTGCTGGCTTCTGACTTCCGATATCGCCCTCCCATCGCTTCAGCCGAATCGCAGATGACCGGCACGTTATACCGTTTACATATCCCGCAAATTTGAGGCAGGTTGCAGCACTGGCCATAAAGATCGGTGGGAATGACCGCAGCCACAGTTCGCCCGTCTTTCGCGCATTCCTCCTGTTCCGCTTCCAAGAGGATGGGATCCATGTTCCAAGATTCACGGTTACAGTCTATAAAGCGCAGTTCGCAGCCCTCGAAAATGGCGGGAGTCACGCTGCCGATGAAGGTCAGCGTGGAAGCCAGGACCAGAGGGCGGTGAGTGGTGAGTGGTCGAGTGGGAAGACGGAGCAGATGGTGGAGTGCGAGGTGGGTGGCGGCGGTACCGCTAGACAGCGCCAGGCAATGCGGGATGCCCGTGTACGCTGAGAATTCTTTCTCGAAGGCGTCCACCATGGGCCCGAGTGGCGCAATATAGTTCGAGGCAAAAGCCTCTTCGACAAATCGCAGCTCGCTCCCGCCCATGTGAGGAGGGGAAAGGAATATACGTTTATTATTCATGGCGGGTGTCAGTATATCATTATCTCGGCAAGTCCAACTTGCCGTCACAGGTTTTGATATGGCTGCGCGGAGCGGTATCCGAAGGCTACACGCGACTAGAGGCGCTGTTCGGATTGGGCCGTGATTTCAAAGATAGGACATGCACCATCCGATCGCATTTTGCACAGCACACGCCGGGCTTGACTCGCAGGGACTCCGGGTTTGGCGATTTGCCTTGCGCCCACGCCACGAATGCGGCGGGTACATTGGCCCCGGCTTCCTGCGAAAAAGGATACCCGCCTCCGAACCGCGGATTTAACTCCAATACGAACAAACCAGCCTGGGTTCGGAAGACGTCACAGTCGAGATTGCCGATATGGCCAAGGGAACGTCCGATTGCGCTGCCGAGCGTTTCCAATTCCTGGTCGGCCACGGTGATTGCACGGTCTGTTTCACCCGCGCGCATGGACAACTTGAGTTTGATGAAAGTCGCGGCATGGCGGCCCGAAAAATCATTGACGATGTCCAGCCCGTACTCATCACCGGACAGGCACTGTTGAATGAGGATCGCGTGCTCAGGATCCTTGCTGCTGGCGCTGGCAAGAAATGTCCGCATCAGCCGCTTGTGTGCCAAACCGTAGGCCACGCGCAACTCATCGACATCATAGACCTTGTCGATTCCGATCGAGGCCGTGCCCCAGCGCGGTTTGATCATGCAAGGGAAGCGCAACAAGTCCGATTCAATCGCGGCAAGTGCATCAGGCATGCGCACAAATGTGAGTGGTGACTGACATTTGTTCGCAATTAAAAATCTGTGTGTTGCATATTTATCGAAACACAGCTCGATGATATCCGGTTGTGAGACCGCCACCTGGATGTCCGCCGCGGCAAACTTCTCCCTGGCTTTTGCAAGCAAGGGCAGCTCAAGGTCATTCAGCGAGACAACCAATTTGACGTCGTTTGCAACGCACAACGCAAGCAGCGTGTCGCAATAAGCTGCATCGTTCACCGGTGGGACGACGAAGGCCTGGTCCACTTCCTGCATCCCAGGCGCATCGAGGGAAGCATCCGCGCCGAAGACGTGGCCGGACGTTCCCAACGCCTGTTTAAAATAGCCAATCAAATAATTACGGCGACCGATGCAAGTTAAGAGAATATTCATGATGGTATACGTCGGTCCTTTAACCAATTGGCCTTTCCCGTCGCGGCATGACTCCGCATGACCCTACGGCGACAATTTTTGTCCCTGCCCCCTGCGAATCTGAGCTAGGTTGCCTTCGGCCTTGGACGAATCAACCCCAACGCCTCTGGCCAAAAAAACCGCGCCAACCGTGCGCCAGATAATTCGCATGTCGAGCCCTAACGATAATTTCTCGACGTACTCGACGTCGCAGCCTAGGCGTTCGTCCCAGGTCAGGCAGTTGCGCCCGGAGATTTGAGCCAAACCCGTTAGTCCGGGACGGACAGTATGGCGGCGCAGCTCACGCTCGCTATAGTATGGCAGGTACTCCATCAATAAAGGTCTTGGTCCCACCAAACTCATGTCGCCTTTGAGAATATTCCATAGTTCCGGCAGTTCATCAAGGCTGCAACGCCGCAAAAACCGACCAAATTTAGTCAGACGGTCGGCGTCTGGCAGAAGGTGTCCAGTTGCGCCGCGCCTGTCAGTCATGGTGCGGAATTTAACCAGGTAAAAAGGCTGCCCTTCCAAACCGGGGCGCTGTTGTCGGAATAAAACCGGCGCACCCAATTTGATCCGTACCAACAGCCCCAGCAGGACGAGGACCGGCGAAAGCGCCACCAGTGTGGCCGTGCTGACAAAGATGTCCAGCAAACGTTTGACGTGGCGCTTGTAAATATCGTGCATTTGTACCGGCCTGCGGTTTGGATCAGGGATCAATAGTTCAGGGGGCCGAATGAACCGGCTTGGGTACAAGAGCGCTGGTCTCAGTCAGGGCTGCTTGCTGTTCTGTTGTTGCCGACGTGGCGTTAGAAAACCGGTTCATCTGGTCGATCATACGGTATGCGGCCTTGGTTTCGCAAAACTCCGTTAGCACGGCACGCCGGCCATTTTCCCCCATAGTCTTGCGAAGTTCGGGATTGGAATAAAGTTTCAAAAATTGCCGGCAATAGGCATCGATATCCCCCGTTTCGGCCCACAGTCCACCCTGATACTTATCAAGAAACGCCACCTTGTAGTCCGTATTCCGGTCCGTGGCGGCCAAAACCGGCAGGTTGGCATCCCAATACGCGAGCGTGCGGGAGGGGATGTTGGGTATGGTAAATTTCGCGCTTAGATTGACCAGGCCGAGATCGGTCTCTCGAAGGAAGGCTTGATATTCTTGATGATTCAACCTGTCGAACAGCCGGACATTTGATAGCTGTCGGCTCTGGACCTCGTTGGTAATGCGTGCTTTTTCCGATCCATCCCCAATGATACAGAATACAACATCCTCCAAGTATGCCACTTTGTGCGCCAAATCTAAAATGAAGTCGACATGCTGGGGCAGGCCGAGGTTGCCGCCGAAGACTGCGATGAACTTGTCTCCGAGCTGGAATCTCTTCCGAAAAATGCAACGCGATGCCCCAGCGTCCTCATTCCCGGTCGGCCGAATCCAGTTTGGGAATAACTGCAGCTTTTCAACGGGTATGCGAGGATGGTGTGCCCGCAAATATTCAATATTTCCAGGGCTCATGCATCCGATGATGTCGCTTTCCCGATACAACTGCCTTTCCCGCAGGCGCAGATATGCAATTAGAAGTGGGTTGCACAGCAGTCCGATGTCTTTGGCGTTTTGGGGAAAAATATCGCGCAGCATCAAATAGGTCCTGGTGCGGGTGCGTTTTCGGATGAGCTTGAGAAGCGGGGCGAGCGTGATCGGTGGGGTGGAGGTGACAACCCAATCCGGCCGCCAATCAGGCCAACTCTTCAGAAGCGCCCGCTGGAATCGGCCGTTCAAAAGCATGGTGTTGATGCCTTTGATGATGATCGCTGTTTTAAACACAGGGCCGCTGTGAACGCGCAACACATGTATTCCAGCTTCGTTTGTTGCACGGGTTGGCCCTTTGAAATCCGGCGCAACAACGCGCACCTCATGTCCGCAGACTGACAGCTGGGACACCAGTTCGGTGTACATGTTGCTGGTGACCGATGCATCGGGGTAGGAAAGGAATAAAAAAAGGAGGCGCATTGGAATGGGTTTGACCTTGATGTCACCTGGATTTGGAAACGGCACCCAATGACTCGAACATTTCCAGCATCCGCATGGCCGAGTCTTCCCAGCAAAACATTTTAATTCGCTCCAAGCCCTTGTCGACGAGTCGTTGTCTCAGTTCATGCATGTTCTTAACCTGCAGCACGGCGTTCGCAAAGGCCGCTACGTCACCAGGCCGTACGAGCATGCCGGCATCCCCGACCACCTCCGGAATGGCTGTACAATCCGAAGCTATAACCGGACAACGGCAGGACATCGCCTCCAAAGGCGGATTTCCAAAGGCTTCGCAACGGCTGGTAAAAACAAGGCACATCGACCGTCGTAGCAAACTGTCAAGTTCGGCTTCCTCAAGAAATCCGCGGTATTCGATCCGTTGAGACAGCCCCATCTTTGCAGCGTTCTTCGCGAATTCCTCCCAATTGCCGCCGCCGGCAATGCACAAGCGCCACTCAGTATTTGGTTCCATCTCTGTCAGTAAACGCAGGGTGTTCAGAAGTGTAGGATTATCTTTATGTGCCTGGGTGTCTTGAACGGCTACAAGGTGCGGTTGACCGCTCCATTGATTCGGGGTTAGCGGTGCAGCGTTAATCCGTTTTTGCGCGAGGCCGTTATAGCAGACGTGGTTGCGTGGCGCTGATTCCGGCACAAAGCGTTCGGCTTCGCGTCGCATGTATTCCGATATGAATACATTGCATGCCGCACGACGTAACGAAAGGCGCGCCGCATAATCCTTGGTCAGTTCTTTGATTTCAAGCCTGAGCACGCGCTGCCCATATGAACAGCGAAACCGGTGGAGGTTACGGTGGTGAATCAACTGCGGTGCCGAACAATTAACAATCCCGCTTTGGGTGGACATTACAACGTCAGGCTTGATTTCTGAAATAATCCGTCCAAGCCCCAGGCTAACTGACAGGAATCTTCGGGCGGGAGATTGGCCTGAGGCGCATACAAGCAACGTAATATCAGGAAAGCGTTCTCGAACCGCACGCGCGACGCCTTCCCGGCTAGCAATTACGGTGATGCGCGCAATTCGACCGCAGTCCCTCCATGCGCCCAGATAGCCAAGCAACCCAGTCAGGCCCCCACCTGGCGCAAGATTCATGGCGTTGACTGCCAGATGTTTCATGCTGGCGCCATTACCTTCATAACTTCAGCCAGCTTCTGCCCATAGATAAAGTCATGCGTTCTTGGCTGAAATCTTAACATGCCGCCACCAGGCGAATATGTCAGTTCGCCAAAGACAATCCTGGTGGCGTTTATCAGGTATAGGTCAACTCTCAAAAAATCCCATCCCCCGCTGAGTTTCTCGGCGCAGCTAATCATTTCATCCAGCACTGCCGGCATAGCGTGTAAGATACGCGTTGCTGTATTGTACAATCCGAATGGAAGCGCGGCCCACTCCCTGTCATAGACCGAAACCAGGGGGATGCCCTCGGTGTTGTCAACGACGCTGATGAACTCGACTCTGCCGCCAAAGCAATAAAACTTGTAATCCAGCAAGGGGCTTCCATTCTCGTTTCGCAGGAATTTCTCGATGATGATTTTTGGGGGAATCGAATCGTATTGGTACTCCGTACCGTAACTGGATTCGTTGTAAGAGGTTTTCAGCCATTTGCGACAAAGCGCCCGCAGTTCGTCCGGTTGCGCCGCGTCATTCTGCGAAACAATTCGGACCATGCCGCTGCCATGGTTAGTTTTGAGCGCGTAGGGCCTTGTCAAATCCTGGAACGAGATTGTTTCGGGATCGTCGGTTACGTCGTAAAGTTCGTTTAAGATACGACCGAGCCCGAGCCCCGAGACGTAGGCGCGGACGGCGTATTTGTCCGCAATGACGCAGGCTCTGGGGTCCATGTGACGGTTCTTTCTGTGCTGAATATGCTCATTGAACGTTCTGGGATCATCAGTGTTTGCGACATAGCCAAGTCTTAAAAAAGTGTCAAACTTATCGAAGGCGTGCTTGCTGAAAAGCCGAAAAACCACCGGTCGTGTCAGCACGTCGACCCCCAAGGCGAAGGTGTATACAAACCCACGGTACTTGACGGATTTGAGCAAATCGGCAAAATTCATCTGAGACTTTATGCGCCCGCCGATTGTTTTCCGCAGCAAGCCGTGCAATCAAAAGTTTGTCCGGCAGGCATTTGAACCGCACATTGTGATTCACCCGGGCTTTAGCAGGACACGTACTCGCCGACCAGTCGATATTCGTCGCCATTCAGTCCCAGCTTGAAATCGGCGATGCCCGGAACTTTTTCTTCGTTTATGCCGCCCATGTCAAACCAGCGAATCCCTCTTCGCTGCATTTCGACGACGGCATGCCACAACAAGAAATTGTTGGCATTGGCCTTGCGTCCCTCCGCGCCGTTCCAGCCCAAAAGGTAGGTGCTGGAGCTGCCATGCCAGGTTACCGCGATACCGGCCACGGGTCGTTGATCCAACATCGCTTGTAGTACAACCATGCCTGTAGTGTCATCGCTGGCGGACCTGAGCGCCGTTAGGAGGGCGGGGCTCGGACCATTAAAGGATCGCTCGGTCATCAATTCCACGCTGCGTTGCAGCATCCAGGCGAATTCCGCTTCCCCCTCGCTAAGATGCAGGCTGACCCCTTTGCGTTCCGCTCCGGAAAGTTGGTTGCGCCATTTGCCCTTGAGCCTGGCTCTGAGTTTTGGCGCCGGGACGGACAAATCAATCCACATGGAATTCCAGCGTTGCGCGTGACGCTTTCGAAACCCTCGCGCCGTTAGGCGCGACAATATTGCCTTGTCCGCTGGCAAGTTGGGCGCAATCATCAATAGCCTCTGGTGACGCAGACCCAATTCGCGTCGCAAGGCATCAAGTACGTTGTCCAGATCGACGTCCGCGGGCGCGGCCGCAACCCAGATTGGTCCTCGATTTATCCTGTTCAGGCCAAAAAGTCCGAACCAGCGTTTCTCGAGGACGACGAGCGTACCCAGCACCACTCCGTCCTTGAGGACGATTCCGCGCCGTGGAATCCATCCTTCCACGGCCGCCTTGGCGGTTCCGTAAGCCCATGTCTGGAGCAGATTGCTCTTAGGCGCGGCAGCAAAATGCCGATTCCATTGGACGCGGTCCAAATCCCAGCGAAATGAAATTCTAACGGTTGCCATAGCAATAAATTCCAAGATAAGTTTTTGAAATAAGGCTGGCAGGCGTGCGGCAAGACCATGCGAGACGTCGACTGTGATTCGCGTTTAAATGTGTACGTTCAATCGTGAGGCTGTCGTGCCGGATTCTGTGGTGCGGTTGTGACTTGCGAAGCCATACGATCCAACTGGCGGCGGGCTTTTATATAGCGAAACGATAGACCGCCTTCCACCAGGAATCCGACGTACCCGTTTGGATCGCCAAGCCAGACTGCCTCGCGTCGGATTGCCAATCGCGAAACCGAGGGTGGGTTGTTACCGCGCACGGCGGAAAAGACGTAAAAATAACGTTGTGCTGCGACCGACAATGCCGCGCTCGTGACGCTGGCGGCGGTTCCAAACGGGTAGGCAAAGGACTCGACTTTTTGTTCCAGCCGAGCCTCGATCGCGGCTGCGCTACCAAGGATTTCCGCTTCCAATTCCGCGCGTGAAGCAAGCCCTGACAGTCGTGCGTGCGTACACGTGTGCGCGCCGATGGTATGGCCCTGCGATTGCAATGCGCGAAGTTCGTCCCACTGCATGGGTCGAAGATGATCTGGAATCGTTGCTCCCTTCAGGCCAGTGCACATTTTGGTGGTGATGAATTCCACCTGCTCGTCCCGAGTCCGACAGTCGATGAAACTTGGCACCACAAAAAAAACGGCTTTGATTCCCAACGGCTTCAAGATGGTTTCCGCCATGCGAAAATTGGATGCGAATCCGTCGTCGAAGGTCAGCAGAATTCCTGGTCGTCGTTCCCGGGATCCGGAGGCCAGTTCTCGGCAAAATGCCGCGTAATCCAATATGCGATAAGCTTTGCTAATGTACGTGATCTGCTCGCTGAACCGATCGACATGCTCGGGTGGAATATCGTGAAAAACCAGAACTTTCAGTTTGCCATGGCATGGTCCGAGTGCGCAGGCGCCGATATTTCGAACCAACGACAGCAGTGGCCGCAGGCCAGCCAACCGATATCTAGCGCGTATCATATTGACTCGCATCGCAATGAAATAAAACTTAACCCCGGGTTGTCATGACATCCAAAATCCGGGCGGCATTCACGGTCACGTCAAAAGTACCACATGCAAGCGCCCGTCCGGCATCACCCATGCGGGCCCGTGTTGCAGGGCTCGCGGTGAGAGTTTCGATAATGGTTTGCGCCAAGGCCGCGACGTCGCCCGGCGAGCACAAATAGGCATTCTCGCCGTGGGTCAGATACTCCGAAATATCGCTGATGCGTGTCGCCACGACAGGTTTGCCGGACGCCAGATATTCGACAACTTTGGTCGGGAAGCCCATTTCATTAAGGCCGCTGGACGCCTTGGGCATGACTAAAACGTCGGCCAGCGCCATCAAATCGATCACTTCTTGATAGTTTAGCATGCCCAGATACGTTGCAGATACGTTGCAGATTTGCGAAGACCGTACTTTTCGATCATTGTCTCCGGGGTGCCCTCAAGATTCCCCGCGTATCCGGCAAAGGCCAGATGCGCATCGGGCACGCGTTTCGCCACCTCGACCATGGCGGCCATAAGGAATTGGAAGCCCGCATGCGGGCTCAAACTGCCAGTATATACTACCCACCGCGCCTGGTGTTCCGCCAAGCGACGTTGCATGCGTTTTGGGTCGCCAGCGGCAAATCGCGCGCAGTCCACCAGGGCCGGGACACGCAGCAAGAGGTATAGCGGCCCCGGCATTGGGCGGCCAGCGTCGTGGTGATGACGAGCACCAGCGACGCCGCCGATTTGGCGATCCACATCGAGATTCGCTGCACGTATAAGTTACAATAATGCAGCAGCGAAACCGGTGGAGGTTACGGTGATGCACCAGTTGCGGAGCTGGACAATGAAGAATGCCGCTTTGGGTGGACATTACAACGTCCGGGTGGAGTTGTGAAATCACCCGTCCAAGTGCCATGTTGGCAGTCAGGAATCTTCGCACAGGGGACTGGTTTTGGGCGTAAAGCAGCAGGGAAATGTCGGGAAAACGTTGTCGAACCGCGCGCGCAACTCCTTCCCGACCGGCAATTACGGTGATCCGTTCTATTCTGCCGCAACTCCGCCATGCACCCGGATACCCCAACAAGCCCGTGAGTCCGCCCACTGGCGCAAGATTGGAAGCGTTGATAACGAGATGCTTCATTTGCAAACGCGATTCCGCGCATGAATTAGCTTTTCGCCGTAAAGAAAATCATATTTCGGAGGCCGAAAGTGCATCATGCCGCCTCCCGGTGAAAAAGTTAATTCACCAAATACAATTTGCCGTCGATTGAGCAAATAAAGGTCAACCCTCAAGAAATCCCACCCTGCGCTTAGTGTTTCTGCAATGCCAATCATTTCCTCCAAAACCGGCGGCTTGAAATGTGAGGTTTGCAATTGGGTGTTGTATAAACCAAACGAAAGTTTGGCCCACGTCCTGTTATAGACCGAAACCAGGGGAATACCCTGAGTGTTGTCAACTATGCTGATGAACTCGACATGGCCGCCAAAGCAATAAAATTTGTAATCCAACAGCGGGGTCTGGTCTTCATTTCTGAGGAGTTGTTCAATGATAATGCGCGGAGCAATCGAATCGTAGTGGCGCTCCGTTGCATGTCTGGAAATATTATAGGAAGTCTTCACCCATTTGCGGCACATTGCCAGCAATTCAGACGGTCTCGCCGCATCCTGTTCAGTTACAATTCGGATCATGCCGCTGCCATGATTGGCTTTGAGCACGTAAGGCTTCGGAAAATCTGCAAACACGATTGTTTCAGGATCATCCGTTGCGTAATAAAGTTCGTTTAAAAGGTGGCCGAGTCCGAGATTCGCGACATATGCTCTGACCAAATACTTGTCTGCGATTACGCTAGCCCTCGGGTCTATGCGGAATAATTGTTTATTCAGAATATACTCATTGAACGTTCTTGGCTTGGCGATATGCACAAAGTAATTGAGCCGCAGAAATGCAATCACGCGAACAAAGGTTTGCTTGTTCAAGCAGTGGTAAAGCATTGGACGCATCAGTGCGTCAAGGGCCAGTCCTAATGTGGGGATGAATCCGCGGCACGCAATTAACTTAAGCAACCTGATGGCCGTCATGTTCTTGTCCTAGCCAGACATGGCGTCGAGGATACGAGCGGCGTTCAACGTCACATCAAATGTATCGCAGGCGAGTTCCCTGCCGGCTTTGCCCACGCGAGTGCGCTCTTCAGGACCCGATTCGAGTGCCCCAACAATGGTTCGTGACAAGTCCGCCACGTCATCGGGATTGCACAGGCAGGCGTTTTTGCCATGTGTCATATATTCCGGAATATCGCTGATGCGTGTAGCCACGACTGGTTTGCCGGCTGCCAGATACTCGGCCAATTTAGTCGGGAAACCCATTTCATTAAGTCCGCTCGATGCCTTGGGCATCACCAAAACATCAGCCAGAGCCATTAAATCAACCACATCCTGGTAGTTCAACATCCCCAGGTACTCTGCGTGGTTTTGGAGGCCATGCTTCTCGATCATCTGTCCCGGAGTGCCCTCAAGGTTGCCCGCATATCCAGCAAACGCCAAATATGCATCGGGAACATGCTTTACGACCTCCACCATGGCCGCCATCAGAAATTGAAAACCCGCATGAGCGCTCAGGCTGCCGGTGTATACGACCCACCGCGCCTGTCGCCAGGCCAGACGCTGGTGCATACGTTTGGGGTCGCCGGTGGCAAATCGCGCGCAATCCACCAAAGCGGGCACACGTAACAAGGTATAGCGGCCACGGCATTGGGATGCCAACGTCGAACTAATAATGACCACCAACGACGACATGGACTTTGCGATCCACATCGACAATCTCAACAAGTGAATGTAGCCGTAATGCATCAACGAAAATCTCGCTCGTGTATAGTAGAATCCATCCACTTGTTCTACGGCCACCTTCCGGCCCGCCAATCGCGCGAGGCAAGCCAGAAACGCGCCCTCGGGACTGGGCGCATATATGTAGAGCCAGTCATATTTGTGCTGCACAGTGGCCGCTAACATCTGCCTTGCCCATGAGAAGCGGGCGACAAAGTGCTTCCGCATGGATATGCGCCCGCTTCGACTGAGCCACTGTGTTTTCGGATCAGGATACATCCCCCATTGCATGGTCACACCGTCTACCAGATCCTCTGCCGCCAAAGTCTGGTTAGGGAAAGGCATAAAAAGCGTTACTTTCTGACCCAAGCGCGCAAAGGCGCCAGCAAGAATAGTCACCCTGCGGGCTGCCGCATTATTTGCAGGCAGGCGGATGTTGGCAACCATGGCGATACGCAATGTCCGGCAGACCGGCGGCTGGTTGAAGTGGATTTTCATGAGGCCCGTGATTCCTGCAGACTTACCCCCAACACTTCTTCGTAAACAGCGAGAGTTTCCCGTGCCCTTGCGTGTGCGCTGAAGAGTGAAACAGTTTCATTGTATGCGCACTCCCCCATCTCCCTCATGCGCTGGCCGTCCGACAGCAGGTTAGCCAGTGCGATCGCCAGTGTTTCAGCATTATCAGGGGGAACCAGGACGCCGGTCTTCCCGTCCTTAACCACTTCTTCCAACTCAGGAAAACGCGAGGCCACCACCGGTTTGGCCATGCTGGCGGCTTCAATTACCGGCCGGGCAAAATGGGCTGCGGTGGAAGGAAAAACAAGGCAATCGCTGGCGGCAAGCAGGTTCTGAATGTCCGTACGAAAGCCGGTAAGTAAAACAAATCCTTCCTTTTCCAGTTTATGGAATGCGTAGTAAGCTTTCGCAAGCGGAGACTGCGTATTGCTTAGTATTTGTGCCGTACGGTTTGGCGATAATCCAGGGGGAGTCATGTGCCCGCTGACAATACAAACATAATTTGGGTAAAGTGTTTTTAGACGCTCCAATGCCAACGGTAGAATGTGTCCCCCTTTGATGCTGCTGGTTCCACCACAATACAACACCACCTTTTTTCCGTCCGGTATATGAAAATGACGCCGGAGAGCGCTCCCGTCGAGGGTTCGGTCGAATTGTCCGAAATCAATAATTTCATTAATCACCCTGCGCTTCGACTGCGGTACATGAAGCCGGTCGGCGTTGGCCTTGCAAATACAAATCACGCGATCAGGGAGATGACGAAACATCCAGCGAAGAACGGTTAACCGCAAACCAAAATAACCAGGGTGTGCGGCCTCGCGAACATGCCATACAAACGGTACCCCGGCCAGTTTGCAGGCAACCGCCTGCGGGGTAAGAACAGAGGAATTTATGTGAACCAGGTCTGGCTTTTCGCGGCCCAAAATACGCATGGTACGCCAAACGGACACGGGAAAACGCAGCAGGGCAATGAACATGCGGACGATTGACTTAAGGTTTGTTAAGGGAAACCACCCGCCATTGACGTGGCCAAAACATGAAAGCCTGGTATCGGCGTAGGTTAAAATTCCATGTTCGTTGAAATAGTCCACCACAGCGCCATCCTGAAGGCAGCAAACACTAGTTGTAAATCGGTCCTTGGGGAAAGCCTGCAGCAAATAAAAAAGGCTCAGTGGCGCTCCACCCAAAGCGCCCCCGTGATGAAAATAAAGCACTTTCTTCATGATACGCCACCAGTGTGTCGGCGAGTGGCGTCTAAAGCAGCCCGTCCTATATCGACCTTCCTGTAGTTTGCAAGGATGGCGTGGCGGCCAGAACTGTAGCCAAAGACAAGGAAAAACAGGATTTCAGTTATAGCGGTCAAGAAAATAGGGTTCCAAAAAGTAGATATCGAGTAAATAGTCAGAAAAGCCATGCAACTCGCCATGGTCCACGGCTGCGTGACGTCAAGGCGAGCGACCGCAAGGGTGATGCGCAGACAACAAATAAACAGAATAACAACGGGCATTCCGCCTAACAACCCATAACGAGCAAACAAATCCAACGCGGCGGAATGCCCGGAAAAATCGGCGCTTCCCAAATGTGTGTCGCCGATCCCTATCAATGGGTTCATGGCAAAGCAATAAATAGGTGCCGCCAGCAGTGAGGAACGCCCGCTTGTCGTTTCGTCCAAAACGTCTTGCGTGCTGTCGTCGCCTGATGATAAAGTTACCATCGTTGCGAATCGAATGGATCGCGCAATGCCTTCGGTAGAAGAAAAACTGCCTAGAACACGGCTGACGATATAGCCGGCAATGCCAACCGCCAGAACCGTCATTATGGCGGTTCGGAATATCCTGCCAGGGGCCTTTCGCATAAAACGCATGTAAAAAATGCCCAGCAGTAAAAGTCCGGCCAAAAAGACCAGGATTGGCGTTGTGTAGAGGGTGACCGTGCAAAACAGCAAGGCGGCAAGCATAACGGCCGCTACGACAATTCGCGGCCATAACTTTGACGACTGGTCCAAAAAGGCGGCGACAAGAAGAGTCGCATAACTAATGTGCCAAACAAAATTGGTTATGATTTCCTTGAAAAAGGTTTGTTTGTCAGACATTCCCAGATTACGTTCAGCTTTAATCCAAAAGTCCACACGAGTCTGGGATACTTCCAGCATCGAATCTATGCCCCCTTGCATAAGTAAAACGATATACAGCAAAAATAAACAATACAACAGCAACAACCATCGAAAGCAACGTGGATTTGATGCAATAACAAAGCCGAAAATAAAAAACATGCTGCCGCGTACAAAAGTCAGGCATGACGGAAAAATGGCGTAATTGAATGCATACATCAAACAATAGACAAAAAGGCAGGCAGCGATGGGGAAAAAATAGGCGCTCCGCAAAATATTCATCGAGCGTTTGTTTAAAAGGACGGCAACCAGGCCGATCGAGAAACACAAATGATAAATCGAACGAAAGTGCAATAGCACTCCCGGAGTTGCAATCATAAGATTGATAAAGGCCACGACAGTGAAAAATATTGCCGCCCTATTGATGGTTGACTGATCGCGTACTTGCATTGCTGTGCTCATGATGCTCTACAGGAAACTTTGCAAACTGCGGAACTCAATTATGGCGACCAAGGTTTGACCATCCCAGGTCTTCTCCAATAATCGTGGGACTGTTATAAATTCCCGCACATGCATCCTATCCTTGCCAGTTGATTATTGGAAGACCCGCAATGCTTCCTGACGCCAATGGAAATCTAAGAAAAGGCAAGTCTGGGGGCTCTGGCTGTTTACCGGCCAATTTTGTCTCTCGATAACGACATGCAATTTCAACCATCAGTTTGCACCGATGGTATTGCGTATGATGCTCCAGAACCTCGCGCCGGACTGCATTCCCAATCTGTAGAAGTTCCTTTTGCGGCTTTTCCAAAAGCGTCTCCACTTGCGCTATCATCTGATCGAAAGTTCTTCCCAGCCACCATTCAGCGCCATTTCCAAAAAAACACTCAATCCCAGGAACCCAATAATCCACAAGCGGAATGCCTGATGCAAGCGCTATAAATGTCCGGTCGGATGTATAGTAGTCATTGAGGATACCGGGGTGGCCGCCGATCAGAACACGGGATCTTCGCATGGCTTCATGTTGTTGATTATAAGGCACAGGTCCCTGCCATGAACGATTTCCCTCCCAGCGCTTTCCGAAAAGGCCGAACCTCCGTCCGAAACGCTTTGACAGTTTATTTACCAGACGATCCCGCCAAAAGCCAATCAAACTCGAAGAACTGAACCCCATGCGACTGCGTTTACTATTGCCAACGAAAACAACATCGAACTCCGGCAGATAAGTGTTTTGATCCAGTGGCGCTGAAAAGCGCTTTTGGCACGCGCCGTTTGGCATCAAGACGATATTCTTTGTTCCCAGTCTGGCCAACTCCTGCGCCGGTCTCCCAATTTGCGTCATGAAGTTTAAGTCCGCCAATCGTGATGCGATACGAAAACTGTCTGGGATGGGTTTAAGCCACATGGTATACCCATCTCCCGTACTGGTGAATATGGTTAAACATGCAGGACACGCACGAAGACGGGCAATTCCCATGGCAAGGTCGGGAATGTGTCCCTGCGGTTCAAAAAACTGCAAAAATACGGTATCAGATCCGGCCGCCCGTACCAGTCGTTCTGCCTCGTTCCACAAAGCGGGCCAACCGTGTATACGAGCAAACCCACTGTAGGGAATAGCCTGATAATCGGACAGCACTCCTTCCGCCTTCAAGCGTTGGAAGCCGTCGTGGTAACCGGGCTGGCTTTCGAGGGTTTCCCCCTGATACAGGACAAATAAGCGCATTGTGATGCCTGCTTAACTCGCCAGGAGAGCGTTATCCAAAGCACAACGAAAACGTTCCTTCACCGCGCTGGAATCGTGATGCATAGCTGCCACGTTTCTTGCTTTGTGCCCCAGTTGTGCGCGCAAATCCTTGTCCTGTATGAACCGGCGCAATCCACTACCAAGGACTTCGGGAGACTGTTCGGTGATGACAAGAGCGCAGTGTTGATCAGTTAGATAACGAATGCTTGCGATATTGGGAGGGCCATAGGCAAACACGGGGAGCCCTGCGGCCAGGCACCAGGGGATTTTTGCCGACAATGAATAAATAAAGTACGCAGCCTGGTTTGGATCGAACGTATCCAGATGCAGAAAGGCGTCAAGTTGGGCAGTCTCGCCTCCTAATAGTTGGTCTTCCTCAACGCTGGACAGACGGATCAGCGTTCCTGAAAGCAGATCGCGGGGAACGCCACGACCTTTCTGGTTCTGATAGATGACGATTTCCGTGTCCATTCCCTCTTTCCGCAAGTTCCCCAATGCAAAGCCGATTTGTCGGAGTGAATCGGCCCTGCCAAGGTGCAATGCACCAACACAACCGAACCGAAAACATTTTTGTGTGTCTGCGCGCACCTTCACTACCGGACGAGCGTCCAAGTCGACGCAGTTCATGAATGGGTGGAATGTATATCCATACCGGCGCTTGTATTCAAGAGCCATCTTCTCGCCAATCGCCAATCTCACCTTCGCCTTCGTCAATATGGTCAACGACTGTTTCCTTGCGCGCCACCGCACATATCGACCCAATATCCCATCCTCACGCCGCGAGGAAGCTGCAATCCAGTCATCCATGAAATGCGGCGCCACGTTCAAACCATACTTTCGCGATACGCGCGTTACGAGCGAGATTACATAAGGACTTTCCAGATTTGAATATATCAATTCGGGTGCAAATGCCGTAATCCAAGAGTCCAAACTCGGGCTAATCGCAAATGAAGCCAATTTCGCATAACTAGAAAAACATCTTTTCGCAAAAGTTCGGACCATACCCCGCAGTCGCCCGGCGAACGCGCTATACCCCGCGGTGGTTTCGCCGGCGGCTCGACTCTTGATGACGATCCCTTTATGGCGCGCAATAAAGGGTCTCAGGCATATAGGCATCGGTAAGTCTTCCAAGCCCAAATGAAACGAGTTGGCACAAACGGCCCGGTCTGGTTCAGAGTCATCGATAAATATCTGCGCCAGTTTATCCGCCGGCCAGCCACGGAAAAGGTTGCCCATTGTTACGCCTGTTGCGTAACGGCGACTAATCGGCTGGTAGTTAATCAGCAGGACTCTATAATAATGCCTATTTATGGTGGCACGCTATTCTGCGGTGATGAAACATGCGAAATGTATTCTTATGCCAGTCAATCGGTCTGTGCAAAGCACAACACGGTATTCCAATCGGAATCAAGTGCCCATCGAATTGCTTTCCCATGAATATACCAATCATCACATTTGGATCAGTAGCATCCCGTAGGATGCAGGTTGATAGGCTGAAGGCTGTTAGACTGTTGAAAAATACTTGTTTTCCTGTTTGATTTCGCGGCAAGTCGTTAACGACATCTGAAGGCTAATTGTACGCAGTTCTACCTAACAGCCTTCAGCCTAAACAGTTTCAACCTTGGCGTCCCTATGTCCCTATGGGACGCTAGAGCACCAACTTCAAACCCATGCGCACGAAAAACCTGTTGGCATTTGCAACAAATGTCCTTTTTAAACACTGCATAATGCCCCTTTCATGAATCGTCACCGTCCTAATTCAACCGACATTGTTGTTTGCAACATCCACGGCATGCCCGCAGTCTGTCGATCTCAGAACATGTGCTGGCACGCCACCCAACAGTACGTTGCAACCGAACTTCTTCGTTACGACGGAATTCGCCCCGACGATCACGTTGTCGCCAAGGGCAGATCCGGCCGTCATCGTAACCTTCGAACAAAGCCAGCAGTTAGAGCCAATCAATATGTCCTTTTGGACGAACGCACTCTTGCGGATAAACTTTCCAGCCTCAAAACCATGTTCGTTGTCCCTGATCGTTACCATGTCCGCAATCAGCGTATCGTTACCAATTCGCATAACGCCTGAACAGGCAATAACGGAAGAATGTCCAATGTAGACGTCATCGCCGATTTCTAAACGTCCTCCAGGATAAACAACGATCTCCACATCGCGGCACGTTTTGAAATGCCGGCCAATCCTAATCTCAGCACCTTCGGAAGCTTTGAATATAATCCTTTTTCCCAAAGACATGGGTGTAGCGGTGACAACAATGCCAGGTTGAAAGCGCGAAAGCCAACCGCGAAGAAAGTCAGGGTAAAACCGATAGAGCAATCTTAAAAAGACATTGCTTAAACACATTGCAAATCACTCCCGGCGTCACTCGATCTTATTATCCACAAAAGACTATAAGTTCTTTTGGAAAAACCGTCTAAGTAATTTAAAACCTTTCAGAAAGCGGGATTCAATGCCACGCCAACGCCGAACGAAATAATGCCCGTGGGCCAAGATGCGGTAAACGCCATTAACGTGTTCCATGTCGCATACAACATACTTGGGATGCTTCAAGGGGAAATCGATCTCATACGTCTTTGTGCAAAATACACGCCTAACGCCTTTGGGCAGGACATCGAGCGGATCAGAACAGTGAACAGCGTCCGCACCTAATCCGATATTGGATATCATGTTCTTCGTTGGAACTATGTTGAGCCTCGAGTTCAATAGCTGACTTACCCCAAATATCGTCTCGTAATAGGGAACACCCGTAAGGCGACGTTGAAAAGCTGCCCGCACAATTTTGTCGAGTCGGAGGCATTTAGGATGAATGTTACTTAAAAGTTTTAAAGCCTGCTGATCGTCGAGGAAATCGTAATGCTCCTCCCATGTGTCAACAACCCTTTTCCATGATGCCCATCCGCAAATAGCGCCGCTTAAGGAAAAGAGATAGTCGTAGGGATTTCCCTCCGATACGCCAAAATGATTCATCCCGCAGATCATGTTGATGCGTTCATCATCTTTATACCGTTCCAATAATTCTTTGCAAAAGGGAAAGAAGCTCTGGGAAGGAACGTCGTCGTCTTCCAGCACTATGCAGCGATCGACTTTGCCGAAGGCCCACTTCTGCGCAATGAATTCAGATGGATCGCAACCGACATTGCGTGGTTGATAAAACTTGTGAACTTCGCAGCTCCAATCGATGTCTTCGACTATTTCCCGGCATTTGCGTATCTTCTCTGGATCGTCGGGGTGATTTTCGCGCGGACCGTCTTGATACAAAAAAAGTTTGCTGGGTCGCGCTATTCTGATCTGTTCGAATACTTTTTGAAGAATCTCCGGCCGCGCAAAAAAAATAAGCAGCACGGGAACATCAATGTTGTTTGCATGCATGATTTGCTCTTTCACGTTGTTCATGGATAAACTATTCCTGCGCGGGGCCCATTTAACCCGGTGTGGGTGAACCAGTGTCTAAGTCTTTAATCGATTCCATTCCAATATGCAGTAGCCGGCGACCAGCGAACTTGCGGCGCCGAGAATCAGGCAGGCTGCAATCGCGGAAAGCGTTTTCGGGAAAATAGCAATTGCCGCCAAACATACAATAACCCTGATTAACGCCAATGCGATCATGGTCTTGTACCACAGCGCTGCCTGAAAAACAATCAGAGGTAGTCCTGCTGCAGAAAGCGGTAAAAACAAGGACAGTATTCTGATTACTGGAATTGCATCAGTATATCGTGGCAACAGGATGTGGATAAGAGGTCCGATTACAAGACACATCCCCACCGCCAAAACAGTTGCGATGCCAACGCTCAATAGTGTCGGTGTTATTGCATATTTAAGGCATGAGAAGACATTCTCGTCTTCTCCAAATCTGTGGGTGAGTCTTGTGGTGAACATTTGATGCAATGCAGCAGTAAAAGTCATGGACATTGCCAAAAAAGTGGACGCCACTCCGAAAATGCCGAGTCCAGACTGACCGCAGTATTTTAGAACGAAATAACTTATTGACGCAGTCAGCCAGGACGTGCCGATATAGCCGGGGATTGAGAGAGGCAAGGAAATCTTCGCCAAATTCACAAGGCGTTGAATATCGAGCGCGGCTTTAACCTTCACGGGTACGTGACGCCGGTTAATATATAAGCCGACGATATTCTGAAAAGCAAGACGTGAGGCAAGGCCCCAATATCCCCACGCTTTTACGAGGCCGAGGGCAGCAAAACCAGCAACGCTTGCAATGATATTGTTGTATGAAAGACGTTTAAAATCAGACGACGTCCGATACATCACCGCTAAATAGGCGCCGTAGACAGCAGCCCAAATACAGGGTATCTGAACCAACCACCCGACGAACGCACGATAATCGCCATTAATTATGCTTGTCAGTGACAGAGCGGCAAAAAAGAGCGAAAAACTCCAAGACATCAATAAATACCACCATTTGGCGGAGGCTGCGACCCTGATTGCTTCATCTTTGTTCCGTTTGCCAATTAAAAAAGGAAATTGCCGAGATAAACCATCATGCACAAGAATCAATCCGATATTCAAATAGGCGGTCAAAATGCCATATTTACGAAATTCGCCGAAAACATCGGGCGCGATCCAGCGAGCTTGCAACAGACCGCCGAGGCCACCGATTACAGCCACGATTAGATTGCCGCCCGCGAAAATACCCAGAGTGCGGGCCGAGGGGGATGTTAATGCGTTTTTGATGAATCGCATTGTGATAACCAGAGCGCGTCAATCTTAAGAACTGGATTAGGCGATTGAATTATGGCGGGAAACGGTCTCAAATATGAATCCATGGCTGGCTGCTACGACTGCTTTTGCCAAACAACCCGGTTTACATAATCCGTATAACTCAGAATGATCCGAAGCACCTTCTCCGAAACGTTTGGGACATCGTAATCGGCCACTGGCCTGAGCAGGCGCTCATCAACGCGCGGCTGTGTCTTGAGAACTACCAGGGCTTCGAGGATGCGCTGCCACTCCAGCCCAACCATCATCACGGCGCCTTCTTCCATGCCTTCGGGACGTTCGTGGGCGTTGCGGATGTTGAGCGCGGGGAAGTTCAGGATGGACGACTCCTCGGTGATCGTGCCGCTGTCGGACAGCACCGCCTGCGCGTTGAGCTGGAGTTTGACGTAATCCAAAAACCCAAAGGGCTTGTGTAACTCCACGCGGGCATCGAGCGCGACCCCTCCGGTCTCGATCCGCTTGCGTGTGCGAGGATGCGTGGTGACAATCACCCTGTTCTTGTATGTTTTTGCAAGACCGTTCAATACTTCGATCAATTTCCCGAACTGCACCGGGTCGTCGATGTTCTCCTCGCGATGGGCGCTGACGAGGAAGTAGGGAGTGGTGGGTGGTGAGTGGTGAGTTGTGAGTGGTGAGTGGTGAGTGGTGAGTGGGGAGTGGGAAGTGGACAAATTCGTGCGCTGCGCATGATCCGTGGACATCGACTCACTACTCACCACTCCCAACTCACTACTCACCAGTGCAAGGCGCTCAAGCACATCCGACTTCTGAATCTTCGGCATGTAATGGTGCAAGACCTCGAACATGGGGCTGCCTGTCTTGACGATTCGGTCCGGCGGCAGCCCTTCGCGGAGCAGGTATTCGCGGGATATGCTGCTGTAGGGCATGTTGATGTCGCTGATGTGGTCCACGATCTTGCGGTTGATCTCCTCGGGCACGCGCTGATCGAAGCAGCGGTTGCCAGCCTCCATGTGGAAGACCGGGATTTTGCGGCGCTTGGCCGGGTAGGCGGCCAGACAGGAGTTGGTGTCGCCCAGCACCAGCAGCGCGTCCGGCTTGACCTTGCCGAGCAGGGCGTCCACCTTTGCGATGATGTTTCCGACCGTCTCCGCGGCGCTCGCCGCGGCTGCGCCGAGGAAGTGATCCGGCTTGCGGATATCGAGCTCGTCGAAGAAGACCTGGTTCAATTCGTAGTCGTAATTTTGCCCTGTGTGGACGACGATGTGCTCAACGGTACGGTCCAGAGCCGCCATGACGCGAGAGAGCCGGATGATTTCAGGGCGGGTGCCGACGATGGTCGTGACTTTAAGCGTGGAGCGTGGAGCTTGGAGCGTGGAGCGGGGAGTGGTTTTCATGATTTGAGCGTCCTTTTAAAAGAGGTAATCATACGACTGATTTCTTCCAATTCTTTGAGAAGTGGCTCGGTCATTGGTTTTTGAAGATAGTCGTTTTCTGCCAGAAGCAACAGAATATTCGCGGTTTCGAAAATAGACCTGCGCGAGTAATTTAAAAAACTGCAAAATTCTGCATTTGACGTGCTTCCGGAGCCTTCGGCAATGTTGTTTGTAATGCTGAGAGCGGCAGCCCTTAATTGTTCGGCAAATCTAAATAGTCGTCTGTTTTCAAGTTGATCTGCAAGCGCGAAGCATGAACGATTTAGAACAGCGCCTCTCTTCCAGATTTCAAGATCATGAAAGCGAAACGAACTCATTAGATGCTCCCCGCTCCCCGCTCCGTGCTCCCCGCTCTTTGCTCCCTGCTACACGATTTCCATAAAGGTATCCGGTTTCTGCGGATCGAACGCCTCGCTGGCCCACATGACCGTCACCATGTCCGTGTCGCCGAGGTTTTCAATGTTATGGGTGTAACCGGGCGGAATGTCGACCACCTCCAGCTTTTCGCCGGATACAAAGTATTCGATAACCCCAGCTTCACAACACGAACATCGAACATTCAACATCGAACGTTCAACATTCAACGGGTCAACTTCAAACTGTTCGATGTTCGACGTTCGCATTTGCGTTCCACTGTTCACTTTCCTGAACCTGATTACTCCCCGTCCGCTGACGACCAAAAACTTCTCGTTCTTGGTCCGATGCCAATGGTTGCCCTTGGTAATGTTGGGTTTGGAAATATTGATCGAAACCTGCCCGCGCTCGGGCGTCTTGATAAATTCCGTGAAACTGCCGCGCGTATCGACGTTCATTTTCAAGGGATAGCTGAATTTGTCCGTCGGCAGATAGGAAAGATAGGTCGCGTAGAGCTTTTTCGTGAAGTCAGCGGCCTGGTCGGGAATCAGCAGATCCGCGCGGCTGCGTTTGAACGCCTGCAGCAACTCCGCGATTCTTCCCAGCTTGACCTGATGCACGATGGGCGCCACGCAATAGTCACCCTGGCGCGTCGGGCTTCTTTCCAAGGCCCGCATGAACTCATCAACGACATCGTCAATATAGACCAGTTTCATTTCGACCGACGGATCGTTGATCTTGATTTCCAGGTCACGCGCCAGATTGTGGCAAAATGTGGCCACGGCCGAGTTGTAGTTGGGCCTACAGCCCTTGCCAAAAACATTGGGCAGGCGGTAAATGGAGGCGAAGTGGTGAGTGGTGAGTGGTGAGTGGTGAGTGGGGAGGAGAGCGGCGCATTTGGTGGCGTAGTTATTGACGGCAATTTCTGCCTGGCGTTTGCTGATGCCGTAAGGATTGTCGAGTTCGGCCTGGATGGAGGATGAAAGGACGATGAGTGGGGAGCGGCTCATGGCCAGGAGCGTGGAACAAAGGCTTTCCGTGAAATCGGCATTGCCTGTTTTAAAGTCCTCGATCTTCTGCGGCCGGTTTACTCCGGCCAGGTGAAAAATGACGTCAACGACCGCCAAAGCCTTGTTAAGTTCCTCGGGAGTGCCGTCCAGATCGTAGCGGAACAACTCGATCCCTTCGCGGAGCGCCAAGGCCGAGCAAAGATTGCCGCCGACAAAGCCGTTTGAACCGGTGATTAAGATTTTCTTCACGATTGAATATTCTCCCGCAGAGACGCAGAGACGCAGAGGGGTGGTTCTTCGAGACCATTAACACACCTGGTGATACCGGTCTTCATTACGCTTTCGCCAAAATTCAGTAAATATCCCAGTTTGCAACCGGTCAGTCGCAGGTAGGTTTGCACTTGCTTTTTGTGAGCTGCCGTCACCCGCTCTACCGACTTCAGTTCCAGAATTACTTTCCCGGCGACGATTATGTCCGCCCGGAAACCTTCATCGAATCGGATCCCCTTGTAGACGATCGATACCGGCGCTTGGCGTTCGACCGTCAGGCCGCGATCGATAAGTTCGCGGGCAAGGATTACTTCGTACACAGATTCCAACAGTCCTGGACCCAGTTCACGGTGAACGGCAATTGCCGCCGCGAGCGTGATCGTCCCGATTTCATTTTCCGTCATCCTCTGCGCCTCCGCGCCTCTGCGCGAGTATCGGCTGTGCTTAATAATAGTTCAACGTTTGGCGTTGAATGTTGAATGTTCGATGTTCGCCTTCGACTCTTCTTTCACAAACGGCAGTCCGCGCAGCAACTCCACCATCTCATCCACATCCAGCCGTCTGGTGTTGTGCGAGTTGTAGTCCTCCGAGGAACTGACCTGGGCTTCGCCCTCCGAGTAAAACTTGGCGTAGTTCAGGTCCCGGTTGTCGGCGGCGACGCGAAAATATTGGCCCAGATCCGCGGCCCGCGCGCGTTCTTCGCGGGTGAGCAGCGTCTCGTAGAGCTTCTCGCCGTGGCGGGTGCCGATCACCTGCACAGGGTTTGCGGCCTTGAAAACGCGCTTCATTGCCTCCGCGAGCGTGCCGATGGTGGCGGCGGGCGCCTTTTGAACGAACAGATCGCCCGGCTTGCCATGCTGGAAGGCGTAGAGCACCAGGTCCACGGCGTCGTCCAGCGACATCATGAAGCGGGTCATCTCCGGATCGGTCACGGTCAGCGGACGCCCGGCACGGATCTGGTCCAGGAAAAGCGGGATCACCGAACCGCGCGAAGCCATGACGTTGCCATAGCGGGTCACACAGAAAGTGCAACCGCGTTCGGCGGCGACACGTGAGCGCGCGATGGCGACCTTTTCCATCAATGCCTTCGACATGCCCATGGCATTAATGGGGTAGGCGGCCTTGTCGGTGCTCAGCACGACCACGTTCTTGACGCCGCACGCCATGGCGGCGGTCAGCACGTTGTCCGTACCAATCACATTGGTCCGCACCGCCTCCATGGGATAGAACTCGCAGGATGGCACCTGCTTGAGGGCGGCGGCATTGAATACATAGTCCACGCCATCGAGCGCATCCCGCAGGCCGTCGGTATTTCGCACGTCACCGATGTAAAAGCGTAGTTTGTCGCTGCGGTAATGGTGCCGCATGTCGTCCTGCTTCTTCTCGTCGCGCGAAAAGATGCGAATCTGGGCGATATCGGTCTGCAAGAAGCGACGCAACACGGCGTTGCCGAAGGAACCGGTGCCGCCTGTTATGAGAAGCGTTTTAGCTTTGAACATATGGGACTCCAAGTGGTGAGTGGTGACGGTCAGAATTGGACGTACAAAAACCAGGTATTCCGGAGTCAGAATTCAGAATCCAGAATGAATACGAAATAATCTGCCATGCAAGAGTTAAAGGGGCTGTAAAATCGCAACTTGTCGCTTCGGTAATGGCGCCGCTGTCATCTGACGGACCTATGCGAACATTCGATTGGCGGATAGCCGGAAGACGCCCTCCCGTTGCACAAGCGCGACATCATTCTGTCGGCAGACCTGTACCACCGGAATCTTCCCGAGTGTTTCTGCTGTTGCCAGGTGATGCTTCTCCAGCGGTTGATCTGACATTTTGGCCTCTACCAACAGCCAGGGGACGTTCTCGCGGGTCATCAAAAAATCGGTCTCTTCCTTCTGTTTGTTTCGAACATAGTAAAGGTCGAACTTCCGCCCGGTACTGTCGGTCCAAAAGCTGGCCCTGGCCAGCAATTCACATGCGACATAGTTTTCGAAACTATGCGCTGGTTCGGCAATCCTGGTCCAGTCGTGCAAGTAGAATTTTGGCGCCTTGAGCAGAGAGCGTTTGATGTTGCGAGAGAATGGTCGCAGGGAGAATGTCAGGTAAAAATCGTCCAGTCGTCGCAGATAATTCTTAACCGTCACGGGACTGACTTGCAGGTGTCCGGCCAGCGAGGCGACGGATAACGGACTCCCAACCATTTCGGGAAGCAGATGATAAAGATCGTGCAGATGTTCGCGATCGATGATCCTGGTGAGCGTGCCGATGTCCTCGCGGATGACGGTGTCGATGTAATCTCCGGCCCATTTGCGATGAAACGTGGTTCGGGCGTTTAAAAGCGGCTCTGGAAAACCGCTGAACTTCAGTAACTGGTCTAATGCCGCTGTTTTCGCCGGCCTTGAATCCATTCGCATCGCCAGGTATTCCCCGGCCGAATCCGGACAGACGGCGGGCGACGAGGGGTTCCCTGTGAATTCGGCCAGTGTGACGGGTAGAAGATGGAAAGTGAAGTAGCGACCCGCCAGACTGTCTCCTGTCCGCCGCAGAATATCCAGTTTGGCCGATCCGGGGACCATCAACCGGCAACGATCGGATAGACTGTCGAAGAACCCCTTGAGGATGTTCTTCCACTGCGGCATTTTGTGAATCTCATCCATGCAAACCCATGGTTCCGCGACAGAAGCCGGAAAGTCGGCCGTAAAGAACAGTTCGTCCGTCTTGTACAGTTGACGAATACTCCTAAGATCCCAAAGATAGTAGAGCCCTTCGCAACCGGTAGTCCGCAATTGCGCGCGGGCCAGGGTCGTCTTGCCGCATTGCCGGGGACCACTGATGAACCGCATCTGGCGGCCCCAGTCCCCGGAGAAGGCGATCTTGCTGAGTGTGCGATGGATCATGTTGACCAATATATGCCGTTGTTATTATTAGTCAAACTAAAATGCGCCATCATTCATGATGGTCATCAATCTGAGGTCTGAGGTCTGAGGTCGAGCAGTTGGACGGGCGGGCGGTTGGACAGTTGGATGGTCGGGCTGAGAATTACTCGCAGAATGAATACGCAATAACCTGCCATGGAAGTCCCTT
>JANYBP010000085.1 GCA_025360745.1 bacterium
AACCCGTGGCGCGCCGCTTGTCTACAAACTACAAAAACCTGCTCGCCATCATCGAAGAAATGACCGCCTTGAACATGTATCTTCTCAAGAACGATGCACTGGAGTAGCCTGCTGTCAGCGGGAATTACCGAAGGGCATTGAGACTAACGTGGAGGCGTCGGCGGGGTCCAATTGTCGCGTGCCGCGGTGGAAGGCGATGTAGCGTTGCGCGGTCTCCTCCAGGCTGGGCGGTTCGACCGGGAGCGGGCGATGAGGTGAAAATGGTTGCCTGTGCTTGCCGCGTGGACGCGCGGGATTGTGGACGAAGTGGACGAGATGGACTGGATGGACGATGTGGTGAGGTGGGAGGGGTTGCGATTGGCTGGCCGCAGGCCGGTTGACACCGCACCTGTATCGGAAAGCATTTTAAGTGATTGACGGTTGCCGAGTTGAGCGGTAGCGTTTTCTTCATTCGTGTGGGGTTGGGCTTGAGCGAGGTGGGGTTAATAAGACTGTTGGGACTCGGAGATATATGGAAGATGCGGAATATGCTGCTTACCTGAAGAAGCAGACCTACGAGGACTTGATCTCGATCAGGGACTCGCTCAACCGTACGACTCTCCCTGCACGCTTTGCTCTGGTCAATGGGGAAATCGAATCAAGGGACAGTGTTCCTGTGCCGCCGCCCCTATCCGGCATCACCCCCGACCCGATGTTGCGGCCTCATGCTCCGCTAGAGGAAGTGAGTTTGCTCACCAAGGTTCTTGTCATCATCGGTTTCTTGATTCAAGTCGCGTGCATTTTCGCGAAACAGGCGGATGCAGAAGCATTTCAAACGATACGAGTGTCGCTCGCCCTTGGCGGTGGAATCATGTCGGCGGTGGGTTCTGCCAGATTCGCAAGAAGCATGGGATACTCACGCTGGCTTGGTGTCTTGGGCCTCTTTGGGATAATTGGGATCGGTCTCTTGTGCTCCTTGCCAAGACGTCATCCTCAGAAGACACAATGAACCGGCCGAGCCACAGCGTGCATGGTAGGTTCGCAAACTCGCCACCATGACGCCGAACGCTCGGCGACTAGGAGGTGAAAGACCTCTGTCCAGGTAAACGCGGAACTGAAGGACGAGGGGAAACGCAAGGGCTGCGGCCGCGAGGCCGGGTCTGAAAGAAGCGCAACCCGAAGGTGCGGGGCGACGAACAGGAAGCGGATACAAGGTGTGGTACGCTCGGGACGAGGGGGCACGTGACCTCGAAGTCCTCCATCCGCAAGTGGGGCGTGCTTTATAAATCCGCCGCTTATGCACCGACAGTCGCCTGGGCTTACCCCGGGAGACCGAAGCCGAACGGGACGCAGGAGTCAGCCGAGGGCATAGTTAGGTGACGCGATCAGGAAGGCTCGTGAGGCACACTCCAAGGCCGAAAGGCGGAAAGAACGGATAGGCCAAGCCGCAAAAGGTCCCACTGAAAGCCCGAACTGTGGAGCGGGCGAGTACGAGGCAGGAAGGCATGACCAGTCAGCAAACTGAAGGTGAACGAGGCCAAGAGCGCCGTGGCGCGGCCGCGCGAGCGGTCGTTCCTCGGGTTCAGCATCGGACGTGCGGGGCGTAAAATACCGAAGCCACGCATCGTCGAACCGGCGGTGAAACGACGGTTTGCATTCTGTTGATCCGCCTCGTGCGGAAGTAGCGAAAGAACACAGTGAAGAGCCCGGTGCGGGAAAACTGCACGCCGGGATCTGTGCGGGGGGCACCCGGCAACGGGTGTCCCTACCGCGATGACAGGAGAAGTAATGAAAGACTACCGCACAGTTCTTCGCAAGGT
Organism: bacterium; assembly: GCA_025360745.1. Taxonomy (GTDB): domain Bacteria; phylum Verrucomicrobiota; class Kiritimatiellia; order CAIKKV01; family CAIYGI01; genus CAIYGI01. The sequence goes on from JANYBP010000085.1 coordinate 1,800, forward strand.
CGGCTGGGTTCTCATCGCGGGAGGCTTGATCGACATCGGTTTCATGATCTACTGCATCGCCAGCGGGATGAGCTACTCTTCCAGTTTCAATATCTTTTCCGTCGTCGCGGGGGTGTTTCTTCTCCGGGGTAGCCTGAAGGCTGCCCGGATAATCTCGTGGTTCATGGCTTTCTTCATCGCCGGTTTCACCGGCGCGCTTATCGTTATGCCTTTTCTCTTCCCGTTCGACCTCCTTGTTGCATACATCCGCCTTGCGACTGCAAGCGCAGTCGCCGGCATCGTCTTCGTTCCTGTCCTCATGGCGGTTCTCGTCTGGATCTACCGCAACCCGACTTCTGCCGTTGTTCGTGAGGCAATGGACGAAGATCAACTCGATTACACATCCTTCTGGCGTAGCCCCGCCAGAGGATTTTGGATCGGCGGCTGCATTCCATTGTTCCTTATTGTCTTCCTCGGCCTGCTCATGGGTGGTGCAACAGCAGATCAAGTCAAGCAGAAGGCAGCCGCCCAAATGGGCGTTGGCTACAAGTTCCACTTGAAGTCTCTGAACATGTCTTCGGGCACAGGCGGAAAACACGTTCATGCTGTCGTTACAGCGTATAACACCGACGCGATCAAGGACATCGTTGTAGAATGGTCAGAATGAAGGTCTGTCCAACAAGCAAATTCAGCGTACGGCTCCGCCGCCACTGCTGCGGGCCGTTCGCCAAACAGAATGACGGGATTTAAACATCCAAGAGGTCGGACGGTTAAATTGCCTGTGCAGATGATTCTGGTACAATCCTGCGCATGAAGCAACGCGTGTACATCGAGACCACGGTGGTGAGCTACCTGACCGGCCGCCCCAGCCGGGACATGGTGGTCGCGGCGCATCAACAGGTCACACGGGACTGGTGGGACAATCGTGCGCCTGCATTCGAACTTTTCGTTTCCGAACTTGTGTTGCAAGAAGCGGAACGCGGCGATCCTGTAGCGGCGCGCAAGCGCGTAGCCCTGATCCAATCCATGCCCCTGCTACAGACAACCGGGGAGGCCGTCTTGCTTGCGGAGCGCATGGTCGAAGCAGGCGTCGTTCCGAAAGAATCAGGGGCGGATGCGCTTCATGTCGCCATTGCGGCGATGAACGGCATGGATTTCTTGCTGACGTGGAACTGCACGCACATCGCCAACGCGGTCCGACGCCACCAAGTCGAAACCCTTGTGAACGATAGCGGCTTCGATTGCCCTGTAATCTGTACACCGGAAGAACTGATGGAGGTCTAACCATGCACAATGACCCGATTGTTGAGGATATCCGGACCATTCGCCACGAATATGCGAGACAGTTTGGCTTCAATATTCAAACTCTGGCAAAGGATTTGCGAAAGCATGAGAATGCGCATCCAGAACGCCTTGTGACTTTTCCAGCAAAACCCGTACGACAACGCAAGACGGCATAACTGGCGAACCATGCGCGGGAGGCGACGGAATACCGCGCCTCCGCTTTCTCGTTTGTGTGCCGGGCATGCTCGGCGACTAGGAGGTGAAAGACCTCTGTCCAGGTAAACGCGGAACCGAAGGACGAGGGGAAACGCAAGGGCTGCGGCCGCGAGGCCGGGTCTGAAAGAAGCGCAACCCGAAGGTGCGGGGTGACGAACAGGAAGCGGATACAAGGCGTGGTACGCTCGGGTGTCGGCGGGCAGTCAAAACCAGCCAGTGAAGGGCAGATGAAAACCAGCCACCTTGAGGAGGTGGTTTACCACGTAGGATGTTCCGAACAAAGGGGGGACATTCGGCGATGGCGAACCAGATCAAGATGGCTGAAAGAGGCACGATTGTTACACTTTATGGGCGGGGATGGTCCCGGCGGCGTATTGCCAGGGAACTGGACCTAGACCGGGAGACCGTCGGACGACACATCCGATTAGAGAAGGCTGGCGGTTCAAAACCAGCCATTCCGCCCACCGGGATCCACGAGGCGTTGGCGGCAAACCCCGCCAATCTGCTCATCGGGATCGGCGAGGCCGTGGAGGAAAACGAGAGCCGGAACCGCAAGACGGAACTCGACCGCGGGGCGGCGATGCTCAGCAGACTGGGCGGGCGGGGATACCAGATGCGGGAAGGCACAGTGACCTGCGGCCAGTGCGAGGCATAAGGCGATCCCGATTTCGATCCCGATAGCGATTTGGAGAAGAAGCCTCAGCGGCTGGGGGCGACGGGAAATCCACGCCACAACCGTGACATTGGGAGAAGAAAGATTATCTCACGCGGAGGCGCGGAGACGCGGAGGAAAACAAGATAGAGTCGCGGACAGGGCTGTCCAATACCGCGCCTCCGCGTGAGGACTGAATTTACGCGGGCGCGCGGCAAGCCCTCGTTTCGCAGTCAGAATCAGGCGGGTTGGGACGCGGGGCGCAGCGAGGGCAGGTCGTGCAGCAGGATCACGGAGTTCAGCAGTTCGGCGGTGTTCATGGCCAGCAGGGCGGCGAGCGGTTTGGTCTGGGCGATCGTGAAGGGGCCGACGACGGTGCGCCGCAGGCCGGCCAGATGGGCGCCGCAGCCGAGGTCCTGTCCGACGTCGTGGCAGACGGTGCGCACGTAGGTGCCCTTGGTGCAACGCAGGACGAAACTGGCGCTGGGCAGGGCGACCTCTAGCAGGCGGAATTCGTAAACGTGGACCAGGCGCGGCTCGCGCGGCACTTCCTCGCCGCAGCGGGCGAGTTTATAGAGCGGCACGCCGTTTTGCTTGATGGCGGAAACCATGGGAGGCGTCTGGTAGAAGTCGCCGGTATATTTTCGCATGGCCGTCTCCAGTTGCGCGGGGGTGACGGCGGAGGGGTCGGCCTGAGCGACGATCTTGCCGTCGGCGTCCTGGGAGTCCGTCGTGATACCAAGGCGCAGCGTGCCCTCGTAGGTCTTGTCGGCGGTCATCAGGTAATCCGAGGCGCGGGTGCCGCGGCCGAGCAGCAGCACCAGCAAGCCGGTGGCTTGGGGATCGAGAGTGCCGCCGTGGCCGACTTTGCGAAAGTTGAAGTGGCGGCGAACCTGGTCCACGACATCGTGCGAGGTCAGGCCGGCGGGCTTGTCCACCATCAGGAAGCCGTCGAAGGGATCGTTGCGCGGTGTGAAGTTGGAAGGTGGCATTACGAATGCTCCAGACGGAGTTGGGACGTTAAGGCGCTGTTAACCAATAACCTATAAAATGCTGCAAAGCCGTAAAAGCAATTCATTGACGCAGAGACGCAAAGGCGCGAAAAATACATTTTTTAGTTAACTCAATTTATCCCGTTTGCTTTGCGCCTTAGCGCCTTGGCGTCAAATCTTCGATCTATTGATTTGGCGGCGCGGCGGGCGCGGTCCCCTCCATATCGTTCAAAATATCCAGCACGCGATCACCCTCGCGCAGCGAGTCGTCGAGGAAAAAATGCAGACGCGGGGTGTACTTGAGCACCACATGTTCGGCGACCAGGCGCTGAATCTCGCTGTGGCGGTGGCGCAGGTGATAAAGGGTCTGGTTCTGGACTTCGGGAGCGCCGCGGATCGAGACCAGCACGCGCGCGTTGTGCAGGTCGGAACCGATCATGACATGCGTGACGGTGATGGCCGAAAGGTCCACCAGGGAAGAGTCCAGCGCGCGGAAAAGCTGCAGGCCGATTTCGCGGCGCAGCAGCTCGTTGACGCGCGTCAGACGGTCGGCTTTCATGGCGGAGCGCGGGACCGCTCAGAGCGTCTGGGCGATCTTCTCGACCTCGTAAAATTCGAACTTATCGCCGGGCTTGAAATCCGCGAAGTTGTCGAGGCGGATGCCGCATTCCTGCCCTTCGCGCACCTCGGAGACTTCGTTCTGGAAGTGGCGCAGCGAATTGATCGTGCCCTCGTAGAGCACGGCGTCCTCGCGCTTGACGCGCACGTTGAGACGCGGTGTCACCAGGCCGCTGGTGACCGCGCACCCGGCCACGACGCCGCTCTTGGTGATCTCGAAGACCTGTTTGACGATCGCCTGGCCGAGCAGTTTCTCCTTCAGGATCGGCGGCAGCATGCCGGCCATAACCTCCCGCACCTGGTCGAGCAGTTCGTAAATGATGCGGTGCAGGCGGATTTGCACGCCTTCCTTCTTGGCCAGGCGCGCGGCGGTTTCGTCCACGCCGACATGAAAGCCAAGCACGATGCCGTCGGAGGCGCTGCAGAGCAGAACATCGTTAGAGGTGATCGCGCCGACGCCGCTGAAGAGGATGTTGAGCTTGACCTTCTGGCTCTTGATCTCCTTGAGCGCGTGTTCGATGGCCTCGGCCGACCCATGCACGTCGGTCTTGAGCACGATGTTGAGTTCGACCTGTTCGCTGTCCTTGATCTTCTGGAAGAGGGTCTCCAGCGAGGCCCGCTGGGGCGGAGCGCGGAACTGGGCCTGTTTGTCCGTTTGCGCGCGTTCCGCGGCGCGTTCACGCGCTTCGCGATCGTTCTTGCAGACGGAAAATTCGGCGCCGGCTTCCGGCACGCCGTCCAAACCCAGCACCTTGACGGGCATGGAAGGGCCGGCCGACTTGACGCGCTTGCCATGGTCGTCTATCAGCGCGCGGACGCGGCCGCAGCAGGCGCCGACCAAAATGGTTTCCCCGATGTGCAGTGTGCCGTTTTTCACCAGCATGGTGGCGGTGGGGCCCATGCCGGGTTCCAACTGGGCTTCGACGACATAGCCCTGGGCGCGCGCGCCGGGCTTGGCCTTGAGTTCCAGAACCTCGGCCTGCAGCAGGATCATTTCCAGCAGGTGGTCCACGCCCTCGCCGGTGACCGCGCTGACGGGGCAGACGATGGTTGTGCCGCCCCAATCCTCGGGACTGAGTCCGATGCCGGCCAGCTGTTGCTTGACCTTCTCGACGTTGGCGCCCGGCAGGTCGATCTTGTTGATGGCCACCATGATGGGCGCCTTGGCGGCCTCGGCGTGCTTGATGGCCTCGCGCGTCTGGGGCATCAGCCCGTCGTCGGCGGCGACGACGATGATGGGTATGTCCGTCAACTGCGCGCCGCGGGAACGCATGGCCGTGAAGGCCTCGTGTCCCGGGGTGTCGAGGAAGGTGATCATCTTGCCGTTGATGTAGGCCGTGTAAGCGCCGATATGCTGCGTGATGCCGCCCGATTCGCCCTTGGTCACGGCGGTCTTGCGGATATAATCGAGCAGCGAAGTCTTGCCGTGGTCAACGTGTCCCAGAATGGTCGCGATCGGCGGGCGCGGCTTGAATTCCTCGGCGTCGGCATGGGGCTTGGCCGCCGCCTTTTCCGGCTTGGGCGCCAGTGGTTTGTGCTCGCGCTTCTTTTCCTTCTCGACGGCAAAGCCGTGTTTTTCGGCGACCCGCGCGGCGTCCTTGATTTCGATGCACTCGTTGATCGAAGCCAGCACGTTGAGCCGCATCAACTCGGCGATGATTTGATTGGGACGCACGCCCAGCAGCACGGCCAATTCGCGGACGACGACCGGTCCTTTGAGCGTGATCACCTTGCCGGCCGAGGTTGGCGCGCCCTCTTCCGCCGCGGCGGGAACGGTGTCGGCCTCTTTTTTCTGGACCGCAGCGGCCTCCGGGACGGACGCGACAGGCGCCGGCGGGGTAGTCGGCGCGGCATGCGGCTTGGCGGCCGGCGCCGGCGCGGCCTTGTGGACCGCGGGACGGCGGGCCGCGGCGGCCTTCGGGACGGGTGTTACAGCGACGGCTGCCGGCTTGGGCGCGGGCGGAATCGCCGCGGCTGTGGGAGAACGCAATTGCGCCACGATCTCGGGGGCGACCTCGCTGAATCGCGTTCCAACCGCGCCGCCCAGCGCGCGCAGGCGCTCCTGTAGCGACTCCGTTGTGACGCCCAGTTCTTTAGCTAATTCGTAGACTCTCATGCCGCCTTATTCGGGCGCGCCCGGCTCGGATTCGAGCGCGGCCGACTCGTTTTGCTGTTGGGCGGCCGCGGCCGCCTCGTAAAGATTCTTGGCCGTGGCGGCGTCGAAACCAAGTTCCTCGAGATCGTTGAGATCGGCGGCAAGAATTCCCTCGATGTTCAGGAAGCCCGCCTCGACCAGTTTCTGGGCGTTTTCGTGGCTGATGCCAGGGATCGCCGCCAGGCTGTCCACGGCGCGCGCGACTTTCTCCACGAAGGTGACGTCGCCCTCGTCGCGTTGAATGTCCACTTTCCAACCGAGCAACTTGGAAGTCAGGCGCACATTTTGACCGCGCCTGCCGATCGCCAGCGAAAGATGTTCCGCGTCGGCGGTGATATGCACGACGCCGGGAATTTCGGGGTCAATCTCGATCTTGAGCAGTTTGGCGGGGGCCAGCGCGTTGCCGATGTAAGTCTTGATATCCTCGCTCCAGCGGACGATGTCCACCTTCTCGCCATTCAGTTCGCGCACGATGTTCTTGACCCGGATGCCGCGCATGCCGACGCAGGCCCCGACGGGGTCCACCTTGGCGTCGCGCGAGGCGACGGCGATCTTGGTGCGAAAACCGGGCTCGCGGGCGATGGATTTGATCTCGACCGTCTTGTCGGCGATTTCGGCCACTTCGAGTTCGAACAGCCGGCGCACGAATTCGGGCGCCGCGCGGGAGAGGATCACGCTTGGCCCCATGTCGTTGTTTTGGACCGCCATGACATAGGCCCGGATGCGGTCGCCCGCCTGGTAGATTTCGCTGGAAATACGCTCCTTGGCGGGCATCAGCGCTTCCGCGCGGCCAAGGTCCACGATGATGTCGCTGCGCTCGAAGCGCAAAATGCTGCCGTTGACGATGTCGCCCACGCGGCCGCGGTATTCTTCGAACACATTCGAGCGTTCGGCCTGGCGCAGTCTTTGCAGAATCGCCTGTTTGGCGGTCTGGGCGGCGATACGTCCGAAATTTTCGGGAGTGACCTCGATCTCGATCTGGTCGCCCATGTGAGCATCGGGATCGATGCGGCGGGCGTTTTCGTAGGTGATCTGGTCGTGTTTGGATGTCACCCGTTCGACGACCGTGACCGTGGCGAAGGCCTTGATGGCGGCGGTTTTACGGTCGATGGAGACCCGCAGATTGCGGGCCGGCCCCACGCTTTTGCGCGAAGCGGTCAGGAGCGCGTCTTCCAAAGTCAGGAAGAGCGTTTCGCGGTTGATTCCGCGCTCCTTCTCCATGTATCCAAGAACTGTCGCAAGCTCGTTATTCATATCGCACCTCGACGGCCAGCCCCTCGGGACCAACCGCACAGACAAGAGGGCGGGATTCCCCCGCTCTCCGCTGCCGCCATTACGCAAGCAAGCGACCGACTATAGGGCGTGTTTTGGCCGTCGTCAAGCCCGCAAACTGAAAAAAGCAAAAAAGGGGCGGTTTGCGGAGAAACCGGCGATGGGCGGCCATGCGCCACGCCGTGCATGCCCCGTTTTCGGGCCTTTCGCCGGGACGCGGACGTCCCGTCCGGTTAGCGGTTGACGAAGGTCACGGTGCCGTGATCTTCGTGAATCGGCGTAACCTTGTCGCTGGGCACGTAGACGTACTGGATGCTGTGGTCGGTCGACTCGTCGACTTCGACCGAACTGCCAGGCCCGATCGTCGCCGGCGCCCAACCTTGACCGTTCGGGTAGACATAGACCCGATACGAGGAGTCATTCTGGAACTGCCAGTGGGAATTCTGGTTGCCATCGTCGCAGGCCGCGCAAAGCAAGGCCAACATCATCGCCGAACCAAGCAACGATTTTCGCATCATGGTGATTAACTCCGCTTTTTATGAGGTGATCATGTCCGTACAGTTCGCAAACCAACCAGCCCGGCACCACCTGATGCCGACCGCATGGCGAGCATTCTGCCCCAACAAAGTCACGAAGGCAAAAGAAAAAGCGGACTAAATGCGGCCGAACTTTTGCGCCAGCTCGCGCAGCGAGGTGTAGATCAAAGTCGGGCGGCCGTGGGGGCAGGTGTAGGGCATCTCGGTGGCGGCCAGGTCGCGGACGATGCGTTCGATTTCGGCCACCGTCAAATGATCGCGCGAGCGCACGGCGGCCTTGCAGGCGGCCTGGGCCACGGCGTCTTCCTGTCCGCGGGCGCCGCCACCGCGGGCGCCGCTTTCCTCCAATTGTCGCGCGATGTCGGGCAGCCAGGCGCGGGCGGTCGTGCCGGAGAGGAAGGCGGGAAGCGCGTCCACCACGAAGCTGTTGCCGCCGAATTCGGCGATGCCGAAGCCCATGCGGCGCAGCAGGACCAGGTTCTGGCGCACCCGTAGCGCGTCGCGTGGCGGCATTTCGACCGTCTCCGGCGTCAACAGTCCCTGGCTTGCCACCGCGCCGTCGCCGATGGCCTTGAGGTAGCGGTCGAAAAGCACCCGCTCGTGCGCGGCGTGGGGATCCATGATCGCGTAGCCATCCTCGGTTTCGAGGATCACGTAAAGTCCGCCAATCTGTCCCACGACGCGGCACCAGGCCCAGGGGGCGCGGGTCGGGCCGGCGGACGGCGCGCTGACGTTGGCAACCGCCGCGGGGCCGTCGCCGCCGGAGGCGTCCGCGCGCGGCGCCGGAGCAACGGTTCCGCTGGCGGGGGCGGAGGGCATGATGGGCGGCATGGACGGCAGCGCGGGATAATGGAAGATACGGGCGCTGGGAAGATCGTCGATGCGCAGTTCCGGCGTGGCCGGGGCGGGCACGGCGCTGGTGAGCGGTCCCGCGCCGGCGATCGGTTGGGCCGGGGCGGCCAGGGCTTCGCGCAGGGCGGTAATCAGGCCGTCCCGGATGGCCTGCGGTTCGCGAAAGCGCACCTCGCGCTTGGTGGGGTGGACGTTGACATCCACCCGTTCGGCGTCGAGTTCCAAAAAGAGGAACAAGACCGGGAAGCGTCCGGCGGGCAACAGCGTGTGGTAGCCTTCGCGGATGGCGTGGGCGATGATCGGGGCCGTGGCGGGGCGGCGGTTGATGAAGACGTATTGTTCGTTGCGGTCGGCGCGCGCGGCCGACGGCAGCCCGGCGTAACCGCTGACGGCGAGCGCCGCGCTGTGTCCGGCGACCGGGCGCAGCGCGGAGATAAGTTCGGGACCGAACAATTCGCGCAGACGGTCTTCCAGGCTGGCGCCGGCCGGCAGGGCGTACATTGGGCGCGCGTCCACCGTCAGCCGGAAGCCAATCGCGGGATGGGCCAGGGCATGCACCAGAAAGGTCTGCTGGATGTGGGACATTTCCGTGGGCGCCGTGCGCATGAACTTGCGGCGCGCCGGGAGATTGAAAAACAGGTCGCGCACCTCGATCGCCGTGCCCGCCGGTCCGCCGGTATCGCGCACATCCTGCAGTTGTCCGCCGCTGATCAGCAGTTCGCTGCCGGTCAGCGCCTCCGGCGGGCGGGTCAGGAGGTGAAAGCGGGAGCAGGCCGCGATCGCCGCCATGGCTTCGCCGCGGAAACCGAGGGTGGCGACGCGTTCGACATCTTCCGCCGTGCGGATTTTGCTGGTGGCATGGCGCTCGATGGAGAGCAGGGCGTTGTCGCGGTCCATGCCGCAGCCGTTGTCGGCCACACCGATCAGCTTGAGTCCGCCGGCCGCGATCGCGATGTCAATCTGCGTGGCGCCAGCGTCAATGGCGTTTTCCAGCAGTTCCTTGAGCACGGACGCGGGGCGTTCGACGATTTCCCCGGCGGCGATTTTGTTGACGACGTCCGGGGTCAGCAGCCGGATGGTGGCGCCGGCGTTCATGGATGCGGGCGGATACCGGTCACTGCGCGGCCTGTTTCGCGGCGAAGGGGCTGGATGGGAATTCCTTGACCAGGCGCGTGCGCAGCTCCTGCGCGCGCGGATCCTTGAGGGCCTCCAGCGTTTCGGCGGCGCCCGCCAGCGCTTCGGCCTGCACCTCGTTCAGATTGTCGAAGAGCAGTACGATTTTCAGGTAGTCGGCGGCCGCCTCTTCCGTCTTGCCGGCGGCTTTTTCGACGCCGGCCCGCACCAGATACGCCTGGGCGGCGGCGGGGCGCGTCCCCTGGCCGATGGCCGCATCGAGCGCCTTGCGCAGGTCCTCGTTGCGCTTGAGTCCGGCCAGGGCTTCCCAGTAGGCGCGCAGCGTGGTCAGCGGCACGGTCTCCGGTTTGCTGCGCTTGAGCACGGTCTCGATGGCGTCCGCGGCCCGGCTGAAATCTTTCTGGGCGATGTAGGCGCGGCCCAAGAGCCCGGCGGCCTGCGCGTCCCAAACCAGCATCTCGTATTTGTCTTCGATGGCCTTGAGGATCGGGATGGCGGCGGCATTCTGGCCGGCTTCGACCATTTTGGCGGCTTTGTCGAAATCGGCGGGCCGGTCAACTTCCAGATGATCCACATCCTTCAAGGCCACCGGCAGGACGGACTGCGCGGTCGTGAGCCGGTATTGCTTGTCGGCGCCGCGCCATTCGATGGACTGGAAGGGGAGCACGTTGCCGTTGACCAGGAAGACGCGATTGGCCTCGCAAACCGCGCTTGCGGCGAGCAGCAGGAGGGACGACAACGCGGCCGGCGCAAAGGAGCGGCGGACGGGACTGAACAAAAGTGCGGGATATTTTTTCATGGCGCAGGGGCCTCCGAGACAGGCGTGGTTTCCGCCGCCGGCGCGGCTTCGGGAGCGGCCGCCGGCGCGGGGACGGGCGGAACTTCCGCGGCGGGTGCTGACGCTTTACGGTTTTCCGGCCGCGGTCCACGGTCCGGGCGCCGGTCGCCGGAGGAACGCCGCCGCGACTGGCCATGCCGGTCCTTGCGGGCATGTTCGACAATCGGGTGGGCGGTCTGGAGGTGGCGCACGAGTTTGGCGGAGGGCACCGCCATGCGGCCGTCTCCAAATTCGATGACGTGGCCCTTGTCCGCCAGCCAGTGCAACTGGGCGGCCAGTTCGGCGGGCGGCATCGCTTCCGGGAGCCCTTCGGCGCAGAGGGCCGCCTGCAACTCGGGGCGGGTGCAGCCGGGATGACTTGCCAGGTGCTCCAGGATTGCCCGCACGGCGGGGATGGCCTGCTCCGGATTGAGCGGGTCGGGCAGCACCGAGGTCAGGAAGGTGGCGCCGTTGGCCGCTTTAAATGTATGCAGGCCGAGGTGGCGGAAGGCCAGTCGCAGCGTGATGGCCAGCCGCAGCGGGAAGCGCTGTTCCTGTTGCAGATGTTCGTGGATCAGACGGCGCAAGGGCGGATCGTCGATCGCGAGCGCGACCGCGCCGGGCAGTATGCAGCGATGGCTTTCGTGAATCATCGCTGGCAGGTGGTGCGCGCGGAAATAACTCTCGGCCTCGCTGGAGCTGGTGAAAGAGACGGCCTTTTCGCCCTCGCCGAAGTGGTAGACCGTCTGCTTGCGGACTTCCTGTCCCCACTTTTCCAGCAGCGCCGCATCGCGGACGTTTTCGATCTGCGCCCGGTAGGCCTCGAATGTCATGTGCGAAAAGCGCCGCTTGTGCAGCTCCATCATGCGCTCGTTGAACCCGTGATAATTCGGCGGGCCGATCAATTCGCCGGAGAGGCGGCAGCGGGCGACGCAGATGAAGGCGCCCTTGGGCGGCTCGGCCTCCACGATCTCGCGTTTGCAGAAGGTGTCGAAGTGTTTGGCGAAGACGTGCGCCGCGATGCTCTCCTTGCGGCTGAAGACCGCGCGGCATTGTCCGCACTGGAAAAGCGGCGGCGCGGCCACGCCCGCGGACGGCGGCACCGAGGTCAGCCGAAGCTGGTAATAGTCCGGCTTGGAAAGGAATTGATGCGCCACGTCGAACAGCGCGTAGGAGCGGCGCAAGGCCGCCAGGCGTGTCGCGAGCGGCGCCATGCCGCGGCGCTCCGGGAGAAAGTCTACCTCAATGCCGGTGGGCAGCGGCGCCAGCGGCGGGGTCGAAGGCGCGCGGGAGGCGAAGGATGGCGTCGGGCGTTCGCCGCGCGATGGCGCCCGTCCGGATTCGGGCATGGGCCGTTCCGGCGTCCGCCCGAAGCGTCCCCCTTCGCGGGCGCGGTCAGGCCGGCTGAAATTGCCGCGTTCACGTGGTGCGCGGCGCGCATCGTCGTCGTGATGCCGCTCCGCCGAGCGCGCCTCTTCGCCGCCTGCGTTGGCGAATTTAGGTGGAGGCTGCCGCGTCCAGGCGGGGGCAAAGTTCAGCTCTATTACAAGGTCGTTGCCTGCGGGCGTTGCCGGTGACTCGCTCATATCGGCACAGTATAAGGACAAATTCGGCGGCAGGACAATGAAAATCAAAGCGGATGCACGAACAGGCCGGAACGCAATTTGGGTTCGAACCAGGTGCTTTTGGGCGGCATGACGGCGCCGGCGTCGGCGATCGCCATCATTTCCTGCACCCGCGTCGGGTAGAGCGCGAAGGCCGCCGCGGCGCGTCCGGCTCGCACGCGCTTCTCCAGTTCCTGGACGCCGTGAATGCCGCCCACGAAGGCGATGCGCGGACTGGTGCGGGGATCGGCGATGCCGAACAGCGGCGCCAGGACGCGATTCTGGAGCACGCTCACGTCGAGCGCGTCCACGGGCGTGGCCCGCGGATCGGGTTCCCATGCCAGCATCTGCCAGCGGCCATCCAGGAAAAGGCCAGCGCGATGCGGGGCGCGCGGCGCGGGCGTGTCGCCGGACTGCAGCGTGAACCCCCGGGCGCGCAACTCCTCCAGCAGGGCGGCCGGCGTGCGGCCATTCAGGTCGAGCAACAGGCGGTTGTATGGAAGAATCCGGGTCTGCGAGGCCGGGAAGGCCACGGCCAGAAACCATGCGGCCTCGGCTGCGCCGCTTTCGCGCGCCAGGCGCGCGGAGGCCGCGGCGCGATGATGCCCGTCGGCAATGTACACCGCCGGCACTTCCGCAAAGGCGGCGCGCCAGGCCTCCGTGCCGGCGATGCGCCAGAGGGTGTTGCGCACGCCATCGGCCGCGGTGAAATCCGCCAGCGGCGGCTGCGCCGCGACGGCCTCGGCGAGGGCGGTCACGGACGGCGTATCGCGGTGGACCAGAAAGACCGGCTCATCGTGCGCCTGCAGGCGCGTGAAATGGCGCAGCCGGTCATCTTCCTTGTCCGGGCGGGTTTTTTCGTGGGTCTTGATCGCGCCGTTGAGGTAATCGGCCGTGGCCCAGGTGGCCACCAGTCCGGTTTGGACGTGCGCGCCGTCCCGCAGCCGGTAGAGATAGAAGACCGGGTTGCGCTCGTCGCGCAAGCGGCCTTCGGCGCGGAAGCTTTGCAGGGCCGCGACGCCCTGGGCGTAGGCGGCGGGACTGTGCGGATCGGTGTCGTCGGGAAGATCGATCTCCGGTCGTGTGACGTGCAGGAAGCTGTCCGGGTTCCCCGCCGCCAGCGCGCGCGCTTCGGCGGTATCCACAACATCGTAAGGCACCGCCGCGATGCGGTCGGCGCGGGCGGGATCGGCAAACCAGGCCTGAAACGGGCGAACGTTCATGGAACTCCTTGCTGACGGGGGTGGATCGACACGTCCGGCGACACGCATGATTCTCAAAAATCGCCGCCGCGAGTCAAGGCCAGAAATAAACCATTTTTCGTAAAGGATCAGGCATCCAGAATTCAGAATCCAGAATCCAGAATAAAAAACGCCTGACCAAGCCGCATTCTCGCGAGGCGACATTCGCTGTCGCCGTCGCTGAAAGGGCGTGGCGAACGCATTGTTCATGGCGCTTTTCGATGTCCGATATTTGTGGATTTCATACTGGATTCTGAATTCTGGCTCCTGACTACTTGGGACGTCGCCGTTTTTTATTGCCTCCTCCTTATTCAGGGTGGCATTCTGCGGATGAGGCCCGTTATGTCGTCATTCAAACCCCAGCCCGATGCCGCGCGCAAGGCGCAACTGCTCTCCGAGCTTCACCGCGATGTGGATCTTCGGCAGCAGGGGTACCGGATGAGGGCGCTTAAATTATTTCCGCATGTTTGCGCGCGCTGCGGACGCGAATTTTCCGGAAAGCGGCTGCGGGAACTCACGGTGCACCACATGGACCGTAATCACGAAAACAATCCGCCGGACGGCAGCAACTGGGAACTGCTCTGTCTCTATTGCCACGATGACGCCCACGACGCGGGCAATTTCGGCGGCATGGGCGATGTCCGCTCCCCGAACGGCGGCCGCGGCCCGTCGCCCATCGTCAACCCCTTCGAGAACCTGGATCGTCTGCTGGGCGACAAATAAAGGGCGAAAAATCGAGCTAGCCGCCGCAACGGGATCAGTTTATAGTATCGGCTTTCCTTCGGTAACGGGGCGGGGCGCTTCGTCCGGGGGAAGAATGGCCGGAAAGGCCGCAGCGAGGTAACAATATGCAGGACGCAACTGTAAAACAGGGCTGGGCGACGATCGTGGCGACAATGGCTGGAGTGGCGGTGCTGAGCGCGGTCACCGGCTGTACGCCCAAGGAGAAACCCCCGGCGGCCGCTGCCGCGACCAAGGCGAAGGCGCCGGCGAAAATCATGGAACTTCCGGTGGCCGCCGAGAAACCGATGGACCCCGCCACCGTGCTGGTCTCGGTCGGTGGCGTCGCATTGACGGCCGGCGAGGCCGATGGACAGATCGCGCGCATGCTGGGCGGACAGGCCAGCCTGACCCCCGAACAGCAGACGCAACTCATGCCGCGCTTCCGGCAGCAGATCGCCGATCGTTTTGTCGTGCGTACGCTGCTCGGCCAGGAAGCCGAAAAGCGCAAGATCGAAGCTGTCGAGTCCGACGTGACCAATGCCATCGGCGAAATCCAGACCACGCTGCCCGCCGGCATGACGCTCGAGAGCGCGCTGGCCAAGGACGGCCTGTCGATGACGGATTTCCGCAGCAACCTCGTCGCCGAACTGCGCATGAAGAAACTCGTCGATGCCGCCTGCCCGGTGGCCGATCCGGACGATGCCGCCGTGGAAGCCTTCTACAAGTCCGACACCAATCGCTTCGCCTCGCCCGAAACCGTGCAGGCGCGCCACATTCTGCTGAAGGTGGAGGAAACCGCCTCCCCGGCCGAGAAGGCCGCGCGTAAGTCCGACGCCGAAGCGCTGCAAAAACAGTTGGCCGAGAATAAGATCGATTTCGCCAAGACCGCCATGGCCACCTCGGACTGCCCGAGCAAGGCGCGCGGCGGCGATCTGGGCAGCTTCACCCGCGGCCAGATGGTGAAACCCTTCGAAGACGCGGCCTTCAGCCAGGCCCCGGATGTAATCGGGCCGGTTGTCGAAACGCCCTTCGGTTTCCACATCATCAAGGTGGTCAAACACTCGCCGGCCGCGGTGACGCCGCTCAGCGAAGTGCGCGCCAAGATACGCCTTTATCTGAAGAGCCAGGGACAGAAGGATAAATTCGAGACCTTCATCGAGGGACTTCGCAAGAGCGCCGATGTCAAGGGACCGCTGGCGGTCTCGCCGCAGCGCGCGGGTCCGGACGCACAGCCCTGAAGCCGCGACGCGCGACGGCGCGCGTTTGCTGAAAAGGCCCGAGTTTATGAAGCCACACGCACACGTGCACCGGCGCCACAGGCGGTATGCCCTGTTGCACGTGGCGTTGTGGCAGGGACTTTGTTTCCTGCTACTGGCGCTGGTGGTCTGGGTGGGCGAGTATTACGACCTTTCGGCGCTCTGGCTGCATGCCTCGCCGAAGCCCGCGGACCTGCTGCATGCCTGGGCTTTGACGATCGGCATCGCGGTCACCGCCCTGATCACGATCGGCTACACCTACGAACAGCAGCGGCATATCATTCACGGTTTGCTGACGGTTTGTTCGAGCTGTCACAGGATTCGTCTGAGCACGGATAAATGGGAGCAAATTGACGATTATCTCGGCGACCATTCGCTGGCGATGCTGACGCACGGCCTCTGTCCCGAATGTTTCGCCGAGATGCAGCGCGATATCGAGGCGCTTGACGATCATGGAATGACGGCGGCCACCCCCGGTCCCCAAAAAACCTGAAGGCTTCGCTGAGACACCGGTTTTTCATGACGGCAGCATTGTTTATTGCCGCCTCTTTTCTGATCTGAACAACCAGGGTTCAGGGTGTCAGGGTTCAGAAAATCCTCTGGCTCAAAAGCAGCCAGATGAAAAAGGGCGAGACATTTTTCATAAGCATAATCCGTTTCTCCGAAGATTAAACTGATATAGCGAACCGACTTCTCAGTTCATGAAGGAAAGATCGTGATGCACAACAAGTTCCGCCTTGAACCCTGAACCCTGAACCCTGAACATCTTTCACTTAACACCTCCTCATGAAAGTACTTGTGATCGGCGGAGGCGGACGCGAACACGCGCTGGTCTGGAAACTGGCCGGCGACTCGCGGAAACCGCAAGTGTTTTGCGCCCCCGGCAATGCCGGCACGGCGCGCATCGCCGTTCCGGTGCCGGTCGCGGCGGAGGATTCGGACGGACTGTTCGCCTGGGCGCAGGCGCAACGGCCGGAACTGACCGTGATCGGGCCCGAAGTGCCGCTATGCGATGGGCTGGCGGATCGTTTCGGCGCGGCTGGTTTGCGGGTCTTCGGACCCTCGCGGGCGGCCGCCCGGTTGGAAGGCAGCAAGGTATTCTCGAAGGACGTGATGTTGGCGGGCGGCGTGCCGACGGCCCGCGCCGACTTCTTCACCGCCTACGAACCGGCCGCGGCTTTCGTGCGCAAAGTGGGCGCCCCGATCGTGATCAAGGCCGAGGGCCTGGCGGCGGGCAAGGGCGTGACGGTCTGCGCCACCGTCGAGGAAGCCGATGCCGCCTTGAAGGAGGCGCTGGTGCGGCGCGTTTTCGGCGAAGCCGGCGCGCGGGTGCTGGTGGAGGAATGCCTGCATGGCGAAGAGGTTTCCGTGCTGGCGCTGGTGGACGGCGAACATGTCGTGCTGCTCGATTCGGCCCAGGATCACAAGCGCGTCTTCGACCGCGACGCCGGTCCCAATACGGGCGGCATGGGCGCCTATTCGCCGGCCCCCGTCTTCACCGACGCCTGGCGGGCCTGGGTTCTGGAGCAGGTCTTCGGCCGCATGCTGGCCGAATTGAGGCGCCGGGGCATTCCTTACAAAGGCCTGCTTTATGCCGGGTTGATGATGACCGCCTCCGGCCCCAAGGTGCTGGAGTTCAATGTGCGCTTCGGCGATCCCGAAACGCAGGCCATTCTGCCGCGCATCGAAGGCGATCTGATTCCGGCTCTGGAAGCCTGCGTGGACGGCACGCTGACCCCGGCGCACCTGCGCTGGAAATCCGAGGCCTGCGTTTGCGTGGTCATGGCGGCGGGCGGTTACCCCGGCGCCTACCGCAAAGGCGCGCCGATCAGGGGTCTCGATGCCGCGCAGGCCCTCCCCGGCGTAAATGTCTTTCATGCCGGAACGGCCATGCGCGACGGTCAGGTGGTTACAGCCGGCGGACGTGTGCTGGGCGTGACCGCGCTCGGCGGCGACCTGGCGCAGGCCATCGAAAATGCCTACGCAGCGGTCGGAAAAATATCGTTCGAAGGCGCTCATTATCGGCGCGATATTGCCGCCAGGGCGGTAAAGAGCAAAGTCAGTAAACAGTGAACAGTAAACAGTGAGTAATCGGCCCACTGTTCACTCTTCGCTAAGGAGTGATCGCTATGACGCGAAAAAGCAAGAGCGTTCCTGCCGCTGAAGTCGGTGTTGTGATGGGCAGCGATTCCGACTGGCCGCTGCTGGAGGAAACCGTCCGCACGCTCGATCGCTTCGGCGTGGACAGCGAGGTGCGGGTGCTTTCGGCGCATCGCACGCCGGAGGAAGCCTCCGCCTATGCGCGCGCGGCCGCCGGGCGCGGGTTGCGCGTGATCATCGCCGCCGCGGGCGGCGCGGCGCACCTGGCGGGCGTGCTGGCGGCCCATACGATTCTGCCGGTGGTCGGGATTCCCGTCGGCGGCATGCAGGACGGACTCGACGCCTTGCTGGCGACTGTGCAAATGCCCGCCGGCATTCCCGTGGCGACGGTGGCCGTCGGCAAGGCGGGCGCCGTCAACGCGGCCCTGCTGGCGGTGCAGATTTTGGCGACCGGCGGACGCGCGGATTTGCGGGCGCGCCTGACGCAACACAAGGCGGCCCTGCGGATCAAAGTGGCGGATGGCGACGCCCGTGTGCAGGAGGCGCTGGCCAAACTGCGCGTGACGTCCGAAAAAGTGAAGCGCTGAAGTCAGAAGTCAGAAGCCAGAAGGCAGAAGGCAAGAGACGGAAAACAGAATTCAGAACAACATGCCAAGGACGTACAACAGACAAAACAGCAGGACTGGTTCCCGATTCCGGTCTTCTGTCTTCCGTCTTCCGTCTTCCGGCCTCCGACTTCTGGCTTTCGCGGTCATCCTGTTGTCGCTGTGCCATGGTGCGCCGGCCGCGGACGACGACGAACAACCGCAACCGCCTTCCCCGGAGTCCGTGCTGGCGCAACGCGTGGCCGGGTTCGATGCGGTGCGGGCGCGCGATGCGGCGCTTTCCGCCATGCTGATCGCGGCCGATCCCGGCGCGCGCTGGCTCACCGAGACCGAAGTTGAGGCTTGGCGCAAACAAGCGGCCACGAGTGCGCAGGCGGACGTGTCGGTCAAAGTTCAGGATTGGCCCGAAGGTCTGCGTTACATTCGCACGGCGCGGCTTTCGGGAGCGGCGCGCCCCGCGCTCGCCCAGGCTTTGGCCAAGTCCGGCGCTTCGTCGGGAACGATTCTGGACTTACGCGGCGCGGGCGGCACGGACCTTACGGCCGTCGTCGAGGCCTCGGGCGTGTGCGTTACCGGCGGCGCGGCGCTCTTCAGCATTGTCGAGAGCGGTGGCGTTCGGCGCCTGGTGACGGCGGCGACGAATGCCTCGGCTCTGACGCGGCCGCTGGCCGTGCTGGTGGACGAACACAGTTCGGGCGGAGCGGAACTGCTGGCGGGTGTTTTGCGCGGGCGACCGGGTGTCATGCTGATCGGCCGTCCGACGGCGGGTGAAATGTGCCGGCGCGAGCCGGTCGCCATGGGCAATGGACGCTGGGCCCTCGCCGCCGCGGCCCGTTGGGCGCCGGCGGGACAGGGGCACACGCTGGTTGGCGGTGTTACGCCGGATGTTGTGTTGGAGGAGCGCGCTTCGTCCGCCGCCAAAGGGGTCTCCCTCAGCCCAAGTCCGGGCGACAAACGCTGGAGCAAACGCACGGCCGCCGAACATGAGTTGATCAAATTAGTGGGCCGGGACGGCGCCCTGCAGCGCGCTGTGGATCTGCTGCTGGCCGCGAGGGCCGTGGGGGCCTATGCCAACCGCTGAACCACGCCTGCTGACCGTGAATCCGCTCCGCCCGGCGCGCGCCGCTGTCGCGGCCGCCGCCGCGGCCTTGAAACGCGGCGAATTGGTGATCCTGCCCACCGACACCGTTTACGGGATCGCGGCCATGCCGGGCTTCGAGGCGCGGCTTGTGGAAGCCAAGGGCCGCGATCCCGGTAAACCGATTCCGTTTCTGGCGGAAAATATCGAGGCCGTGGCGCGCATGCTCTGCCCCGCCGCCCCACCGCCATACCGACTCACCGACTCACCGACTCACCGACTCACCGACTCACCGATTCACCAACTACCCGCCCGCGCCCGCGACCTGGCCCGGCGCTTCTGGCCGGGCGCATTGACCATGGTGCTGCCGGTGGGAGACGGAACCGAAGGTTTCCGCGTGCCCGATCACGCCGTCACGCGCGCCGTGCTGGCGGCGAGCGGCGGGCTGCTGCGCGTCACCAGCGCCAACCGCAGCGGCGCGCCCGAGACCCGCGATGCCGCGGCGGCGCTGGCCGCGCTGGGTCCGTATGTGAGTGTGGCGCTGGACGCGGGCCCGGCGCCGGGCGGCGTGGCGAGCACGGTCGTGGCGATCGCCTCCGACGGCGCGCTGCGTGTCCTGCGCGAAGGCGCGCTGCCGGCAAAATGGATCGCCGATCCCGACATTGTCATGATGGTCTGCACCGGCAACACCTGCCGCAGTCCCATGGCCGAGGGACTGCTGCGCAAGTGGCTCGGGCGCGCCTCGTCTTGGGAGGTCCGCTCGGCCGGACTGGCCGCCCTGGAAGGCGCTCCGGTCAGCGAGGAAACCGTGGAAGTCCTGCGCGAGCGCGGGATCGCTTGCGGAGGACAAACCGCCCGCGTCGTGACGGCGGCCCGCGTTGACGCGGCGCGCGCGGTTGTGGTAATGACCTCGCATCAGCGCGACGCATTGCGCAGGCGTTTTCCCGCGGCCCGGAATAAGATTTTACTGCTGCGCGATTTCGCCCCCGGCCGGCCGGGCGACGACATCGCGGACCCGGTGGGACTGTCGCTGGACGACTATCGCCGGGTTTGCGAAGCAATGGAAGCCGCCATGCCGGAATTGGTTTTGTATTTGCGCGATCAAAAAATAGGTTGTTAGGCTGTAAGGAAAAACCACCTAATAGCCTTCAGCCTAGGCGACCGGAGAAGGTACAAGGAAAGAAGAAGCATGAAAATTTCCATCGGCACCGATCACGGCGGTTTCGAACTCAAGGAAGCGTTGAAGACTTCGCTCGCGGCGGCGGGGTACGATGTGACCGATCGCGGCTGTTTCAGCCGCGAGGCGGTGGACTATCCCGACCAGGCGCGCGCGGTTTCCGAAGATGTGGCGGCCGGCCGCGCCGACCGCGGGATACTGATCTGCCGCAGCGGCATCGGCATGAGCATGGCCGCCAACAAGGTTTCCGGCGTTCGCGCCGCGCTCTGCGGTGACGAAGAACTGGCGCGCCTTTCCCGCGAACACAACGATGCCAACGTGCTTGTGCTGGGCGCCGACCGGACGCCGGCGGCCTCGGCCCTGCGTATCGCGACCACCTGGATGGCCACCCCTTTTTCGGGCGGCGAACGCCATCAGCGGCGCATCGACAAAATGAGCTGTAGTCTGGCCGGCGACTCCCTGGCGGCGCTGGAAGCGACCGATTCCGCCGTCGCCTCCGCCATACGCGGCGAGGAGGTCCGGGAAACTCGCACCATCGACCTGATCGCGAGCGAGAATTACGCCAGTCGCGCGGTGCGCGAAGCGCAGGGTTCTGTGATGACGAACAAGTACGCCGAGGGTTATCCCGGTAAACGGTATTACAGCGGCTGCGAGTGCGTGGACGAGGCCGAGCGGCTGGCCATCGAACGCGCCAAGGCGCTCTTCGGCGCCGAGCATGCCAATCTCCAGCCGCACTGCGGCAGCGCGGCCAACATGGCCGTCTACTTTGCGCTGCTCAAGCCCGGCGACACGATGCTCGCCATGAGCCTGGCGCACGGCGGTCATTTGACCCACGGCAGCAAGGTCAATTTTTCCGGGCGCTTGTTCAATGTCGTGCCCTACGGCGTGCGCGCGGGAACGGAAACGATAGACTACGATGCCCTCGCCGAGCAGGCGCGCGTCTGCCGGCCAAAATTGCTCGTGGCCGGCGCCAGCGCTTATCCGCGGGTCTTCGATTTCCCGAGGCTGCGGGCGATCGCCGACGAGGTGGGCGCGAAACTGATGGTGGACATGGCCCACATCGCCGGTCTGGTGGCGGCGGGCGTGCATCCGAGCCCCATGCCCTATGCCGATTTCGTGACCTCGACGACGCACAAGACGCTGCGTGGTCCGCGCGGCGGGATGGTGCTGTGCCGGGCGGAGTTCGCGGCGGCGATCGACAAGCAGGTTTTCCCCGGCTTGCAGGGCGGGCCGTTGATGCATGTGGTGGCGGCCAAGGCCGTCTGTCTGCGCGAAGCCATGCAGCCGGCATTCAAGAACTATGCCCGGCAGGTTGTGGCCAACGCCCGCACGCTGGCCGACTTCTTTGCCGGACACGGAGCGCGCCTGGTGTCGGGCGGCACCGATAATCACCTGATGCTGGTGGATGTGACCAGCCTCGGCGCGACCGGCAAGGAAGCATCGGATGCCTTGGAAGCCTGCGGCATCGTGGTCAACAAAAATGCGATCCCGTTCGATCCCCAGCCGCCCGCGATCGCCTCCGGCATCCGCATCGGCGCCCCGGCCGTCACGACCCGCGGCATGGGTGCAACCGAGATGCTGCAAATCGGCGCCTGGATCGTCGAAGCCATCCGTCAACGCGCCACCCCGTCCGCCCTCGCCGCCATCCGCGAAAAAGCCATGGCGCTTGCGGTGCGGTTTCCAGTTCCGTGAGATAGAGCTGGAAGGTGGAAGGTGGAAGGTGGAAGGTGGAAGGTGGTAGGTGGTAGGTGGTAGGTGGTAGGTGGAAGGTGGTAGGTGGTAGGTGGTAGGTGGTAGGTGGTAGGTGGTAGGTGGTAGGTGGTAGGTGGTAGGTGGTAGGTGGTAGGTGGTAGGTGGTAGGTGGTAGCAGACATTGTCTGATGCATAACACGCCTCAACCAGCAAGTAGATATTCATCAATACACCGCCATAGGTCATGGCAAATCAAGGTTTGTGCTGATGCATATCAACGTGTTGGTTGATATGTTCGATGCATATTAACTGGTGGCCTAAAGAAGTAAATGATGATCAAGACAATATCGGCAGGAATTGCGACCATTCGACGTTTTGGATGGTTGCCGCTCGCAGTATTTCTGGCGCACGAGGTCTGCGCGCATGTTGTTGATGGATATCGATTGTGGCCATCGGTGGACATCCCGCTTCACTTCTGCGGCGGCCTCGCAATTGCATACTTCGTGTCGGGAACTCTATGCGTCTTCGCTGAGAGGGGCGTTGTTCGCACTCCGGATACTGTGGTGCATCTATTGGTGATCTTCGGGCTCACATGCGCAGCAGCCATGTTTTGGGAGTTTGCCGAATGGACGGCTGACCACACACTAGGAACAAATTGCCAACTCAGCATAGACGATACAATAGGAGACATGTTCGTTGGAGTTCTTGGAGGTCTGACGTTCGCAATCCCAATGGCAATTAAGATGAACAGAAGGAACAGGGCCAGCCAAGGGTCGGGCCGTACAGTTGCCCCGCTTCGCGGATCAACTGCCGGTCAACCCTGAGGTTCGCCAGCACAGCATGACAAATGATGAACACGATGCTGTAGTTGTGTTTAGAGTCGAGGAGAAGGGGGCTCTCGGCTCAGCCGTCCGCCGCCTGCGTGACGGGGGCATAATTTGCTGGGTCCGGAGCATGAGCATGTGGCAATACGGCTTGCCGCGCACAGCCTTTGAGATAACTGTCGCCCGAGTGGACGAAAAGAAGGCGTACAAGCTGCTTGCAGACCTGCCAAAGGTGATGGACAATTCGGTGGTCACACCGGCTCAACGCGTGTGGATCGTCTTGGGCTTGTCGGTCATCCTTGTGGTTGCCATCGTGAGGCTCGTGATGGTGCTAATTGGAGGTTGAAACAAGGATTACTGGTGATCCTTCGTTTCGATCCGCGCCAGCAGGTCTTGAATATTGTCCAGACTCGTACCGGTTCGCAGTCCCATCCCATGTGGTTTGGTGTGGTAGGGACGACTTATCGCCGGCTTCTGCATTGTCCGTAAGCCGGCGCGAAGCGCCTCGTTGACAACCTGCCGGAATGGCGCGCGCAACCGCTCCGCAACAGATCGTGCTCTGTCCAGAACGTCATCGTCAAGGTCCAGTGTTGTCCTCATGGCGACATCGTAGCGTAAGCGTGATTGATGACAAGGCAATAACGAAGAAGGATAACGAAGAAGGATTGACAGATCGAAGCCGGTGTGCTACGCTGTCTTACATGCAAAAAGGAACGGCGGTATGACAACGTTGACCATACGACTCCCTGACCAACTCCGCTCCGACCTCAAGGCGCTGAGTCGCCATGAGCACAAGGGCGTGAGCGACATTGTTCGTGAATCGCTACGTAGGCACGTCGCGGTTCAGCAGTTTCGGGCACTGCGCAGGAAGGCATTGCCGTTTGCCGAGGCCCAGGGGCTGGTGACGGATGAGGACGTATTCCTGGCCTTGTCATGAAGGTCATCCTGGACGCCAATGTCCTTATCGCCGCGCTGGCGGGTCGCGGTCTCTGCGAGGCTCTACTCGAATTGTGCCTGGAGGAACACGACGTATTTGTCTCTGAGGAGCTTCTGGCGGAAGTCCAACGTAACCTCATCAAGCGCATTCGGGTGCCGGACGAGGTCGCCAGGGGCTTTTGCAGTCTGCTGCGAACCAACGCGACGCTCTGCCGGGCAGATGTCGTTTCCGAGGATGCATGCCGAGATCCAGACGACCTGCACGTGCTTGGGTTGGCTCATTCATCTCGTGCCGAGTTCTTGATCACAGGCGACAAAGACCTTCTCGAATGCCGCTGGCCGGGCACGACTCAAATAGTCACACCACGCCAGTTCTGGGAACGATGTAGACAACGATGAGGCGAATATCCTAATTCCGTCTCAAACGGGCGCGCACTTCCGGCCAGGGGCGGGTGTTGAGCACGTCGGCGGCTTCCAGCCAGCCGCGGCGCGCCTGGAGCACGCCGCCCGCCATTAGCGCGAGGTCGCCCGGCGCGTGGGCGTCGGTGTCGATCGCGATGGCCACGCCGCGCTCTTTGGCCATGCGGCACTGCAGATCGTTTAGATCGAGCCGCGAGGGCTGGGCGCTCAGTTCCATCGCCACGCCGTGCAGACGCGCGCCGTCGAGCAGGCGTTCCATGTCCAGGGCCTGGGGCTCGCGTTCGCCGATCAGGCGGCCGGTCGGGTGGCCGATGATGTGAACGTGCGGATTTTCCATGGCCTTGAGCATGCGCGCGGTCTGCCGTTCGCCGTCGAGGCCGAAATGATCGTGGATCGAGGCGATCGCCAGATCGAGTTCCGCCAGCACGTCGTCGGGCAGATCGAGCGTGCCATTTTCCAGAATATCCACCTCGCTGCCCGCCAGCAGTTGGAAGGCGCCGCCGGCATGGGCTTCGTTCCAGGCGCGGATGTCGGCGATCTGGCGGCGCAGGCGGACGGCGTCGAGCCCGTGGGCCACGGTCATGCGGCGGGAGTGGTCGGTAATCGCCAGATAGGCGTAGTTCCTGGCCTGGGCCGCGCGCGCCATGGCGTCCAGCGAGGCCGTGCCGTCGCTTTCGGTGGTATGCGCGTGCAGGTCGCCGCGCAGATCGTCGAGCGTGAGCAGCTTTGGCAGGCGTCCGGCCTCGGCGGCGGCGATTTCGCCGCGATCCTCGCGCAATTCGGGTTCGATAAAGGGCAGGCCGACGGCGGCAAAGATTTCGCTCTCGGCGGCGCCGCCGAGGCGCGCATCGCCGCGAAATATTCCGTACTCGTTGATTTTGATGCCGGCTTTCACGCCGCGCATGCGGATGGCGATGTTGTGGGCCTTGGAACCGGTGAAGTAATGCAGCGCCGCACCGTAGGATTCCGCCGGGACCACGCGCAGATCCACCTGCAACCCGGCGCGCAGGCGCACGGCGGCGCGCGTATCGCCCTGGGCGAGAATTTCGGCGACATCCTCATGGTTGACGAAACATTTGACGAGGGCCGGTTCGTCGCCGGTGGCCAGAATGTCCATGTCGCCGACGGTTTCCGCGCCGCGCCGGAAACTGCCCGCCGGGGTGACGTTCTGTGTGCCGGGCACGGCGCGCAAGGCGCGCAGCAGGTCCGCCGTCAGTGCGGCGGCGATGTCGCGGCGCGGACGCGCCGGCCCGGCCTGCTGGCGGCGCCGCAGCCAGTCGTGAATCCGTTCGACGGTCTTGTCGCCAAAGCCGTGCAACTTCGTCACCGTGTCCGCCGCGAGCGCGGTTTCAAGTTCCGGCAGACCGCAAACTTTCAGTTCGCGATAGAGTTGTCCGACGCGTTTGGGACCCAGGCCGGGAATCTGGAGTAGATCGAGCAAGCCCGGCGGCAGGTGGGCGGTTTCGCGTTCCAGCGCGTGAAAATGGCCGGTGGTGACGATCTCGGCCAGTTTTTTGGAAAGGGCGGCGCCGATGCCGGGCAACGCCGAAAGATCCTCGCCGCCAGCCACCATCTCGGCGATGCCGCGCGACATGCCCTCGATCGTGCGCGCCGCGTTGCGATAGGCGCGCACGCGGAAGACGTTGTCGCCCTCGATATCCAACAGGTCGGCCAGTTGGTTCAACAGCGCCGCAATTTCGAGGTTGTGGACTGACATGGTAACTACAGGGGAGGTGAAGGGTGGAAGGTGGATGGTGGAGGGTGGAGGGCAAATTCGTCCATCACGTTCGCAATCGGTTCCGCATACACCCTCAACTCTCGAAACAAATTCAGGTTTGCCATCCGTCGTTCCCTCCACCATCCACCCTCCACCTCCCACCTTCCTTCATCGGACCGGCGTAAATCCCCTGCAGGCGTCCACGATGCGGCGGACTTTTTCGGGGTGGGGGATGTTGTCCACGGAGATCTCGATGCCCGATTGGGCGGCGCTGGAGATGCCGATCCAGCCGGTGTGTGTCAGGCGCTGCTGGAATGTTTGATAGATCTGGAGATTACGCACATCGCGGTGCAGGACCTCGGTTGTACGGTGCGAAAGCCAGCCCGTGCGCAGTATGGTTCGGTAGCTGGTGATGGTCAGCGCCTGGCAGCGGTTGCGCAGCCACCAGACCAGCAGGATGGGCAAACCGACGAGACATACGGAGAGGGCCACAACGAGCACGAACAACAGCGGTTGGCGGCCGTACATGACCGGGTGGATTTCGCGCAGCGTGCGTTCCGCTTCCATCTCCGCTCCGCCGCCGGCGCCGGCCGGGCGCGGGGCCTCCGGGTGGGGTACCTTGGTCAGCACGCCGCAGAGCGGACAGGGAGTGCGCAGGCCCGCCGACGCGGCGCCGGCCTCCAACTCACCCCCGCAGGTCGCACAGGTGTAGAGGATGGAAGGAGGCGAATTCATGGAACAAGTTCCCAGGGTTTACCAAAAGGTGGATGGTGGAAGGTGCATGGTGGAGGGAGCATTCGCAAGTCACACCCGCATAGAGTTTTGCACGTATCGCTATTCGTCTTCAAGCCCTCCGACCTCGGATATACCCCTCCACCTTCCACCCTCCACCTTCCACCCTTGACCTCGACCCTTGACCCTTCACCCTACTGTCTCAGGGCATTGAAGGCGCCGGAATATGCGCCGTTGGTGCCGGACGCGGTGGTGGCGGCGCCCTCGATATAGCCCGAGATGCGGCCATTGCTGAAGACGGTGCCGACGTAACGGATGTTGCCATTGAAATTGGCGTCGCTGACGGGGGTGCTCAGCACGAAAGAATCGGCGCTGAGTACGGCTTGCATGCTGGAGCCGGGATGGAGGTCGTCGGAGCGCACCGTGCCGGATTTGTCGATGCTGATCGTGATATGCGCGGTATTGCATCCGGGTGGTGCGCCGGGTAATTCGAAACAGGTCGTGGACGATCCCGTGTAAATGCCGGCGAAGGCATTGGTTGTGGCGCCGCCGCCACCGCCGCCACCGCCGCCGCCGCCGAGGGCAATGGCCGCGACCGCGCCGCCCGCCACCAGCGCCGCGCCGCCGGCGATCACCGCGGGACGACGCCAGAACGAGCGCTCCGCGGGGGGCACGGCGGCGGCATTCGTCGAGTTGACGGCATTCAGCGCCGGCGTGGCGGCGTCACCGGCGCCGCGCACGGCGATGGTGTACCAAGGCGTTTCGGTGGCGGCGCTGTTCATGTCCAGCGCCTCGATGTAATAGGCGATGGTCTTGCCGCCCACCAGCATGGCGGGTGGGATTGTGCCGAAGAACGAGCCGGCGCCGGAGTTTTCCATGGCGACGCGGCTGGGGGCGGCATCGCGGGAGGTGGAGTAGAAAAGCGTGACCGAGCGAATCTGGCCGCTGTCGTCGGAAACGAAGGCGCGCACCGTCAACGGCTGCCCGTCCTGGGCCAGCGTGACCGGTTCGTGGCGGATGACGGGCGGTTGATTGGGCGTCGCCTTCTGCGCCAGGGCCGTTACCGCGGATCCCATGGTCAGGAAACACCCCAAAATGACGAACAATCTTTTCCAGTCAGGCGAGCGAAATTTCATCGCGATCCTCCCAAAATGACCGCACCATCATACGCGGATGCAGCGGCGCGGGCAAGCGCCGGGAATTGGACTCAACGGTTCCAACTCATAAGGGGTGGCGGCTGTGTAGAGCGAGTTGGGAGGGCAGGCTGGGTCGGTTGGAGGCAAAGGGGGCGGTCCGATCCTTGGGATCGGCGAGCGGTGAGTCCTTGAAAGCAGGCGGGTTCGGGCTAGAGTGCCTGCAGCGCTGTGAGGTTAGGCGGATGAGTAGAAGCGGAGTTGGCCGAAGACTCGCATGGCGGGATCGATGCGCACCGTGAAGAGACTAGTGCGGAGGAGTTCGATCAACTTGGAATCGATGACTTTGCGGCAGGCGCTGGTGAGGCGCCGGAGCAAGCCGTGGACCAGAAGTTGATCGATGATATAGGCCACCTGCATGATGAGGTGGTAGTTTTGTGAGGCCGCCGTATTGGCGCAGAAGGCGTGCTCCAGCCCGAACCCGCCGTTTTTCTGGACATTGAAAACGTTCTCGATTCCGTTGCGGGCACGGCCGCCGCGGTTGGCGATGGCCTGAACCCGCTCATGGGAAAGAGGGAAGTTGGTGACCCACGCCCAAAGGGTGGCGGCGGTGGGGCTGATCTCGCCGCTGAACAAGACCTGGAACCGGATAAAGGCCATCCATGAGTAGGCAGATGGGGAGTTTTGGGAAGGCGGCATGGAGTTTTTGCGCCAATCGCAGGAAAGCGTTCAACTCGCAATCCTCCTTTTCGAGGACGGGGTCGCGCATGTCCCTGAACACCGACATTATTGGAAACATCGTTCCTTGTGGCCCAACCAGTTTGGCTTCCACGACATATCGATAACGGGCCTGGCCACGGGGGGTGGCACGGCCACGATCTTGCAGTGTGCCGTCAACCGCGACCAGCCACCATTTGTCGAACAACCGGGCCTCATCCAGCATGCGCATCTGCATCAACCGTTTCACCATGGCCACCAAAAGTTGCGCTACCGCACGGACGGGAACCCGCGCGGCGTGCTTTTTGGCGTTTTCCGAGCACGTGACGGTGCGGCGTATACCCAGCCGCTTTGTCTCCCATGCCTGCTCACACAATTGAAGCAGGTTTTCCGGCATCTGGCCGCTATTGCGGTCCGCGTCGAAGGCGTTGCGGGAGCCCCCGCGCACCAGGAACGTTAAGATGATCTGCCACCAGATGTGCCGGCCCAAGTAAGTGCATAGCTCCTGGCAGCGGGGATCCGGCAGGGCGTCGAGCCATGGGTTCAGTTCCGGGAAACAGTGGCGGATGAGCGCGAGCAACTGCCGGCCGTACGCTTCCCCTTCCGGCGCGGGGCCCGCTTTGCGGCCCGCCGGACGGCGCCGTGTCGCCGAATGATTGCCAGGCTTTGTTTGGTTATCTTGCGCACCAGTTGCTTGAGCTTCTTGAACTCGTTTGCCCATTCTTGAACCTCCGGGGCCAGGTCGACAGGCACGTAGACGGTTTGCGTCTTACCGGCGGTTTTGAACGTCAGCTGCCAGGTCGGCGCCTTGCGGCCG
>JANYBP010000048.1 GCA_025360745.1 bacterium
TTGCATCCATGTTTCGGCGGCATAACGAAAAGCGGTCTCACCAGCAACTTCGGTATGCTCACCCAACGCCTCAACGATGTCAACTGCCATTGTCTTGATTTTCTCGAACACCTCCTTCCGTTCACGGTGACCGTACCGGCCTCTTCCTCAGGTCCGGACGACACGGAGGTCGTCCCTCCATTCATGAAAACACCTGTATTCCCAAGTTTTGGAGGCACGCCCTCCGTGTCGTCCGTATTCGAGCGGCCATAACGAGAATTGCTGCGCCTCAAACGGTCGCCATTTTCTCCAAACCCGTGCGGGGTTGACTTCGAGGGGCGCGTTGAAGAGATTTTGGGTGGCGCTGTCGCGTGACATCTTGCCTACGACAGCCGTAAGATTTAGCTGCCCGCAAAAGTGCGCCCCAGTTTTTCGGCGGCGGGCAGCAGGAGCAGCAGCAGGCAGGCCGCCGCCAGGCCCCAGGGCGCCTGCACGGCCAGCGCGCAGCAGGCCGCTTGCAGGAGCAGCAGGCCGCGAATCCAGGCGCCGATACCGCGTCCGACCGCCGCCGGCGACGGCGTGCCGCGCAGCGCATGGCCCACGGCCAGAAACCAGCCGACCGCCAGCACTCCCGAAACCAGCGCCGCGAGCATGCGCCCCGCCCCATCCGGCGGCCAGGAGGCGCAGGCCGCGACCGTCGCCAAGCCCATGCCCAGCAGCGCCCCGGGCGCCCAGCGCCAGCCGCCCAGAGGGCGCGTTTCGGTCTCGCGCGCGGCAATCACGGTCACGCTTGCCACCACCAGCGTCTCCGCCAGCGCCGCAATCAAGACCGCAGTCCGCAGTGCGCCATGGAATTTTTCGGGATTGGCGGCGGCGGCGCCCAGTAGCAGGTTCAACCCACGGCAAAGCCCCATGGTCAGCGCACCCAAACCTGGCACCCGCTTGAGGCCGACATCGTAAGCGATGATCGCCAGGCATAGCGGCACGGCCAGCGCCAGCGCGCGCGAACCGGCCAAACTCGCCGTCGCCAGTCCCAGCCCGAGCGCCAACAGCCCGGTGACGAGCACGGTGGCGGAGCGCAGCCGCCCGGATGGTATCGGACGCATCGGCCGCTCGCGGGCGTCTTCAGCCCGGTCGGCGTAATCGTTGAAGGCCAGGCCGGCGGCGTACAAAGCCAGCCCGGCCGCGCCCGCCGCCGCCAACGCCCGCCATTGGCCCAACGCGCCACCCGCCAGCGCAAAACCCGCCAGCGCATCGCCCGGCGCCGTGAGCAGGTTTGGCGCCCGCAATAGCTCCAGCCACGCGCGCCTCGCCCCGGAGTGGTTCAACGCTGAAACTCCCGCGGATCGAGGGGCGCGATCGCGAAGTCCGGCGTCCAGCGCGGACTCTGAGCATAGAAACTCATCGGATTTTCGAACACGATCCTATGCACCGCCGCCTCGCTGTGTCCGTCCGCGCGCATGCGTTCGGCGACCTTCACAAGGCTCAGCGGATCGGAGACGCCCCAGTCGGCCGAGCCGTCCACGATCATGCGCTCCGTGCCGTGCTCGCGCAGTATAGCCGAGACCCGTTCGGGCGACAGTTTCGATATCGGGTAGACGGTCATTCCGCACCAGCAGCCGGTGGCCAGCGTCAGCGCCACGGTCTCCTCGGTGTTATGGTCTATTTCGACCAGCGCCGGATTGGCGCCCGAGGCGCGCACGAGCGCGGCCGTGCGTTTCGCCCCCTCCAGCTTGTTCGTGTGCGGAAGGTGGACGATCACCGGCATGGCGCGCCCGACCGCCAGCGCCAGTTGGATTTCGAAGGCCCTTTCCTCGCTGGGTGTGATCAGGTTGAAGCCGATCTCGCCCAGCGCGACGCAACGCGGATGGTCCAGATAGGTCGGCAGTCCCGCCAGCACCTCGTCCGCCAGCGCCGCGTCCCCGGTTTCCTTGGGATTGAGCGAAACCGCCGCATAGTGATCCACCCCGAAGCGCCGGGCGCGGACGGTCTCAAATTCCAGGATCAACTGAAAGTAATCGAAAAACGTCCCGGCGTAGCGCCGGTTGCAGCCCATCCAGAACGAGGGTTCCACGCAGGCCCGGATGCCGTTGCGGTACATCGCGGCATAGTCGTCCGTCGTCCGCGAATACATGTGAATATGCGGTTCGATAATCATGCCGTCGTCTTATGCGTAGACCGGCCCCAGTTCGCGGCAAGCGGCAAAATCGTCGCCGCCGCAGCGGTCCCAGTAGGTGGGCCGGAAGATGTCCGCCGCCGCCGTGTTGTGCAGATCCACCGGAATGCGCAGCATGGCGTTGAGCGTGAGCATGTCCGCCGCGATATGGCCGAACGAATTGGCGTCGTGGTTCGGTCCGATGCGCGACATGTACTCGAACGAGCTCATGCCCCGCGGACGCCAGTAGGTTTCCGGCCAGGCGCGATCGGTCACACGGCTGATATGATCCGCCACGGCCGCGGGCAGGTCCAGCGTATCGCCTTCGACCACCGAGCAGGTCAGGCGGTTGCCGACGGCGTTGTAGCGGTAGGCGGTCATCGGGATGCCGCCGGGGGTCCGGTAGTGGCTGGACAAGCCATCGCCGGGGAAATATTCCAGCGAGGCCGCCATGTAGGTTGTGCCGGCGATCGCGGCGTCCATGATTTTCCTCTGGAGTCCGGCATCGGAGCGGATCGCCTCGGAGAGCGCGGCGGCGCTCATCTTCTCCCCGCCCGGCACGAGGCGGAAGGGGTTGACGGCATACTCCAGCGCGCCCGCGCCGGAATTACGCTTGTCGATGAAGCCGTTCGGCGCGAGGCGGCCGATGTCCCTGCCGGTCGCCCGCTTGACGCTGGCCGCGGTCCAGTTGGTCCGGATGTCCGCGAAAAGCTGGGGCATGCCGGTCAGCAACTGCGCCACCAGCATGCCGATCGCGTTCTTCGAATCGTTCTCCGTGGCGACGACCATCGGCGCCCGCGCGCCGTTCCAGTCGAAGGCGCTGTTCAGCAGGGACTCGGCCATGTCGAAGTTGGGATAGAGATCGGTCCACTGCCGCTGGCCCTGGGCGCCGGAGGCGATCGCGTTGGCGCCCTGGGCATATTCGACGTCCGCCTTGAAACCCTGGCGTTTGCCGACCGCCGGATCGGCCAGGCGCGGGTTGCCGATCATGAGGTCGCGCACGATCAGGGTCATCTGCAGACACTTGCGCAGCAGTTCGTCGTTTTCGTAGGGGCGCCGGCCTTCGCCGTACTGGATGGCGAAGCGTCCCTTGACGAAGCGCATGGCCCGCTCCAGTTCCTCGTGATCGTAGAAGCCGCGTTCCATGCGTCCATGAACGCCGACCATGTCGTAGGCCACCGAACCCATGCCCAGGTAGTGCTGCATCAGGTTGCGCCGCACATCCGAGCCGATGATGCCCATCGAAACGCCGCCGATGGAAAGGTAATTTTTACCGCGCATTTCGGCCAGCGCGGTCGCGCAGCGGGCGAAACGCACCAGCCGCTCGGCGACATAGGGCGCCGGCGGCGCGTTTTCGTCCTCCAGATCGGGATTGTAGACGCAGAAAATCGGGCGCTGCTTCTCGTCCATGGCCGCCGTGAAGGCCTTCAGCCAGACGGCGCCGGGACGGTCGGTTTGATTCAACCCGTAGGCCGCCTGCTGCCACTCCGTGCTGCCGAGGCCCATGCAGGCGCTCATCAGTTCGTCGCTGTAGCACCAGGAACGGCTGACCCAGATGTTGGCGCTCACGCCTTCGCGCACATAATAGGCCTGCGCCAGCGCGCCGGTGCGCGCGCCGTAAACGATTTCGGGCGCGGTCACGACGCGCACCGGCGTGCCGTCGGGCAGCCGCACGTTCGCGGCGATCAACTTCCGCACGCTCTCCACCATGCGCCAGGTGCCGGCGACGTTGGATTCATAGGCCCCCGTGCGGCCGTCCGCCACGGGTGTAATCGCGATCGTCGGCGGATGGCCCACGAGCGTCCGGGCGGTGGTTTCGAACTTTCGCACGGAGGGAGCGGACAAATGCGCTTTCATGTTCGGTTTCTCCTTCTGGATGGGAAATTACCAGGCGTTGCTTACCGGTAAGCGCCGGATTTTTTATAGGCCTCGAATAAAGCGACCACATTTTCCAGCGGCGTATCCGCCTGCATATTGTGGGCCGTGCAAAAAATATAGCCGCCCCGCGGCCCGAGTTTTTCCGCCCGGTCCCGCACTTCCCGGCGGACATCGTCCGGCGTTCCGTATGGCATGGTCTTCTGAATCGAAATCGCGCCATGGAAAGCGATCCGGCCGCCGAAATCCCGCTTGATCTTCGTGTAATCCATCTGCGTGGTGTCAGGTTGCAGCGGATTCAGGATATCCAGCCCGCACTCGATCAAATCGCCGATCAGCGGATAGACGCACCCGCAACTGTGATGCGCTATTTTGCAGCCGTACGCGTGTCCGATCTCCACAAAGCGTTTGAAGCCGCCCCTCAATAGTTTTCGCCACAAATCGACCGACATGAACAGATTGTCCTGCGTCCCGAAGTCGTCGCCCGTAAAAAAGATGTCGATGTCGCCCTCCGCGGCCTCCAGGGTCCGGCGCGCATACTCCGCATAAAAGTCGGCGATCTTGCGGAAGACCGCGCTGGCGATCTCCGGTTCGATCATCATATCAACCAGGATCTGCTCCACGCCGCGGACATACATGGCGGGCTTCAACTGCGCGCAGCGGTTCAGCCTGTCGCCCATGAACACGACGACCTTGCCGGTCGCCCGCGCCTGCCTGGCCTGTTCCCTGATGCATTTGTAATCGAACCATTCCGGTTTCGGCCACTTGGGATAGGCTTCGATTTCCTCGACCGTGGCGGCTTTTTCCAGGGGGTATTCGGTGACCTCGCTGTATGTGCCGCCTTTTGGCCCCTGTCCGAAACTGACCGAGCGGCGCGGCACGCCGAAATGATCTTCCTTGGAACCGTCCGGACGAATCGTCAGCGGCGGGCCGATATATTGCGGCCCCTCGATATATCGGAAGTCCACATCGAAATGCTGCAAAACCTGCTCCAGGCTGGAAACGCCGAAATGCTTCAGCAGTCCGGCGTTGACCTCCGGCGTCGCCCAGTAATCGATCGGAATGCGGTCCGCCTCCTGATGCGCCAGGGTTAACGCCACTCGTTCTCTTGAATCCATCGGTCTATCTCCGAATACCTTGCGAACGCCGGTCGTTTCAAGCACGTTCATGGGGAAGAAAGTGCCAGAACCTGGCCGGAAACGCAATCACAACGGCAAAGCGCATAGCGTGCATGTTTTCTGTTGCAGGACCAAAAAAACGCGCTCATAATTTCAACCGATGAAAATCTCGGATAATTACCGCGGAAAGTTTGAACTATGGGCGAAAGCAGGCAAAGTTTGCCGCATTCCGCGCATAGCCAATCTGCCGTCATTCGGGCACCGCCGTTTTGATTCTTATGAGGAATTGAACTCCTGGAAGCAATCACTATTGGATGAACTGGCCAGAAAAGGCGGCGCCAAATGGACGAAGTGATCCGGCGCTTCAACGCGAATGCCATCCGGTACCTGGTGATTGGCGGACAGGCTGTCCGGCTGGAGGGATGCCCGCGATTTTCGATGGACTGGGATATCTACATTCCGTGCCGCGATTTGGCCAACATCGAGGCCATCAACCAGCTATTGGGTCGCGAACTGGATGTGCCGCTGGCGCCATTGGGACCGCACGGGAATAATTTCGTTCAGACCTACCAGACGACTTGGGGCATTCTTCAGTTCCATCTGGCCGGGCCGGGCCTTCCGTCCTTCGAAGAAGCCGAACGGCGCGCCGTCATACACAAGACCGAGAATGGCGTGCCCGTGACCTGCCTTGGCGGAAACGATCTATTGGAGAGTAAAAAGCGGGCCAATCGGCCATGCGATGCGGCGGATATTCAGTTCCTGGAAACAAAAAAAAGCCTCGGTCTGCTGCGATGACAGGGTCGCCGGCAGTCACTCGCCGCATTCGTAGTATTTGATCATGCCGTAGGGGAAGTCGTGCGGCGCGTAGTTGCGCAGGCGCTGGCGGTAGAGGGCGTAGGTCACGGGATGGTGGCGGAAGATCCACGGGCAATCGGTCCGCACGATCTCCGCCATGCGCCGGTAGAGCGCCGCGCGCGCCGCGGTCTCGCGCGTTGTCAAAGCCTGCTCGTAGAGTCGGTCGAACTCCGGGTTGCGGTAGTTCGTGCGGTTCGGACCCGGCGAGGCGTTGGGACCGTAGAATAGTTGCAGGAAATTTTCGGCGTCGGGATAGTCGGCCGCCCAATTGAGCGCGAAAAGCTGCGCCCGGCGCTGTTCGAGTTTGCGAAAGAAGGTCGGCCGGTTGTTGTAGGACGGCAGCAGGCTGACGCCGATGCGGTCCATGAAATGCACCAGCAGTTCGGCCGTTTCGCGCGTTTCGGCGTCCGCCGCGCCCAATTCCAGACTCAGTTCCAGACGGCGGCCCGTGCCGGGGTCGGCGCCGCCGGGAAAACCCGCCTGCGCCAGCAAAAGCCGCGCCCGTTCGAGATCGAAAGCGAACGGCGAGGGCCCCGCGAGATGTCCGTCCAGTCCCGGCGGAACCGGCCCGCCGGCTTCGACCACGCGACCCTGGTGGTAACGCAGCCAGGCCGCGCGATCGAAGGCGCAGGTCAGCGCCTGCCGCAGGGCGCGATTGGTACCGACAACCGGATCGTCCATATTGAATCCGATGTAGTAGGTGTCCAGCGCCGGCGCGGCGGAGATCCGGACTCCGCGGGCGGCGAGCTCGCCGGTCAGCCGTCCCTCCGCCGTCAGCACGGCATCCCCGTTGTCGCGCGCCAGACCGACGACATCCAGCGCACCGCGCAGGAAGAGCAGCCAGGCGGTGGAGGCATCGCCCACCACGTTCCAAACGACGCGGTCGATGTGCGGAACCGGCCCAGCCGTTTCGCGGCCCGCCTCCAGATCGCGGCGGCCGGTGGCGGCCCATTGCGGATTGCGGATGAAATCCAGGCTGTAGTTGGGCCGCCAGCGCTGCAACACGTAAGGCCCGCTGCCCACCGGATGCCGGGCGAAAGCGGCGCCGTAGGTTGTCACCGCTTCGTGCGGCACCACAAATGCCGCCGGCAGGGTCAGCGCCCATTCGAACTGCGGCCAGGGATGCGTCAGACGAAAACGCAGCGTTTGCGCGTCCAGCGCCTCCAGCCCGGCCACCGCCTTGACGTCGTTGGAGGCGTTTCCCATGCCGCCGGCTTCGCGATACGCATCCAGGCCCGCGATATGTCCGCGAAAAGCCCAGTAGCCCGTGGCGCCGCTCCGCGGGTCGGCCACCCGCTGGATCGAGTAAACCACATCGGCCGCCGTGAGCGGGCGGCCGCGGCCGCCGGGAAAGCAGGCATCGTCCTGAAAGCGCAGACCCGGTCGCAGCCGGATCGTGCATCTCAGTCCGTCCTCAGACCAAACGGGAAGTTCCGCCGCAAGGTTCGGTTCGACCCGGTAGGGGCGCGCGCGGTAGCCGACCTGCAGCAAGCCCTCGTAAACATGGCTCACCGCCATGGCGGTGGCAATATCGGAGGCCTGCGCCGGATCGAAGCCCCGGATGCGCCCCAGCTCGCCGCGAAAAATCGATTCACCCGGCGCGGAGCATGCCGCGCCGCAGAGCCAGAGCAGCCAGAGCCAATGACGACGAGCCGTTCGCTGGTTCTGATTCACAAACAGATGCCTCGCAGGAATCGGATTACGCGTTTTGTTCCGCCAGCGCAATCTGGGCCTTAAGCTTCTGCTCTTCCGCCGGCGTGAGGTCCCGCTCGATCCAGCGGATCACCTGCGTGCTGAGCGTACTAAGCATCAAGGCGACCAGGTTCGCGATGCTCAAAATGTACAGTTCGTGGGCCAGCCCCAGACTGATCATCCATTGGGTCTTGAGCCAGAAGGCCGGGAACAGGGCCAATCCGGTTATGGCGCCGACCATCCAGACACCGTGGTGCGGCAAGCCAAACCGCGTTTTTTCGCCCCGCTCGCGCGCCGCGATGTCGCGCAATATCTGCCAGTATTGCACCAGCCATGTGGCCGTGAGCCAGATTTTGAGCGGAAACCAGACCACAATATGCCAGTGCCCGATTGCATGCAGCGCCTCGGTCCGATACATCTCGTAAGTAAAAAAGGCCATCAGCGCCATGTTCAACACCAGCCCCGCGATCCCAATGTTCAGAGCCCACTTCAGCCAGCGCGGGATGGATTTCACCGATTTAAAATGGGCCGCCGCCGGTTCGCGCCCGCCCGGCAGCCATGGCGCGGGCGCCTGGTAGTGCTCGTCGCCGCCCAACTTCAGCCATTCGCGGTACGCGAGGCACATGAACACGGCGGCCATAATGCGAAAGGTGCCTTGCCACATGAAGCCAAAGCGGTAGGCAAAATCGGAGCCGTTCAAAACCCACTTCATACCGTCGAGGAAAAGACCGGCCAGCAGTCCTGCGCCCATTCCGCCGACAGCCCTGATGACCGCATTGGCGGCGCTGAACTGCCCGTAAAGCGATTTGGGCATCAGCCGCATGAACATCGCGATCCCGCAAAGGCTCCCCATCGCCACGGCAAACTGATCCGCCAGGCTGCTGATCAACGATGCCCAGAAGAAGACGGCGGAAGGCAGTGTGATGAAGAGCCAAATCCAGGCGTTGTAGGCGTTGAAGGCATTTCCTATCGCATTGTAGGTCGCGATGCGGAGCGGGTGCCAGCGATCCACGAAGACGGCCGCGAAGTAGGTCGAGATCATGATGCCGATGCCGCCCACGGCCTTTAATATCCCAATCTGCTTCAAGGTCAGGTTCATCTGCTGGCTCACGAAGATATTGAATATCCCGGTCGCGCCGGCGATCGCGGTGCAGGCGCTGGTCAGGTAGAAGTACCAGTAGAAGCGCGTGGTGAACGATTGCTTCCCGATGGACTTGAATTTCCCCAGGAACCCGGAAAATTCGTCCTCCGGCGGCGGAGGATAGGAGCCTTCCTTGACGCGCAGGCACATGATCCCCATCCCCACCATGTACAAGATGGCCACCCCCGTCATGATTTCGCGGAAATGGGACAGGGAGTATTGAAAGAGGAAATAACTGTAAATTGCGCCGGCGGCGCCGCCCACGATCTTGAAGTACCCGTTGAA
This sequence comes from bacterium, assembly GCA_025360745.1. GTDB lineage: Bacteria > Verrucomicrobiota > Kiritimatiellia > CAIKKV01 > CAIYGI01 > CAIYGI01. The sequence goes on from JANYBP010000048.1 coordinate 9,101, forward strand.
GCGGCCGAGAAACTGCGGCGGCACCACATCGTTGAACAGGTAGTAGTACACGCAGCCGACAAAGTTGTTGAAGATATGGAACGCCACCACGAAGATCACGAACAGCGAAAGCGTGATGGTCGTGGGCGCCACCTTCCGCAGAAAGGGCATCGTGCTTTGAAGCCAGGTTCCGATCTCGGCGCTCCAGCCGATCATGACGAAACTGATCACCATGAAAGGCAGGGTGTAAAAAATGTACGGGATGCGCCGTCCCATCGGGCCGCGGTGGCGGTCGCTCTTGTAACTCACCAGCGGGCCGACGACGATGTCCATGATCCCCGGAATGGTGCTCATGATGAAGGACATCGATATGTTGGAAAGGCCCAACTCCTTGAGCCGGAGCGGGAATATATTCGGGATCACGGTCTCCATCATGGTGTAGCAGAAGTCGCCCCACAGGAGCCACCCGAAAAGCGTCGTCAGCGTCAGCTTGGTGTAGGTCAGCGTGCCACAGCGGTAGATCTTCTGCGTCGGCGGGGGACTGGGAAGCATGTTCGCGTTTTGGTCCATGATCATACGGCCACTATCCAGTTGCCTTCCCCACCTCGCCGCCGAAAACGCCCGCCGGTCCATGCCGGCCAGGCGATCGATGCGAAGCTCTCGATGCGCAAGCGGGACGCTTGCGCCACGGAACACCAACCCGCGTCACCGGACTATGGCGCGTAACAAACTGACCACGTGGCGTAAGCCTCCGGCTTGCGCTGCGCAAGCGGGACGCTTGCGCCACGGAACACCAATCTGAATCACTGACCCATGGCGCGAATCAGGGCTTTTCCGCGGCCGGCGTGACGGGCGCCGCCGCGGGCGCCGTGGGAATTTCCACCGTTCCCGCTTCGGGAGTCGTTGCCGGGACCGCCGCAGGAGCCGCTGGCGCTTCAGCGCCCGCGCCCATCGGCATGGCCTGGGGCGCCGGGGCCACCGGTGCGTCCGGCGCGGCGCGGTCAATCAATGAACCGCCGCCGCTCCTGCCCGATGCGGTTTTTGCGACAACGATTCCCAGGATCAAGGTGTTGAGCAGAAACACTCCGGCCAGGATCACCGTGATGCGCGTAAGCACATTGCCGGTGCGCGATCCGAAGAGCGATTCGCCCATCTGCGCGCCAAAAGCCACGCCCAGCCCCTCATCCTTGGATTTCTGGATCAGAATGATCCCGACCAGCAGGATGGCCGTTACGATCTCGACCGAATACATTAAAAACTTCAAGAAAAACAGCATCTTGACCGTCCTTCCACTGTCCGGCGTCAGGCCGCGTTTACAATACCCATGAACGAAACGGCGTCCAGCGCCGCCCCACCGATCAGTCCACCGTCAATATCGGTCTGCGAGAGCAGTTCCGGCGCGTTGTCCGGCTTCATGCTGCCGCCATATTGGATCGCGATCGTCTGCGCCAGCGCCGCGCCACCCAACTCCGTCAGCTTGCCGCGGATCAACGCATGCACGGCCTGCGCCTGCGCCGGCGTCGCCGTCAGTCCCGTTCCGATCGCCCAGACCGGCTCGTAGGCCACCACAATGCGGCCCAGGTCGGCGCCCAGCCCGGCCAGGCCATTCACAACCTGCGCGCTCACCACCGCATCGGTCTGGTTTTCCTTGCGCTGGGCCAGCGTCTCGCCCACGCAGACGATCGGGATCAAGCCAGCCGCCAGCGCGGCTTTGACCTTGCGATTGACGGTCTCGTCCGTCTCGCCGAAATAAGTGCGCCGTTCGCTGTGGCCGAGAATCACGTAACTACAGCCCAGATCGAGCAGCATGGCGGCTGAAACTTCGCCGGTGTAGGCGCCGGACTTTTCCCAGTGCATGTTCTGCGCGCCCAGCGCCACGGCGCCGCCCCGCACCACCGCGGAGACCGCCGCCAGCGCCGTAAACGGAGGACAAACCACCACCTTGGCCTTGGGCGCCTTGGCGCAGGCGGCCTTGATCGCCTGGGCGAGCCCGACGGCTTCGCCCGGGGTTTTGTTCATCTTCCAGTTGCCGGCAATAATTTTTTGTCTAGACATATACTTCCTTGCATCAATCCATCTTCCAGAAGTCAGAAGTCAGAAGTCAGAAGTCAGAAGTCAGAATAAATCCGCAATCAAATCCTGTGTGCCTTTCATTTTCATTCTGTCTTCCGACCTCAGACTTCTGACTTCCGACTTCTGACTTCTGACTTCTTCTTACTTGTCCGTCAATGCCTCCACGCCGGGGAGCTTCTTGCCTTCGAGAAATTCGAGGCTGGCCCCGCCGCCCGTGCTGATATGCGTCATCTTCGACGCCAGACCGCTCTTGTTCACGGCGCTCACGCTGTCGCCGCCGCCGACAATGCTCAGGCATTTCGTCGCGGCAATGGCCTGGGCCACCGCCAGCGTGCCGGCCGCGAAGGGCTTCATTTCGAAACAGCCCATCGGCCCGTTCCAGACCACCGTTCTGGCCTGGCTGATTTCCGCGGCGAACAGCGCCTGCGACTTGGGGCCGATATCGAGCGCCATCCAGCCGTCGGCAATGCCCGCTTCGCCGACAACCTGGGTCTTGGCGCCGGCGTCGAAGGCGTCGGCGATCACATGATCCACCGGCAGAAGCAATTTGACCTTCGCCGCCACGGCCTTGGCCAGCAGATCCTTCGCCAGATCCACTTTGTCCTCTTCCACCAGCGATTTGCCGGTCGGCAGCCCCTTGGCGCGGTAGAAGGTGTAGGCCATCGCGCCGCCGATGATCAGGGCGTCCACCTTGGTCAGCAGATTGCTGATCACGTTGACCTTGTCGCTGACCTTGGCGCCGCCGAGAATGGCCACGAAGGGACGCTCTGGAGCGGCCAGCGCGCGGCCGAGGTAATCAATTTCCTTCTCCATCAGAAAACCGGCCACGTTCTGTTTGTAGAACTTGCAGACCACGGCCGTGGAGGCGTGCGCGCGGTGCGCGCTGCCGAAGGCGTCATTGACGTAGACCGCGCCGTCGCCCAGCGCCGCCAGCTTTTCCGCCAGCGCCGACTGTTTGAGCTTCATCGCGGCCTTGGCGGCCTTTTTCTGCTCGTCGGTGGCCTCCTCGCCCAGCTTGACCTTACCCTCTTCCTCTTTATAGAAGCGGGTGTTTTCGACCAGCAGGATTTCGCCCGGCTTGAGCGCCTTGGCCATCGCCAAAGTCTCCGCGCCCGCGCAGTCGGCCCCGAATTGCACCGGACGCCCGGCCAGTTTGGCCAGGCGTTCGGCGACGGGTTTCAGGCTGAAGGCGGCTTCGTAGCCGCCGCCTTTGGGCCGGCCCAGGTGACTCATCAGGACAACGCTGGCGCCGTGTTCGAGACAATACGCGATCGTCGGCAGGGCCGCGGTCATGCGCGTCTCGTCCGCCACCACTCCATCCTTGATGGGCACATTGAAGTCCACGCGCATCAGCACGCGGCGCCCCCGCAGATCCACATCGCGAATTGTCAGCTTGTTCATGCTCTACTTACCCGCCTTGGCCATCAGGCGGACCAGATCCACCACGCGGTTGGAGTAGCCCCATTCGTTGTCGTACCACGAGACAACCTTGAAGAAGCGCTTCTCGCCCTTCAGGTTGTTCTGCAGCGTGGCCAGCGAGTCGTAGATCGACGAGCGCTGGTCGTGGATGAAGTCGCTCGAAACCAATTCCTCGTTCGTCACGCCGAGGATGCCCTTCAGGTAGGTCTGCGAGGCCTTCTTCAGCAAGCCGTCGATCTCCTCGATCGAGGTGTCGCGCGTCGAGCGGAAGGTCAGGTCCACGACCGAAACGTCGGGGGTCGGCACGCGGAATGACATGCCGGTCAGTTTGCCCTTGGTGGAAGGCAGGACTTCGCCCACGGCCTTCGCGGCGCCCGTGCTCGAAGGAATGATGTTACAGGCCGCCGCGCGGCCGCCGCGCCAGTCCTTCTTGGAGGGACCGTCCACGGTCTTCTGCGTCGCCGTGTAGGCGTGGATCGTGGTCATCAACCCGGTCTCGATGCCGATGCCTTCCTTGAGCAGGACATGCACCAGCGGCGCCAGGCAGTTCGTCGTGCAGGAGGCGTTCGAGACGATGTTGTGCTTGGCGGCGTCGTATTCCTGTTCGTTCACGCCCATCACGATCGTCTTGACCTCGCCCTTGCCCGGCGCGGAGAGGATGACCTTCCGGGCGCCGGCCTGGAGATGGCCCTTGGCCTTCTCGGAATCGGTGAAGAGGCCGGTGGACTCGATCACGAACTCCACGCCCAGCGCCTTCCAGGGCAACTCGGCCGGATTGCGCGTCGCCATCACGCATTGAATGGAATGGCCGTTGACGACCAGCACATCGTTGGCTTCCACGGTCGGCGCGCTCTTGCGCGTGGTCACCTCATGCTTGAAGTGGCCATGCACCGAGTCGTACTTCATCTGGTAGGCGAAATAATCGGCATCGGTCGAGATATCGACCACCGCCACCACATCCAGCTCCTTGCCCAGCAGTCCCTGGTCGCAAATCGCCTGGAAAACCATGCGGCCAATCCGCCCGAATCCGTTAATGCCAACTTTGATCGCCATTTTCGCTCTCCTTATGTGGTGTTCGTTTGATTTGGGCGCCAAGTCCGCCGCCGGGAAACCCGTTCAATGCGTCGCAGCGCACCCAAAAGAAAGTCAATAGTGCCCTCGCCCACCCACGCTAGTCAAGAACTTCCTGCCCCAGCTTTCGCTGATTTGGGCTGGTTTTGGCTCCACGCCTGCAATTGGCAGATCAAATCAAGTGGGAACGAATGTCCGATATCCAACACGGAATGTCCAATGTCCAAGGGCAGCAATTCGCATTATGGCCTCTTGCGCAGGTCCGGACGACACGGAGGTCGTCCCTCCATTCACGAAAACACCCGTGATTCCCAAGTTTTTGGAGGGACGACCTCCGTGTCGTCCGTATTCTAGAGGCCATAATGAGAAT
>JANYBP010000062.1 GCA_025360745.1 bacterium
GGTCGTCCCTCCAAAAACTTGGGAATCACGGGTGTTTTCGTGAATGGAGGGACGACCTCCGTGTCGTCCGGACCTGCGCAAGAGGCCATAATGCGAATTGCTGTGCCGCCTGCCGGTTACTGTTCCGTGTTCCGTGGCGCAAGCGTCTCGCTTGCGCGGCGCAAGCCGGAGGCTTACGCCACGAAGTCAATCCGCTCAACGACAGGCCAGCCGGACGCCGGTCATCAGTATTTCAGTGGGGCTCGAGGCGGGAACATCGGCTATGCGCGTGGCGCGGCCGGGCTGCGTCAGCGTCAGATTCTCGCGCCGTTCCTCGCCTCGCAACTGGTAGATCCATTCCGCATCCAGCGCGGCGCCGGGTTCCAGCGCGGAAGCCTCGAGCCAGAGCGGATTGCGTCCCGGCGCCAGCATCGGCTGCACGAACATGTTGTGCTGGAATCCCACCGTCACGGAAAGCGCCTGCACCGCCAGCGTGGGCTGGGCGGCGTGCGTAATCATGTCGAGCCGCAGCCAGAACTCGCGCAAGCCCTGCACCGAGGATTGCCGCGCCTTCCACTGCGCCTGGCCATTGCCGGTCAGGCCGAAGTGCGGCGCGTGCGACTTAAGCGGCAGCGGCCACAGCGAACGGCGATCGTCGGCGCTGAGGCAGAGCCCCCAGTAGTCGCCGCCGCCGCCGCCGACATCGTAATCTATCGTCAGATTCGACACGAGAAATGGCAGACGGAAGTGGTACCAGACTTCGCAAAATTCGTGCCGCCCGGACGGCCGCAGACAGCCGCGCTCGAAGACGGCGCAGCGCGCCTCGCAAGGCGCGGCGGCCCCCTGAAGCAGGGGTTTCCAGCGCAACGCGCCGGAGCCATGCCAGCGCACCGGCCGGCCTTCGTTCAGGCCCTGCCGCGAGGCGGTCGGCAACATATAGTTCTTCCAGTACGGAATGTGCTGCGCGCACTGGCGGAAACCCAACCGGCTCAGTTCCGCGATGTCGCAGTGGCTGCCATCCAGGTTCTTTCCCGTGGAGGGCTCGCCCGGCGCGGGGTAATTGGTGAACAAGGCTTCGCTGGGCGTCTGCGGGATGAAATTGAAGACCACCTCCATGCCGCGCTGCAGCCGCCAGTCGAGCGACTCGTCGCGCCGCGGCTGGTCGATGAACACCTGGTCCTCGGTGCGATGACGGTGGGCCTGGTTGGCGCGTTCAGGATGATGGCCCAGCGGGACGGGATGGCCCGGCAGCGGATCCTGCACCAGCATTGGATTGGCGGCCAATTCAGCGCAACTGGCCACCTCGCCGCGTTCGTTGAGAAAATACCAGCCTCCAAAGGGATCGAAGGCATGCCATTGCTCGACGCCGTCGTCGCCGCGATACCAGACCTCGTAATAGGTGTGGCCGTTGTTGTGCACGACGACGCGGCGGGCCTTGAGTCCCGCGCCATTCAGGCATTCGGTCGCGACCCAGCCCCAGTAGGTGCATTCGCCGCTGCCCCAGGAGGTCAAGACCGGCAGGGGATCGAAACAATTGGAGTAGCCGCCGGCGCCGTCGGGCAGCAGCGGATTGGCGCCGCGCAACAGGCAGCGCGTAAGCCCGTCGTAGAAGGCCAGCGCCTTCTGTTTGTCGGTCTCCGCACCTGCCAGACGGAAAACGTCCTTGGCGAACTGCGCGCAGGAGCGGTTGTTCGGCCACGCCTCGTTACCAAGCCATGCGTTTTCGGTTGTCATTAACTCCGCCTCTTAGCCGGTCTTGAAGGGGCCGGCGCCTACAGTTGTTGATTCAAAATGGCCATCGCCTCGGTGTAACGTCCCACGTTGGTGTTGTAAATGTACGCCACATGCGTGGCCATCGGCGAGGCCGCTTGAGCATGAAAAGCGAGGCTGGCGCTGTAGCCGATAAACCCCGCTGTCGCGCATTCCTGATAGCCGGCCGAGTAGTCATAAATCAAGGCGAAATAGCTGTTTTCCGCGTAGGTGAAATTGCACTTCTGACTCGAACTGACATACGAAGCGTTTGTCGGGTTCACCAGTATCCCCACATGCGCGGCACCATAATATGTAAGGCCATTATAGTAAAGCCAGGAGTTGTCCGGTTTTACGGCGAAGCCCCTGCCATAGACGAACCCGGCAATCACGTCCTGCGGCCGCGTCGGCGTCACCCCGCCGTAGAGGCCGGAAAGCCGCGCCGGCGGCGAGGCGATCAGGCCGCAGACCGAGGCGACATAGGGATTCTCGGGAACGCTGTAGCCATTGTAGTGCGCCAGCGCATAACGCCAATTTTCCAGCACGTTCCAATTGGCATTCTCGATCGTTTGCAGCGCCGCGGGATCGAGACCGATCGCGTAATCGCGCTTCTGCTTGAGCACGTCAACGCCCGCCTCCAGATTGTAACGCCAATCGGTTATCAGCCGATTCAAATTGAAGGCCTGGGCCGTGGCCCCGGTCAATTGCATCAGCCCCAATCCGGGCGGCGCGCCCGTGGCGCCATAGTATAAGGCGCGGCACTCGGTCAAATTGTGAACGACGAATCCATCCGCGCCGTACTGGTAGGCCCCGCTCTCCTGAAAACAAACCGCGCCAATGATTTCGACCGGGACTTTGTACTGTACGGAGAGGGCGCGTATGGCGCCGAAGATTTCCGCGGTTGTCGGATTGACCCCGGTAAAAGGGCCGGCATAACCGCTGCGATATTTCAGCCAGCAGTCCGAATGAACGTAGTAATCCATGTCGAGCGGTTGCAAGGCAATTCCGTTCGGGGTCGCCTGCACGGCCGTCGCGCCTTGTCCGGCCGAGCACAGCAACGCCAGCGAAGCGAGAAAGATGGCCGACCGGCGCAAAACGGAACGCGGCCGCCCGCGGCAAAAGCTATCGCCACCGGTCGCCGACGCCGAAGTCTTTGTCGCGCTGCTCATGATCGCCGATTTTCGATCCGGTAATTACAGACTCTGACCCAGAATTGCCAGCGCTTCGGTGTATCGCCCAACGTTGATATTGTAGATATACGCGATATGCGTGGTTATCGGCGCGGCCGTCTGAGCCTGGAACGTGAGAATGACGTTGCCGGCGGCGAAACCCGTCGTCGCGCTTTCCAGAACGCCAGCCGAGTAATCGTAAATGAAGGCGTAATAGGAATTATCCGCGTAGGTGAAAGCGCATTGCTGACTATAACTCATGTGCGAACCTGTCGCCGCCGGGATCCAGATCGAGGCCGGACGACCGCCAAACGAGGCGCCCCAGCCCGTCTTGCCCTGCCGGTAATGGACGGTCAGATTGCCGTCGCCGGTGAAGACATCCGCGCCAAGGCTGGGAGCGTCGCCTTCGAAATCGAGGTTGGTCAGACTGGCGCAGTAGGCGAAGGCCCAGTCCCCGATGGCGGCGACAGCGCTGGGAATCGTGACGCTGGTCAGGCTGGTGCAGCAATAGAATGTATAGGCGCCGATGCCGGTGATCCCGCTGCCGAGCGTGACGGTGGAAAGGCCGGTGCAGCCAACGAACGCGAAAGTTCCCATGTTCGTGACGCCGCCGGGAACGATCACGCTGGTCAGACGTGTACAACCGCCGAAGGCTTCGATCCCGAAGCAGGTGACGCCGTCCGGAATCGTGTAGCTTCCGGCTTTGCCACCCGGATATTGGATCAGCATGGTCCGGTCCTTGTTGAACAATACCCCGTCCAGGCTGCTGTAGGCGCTGTTCCCATCCTCCACCGCGATCGCCGCCAGGTTGGCGCAGTTGCAGAACGCCCCGTCCCCGATCGAGGCGACGCTGGCGGGGATCGTGACGCCGGTCAGTTCGGGGCGCGATTGAAAGGCGGACTGTCCGATGGCGGTGACGGTCCGGCCTTCGATGACGGCGGGGATGACCACCTCGCCGCCCGATCCGTTATAGCCGGTGATGGCGATCGTGTTCGTATCGGGCTGGTTGATCGTGTAGAAGAAATCGGCGACCCGGAGCGCCAGCGGAATCGCGCGCAGCGGCGTGAATGGGCAATTGGCGGCGAGCCACAGCGTGGCGGAACGGTTTCCGGCCAGCATATCGGCGGCGCGGAATGCGATGGCCAGGTTGGTCGCGCTGCCGCCGGGCAGGATGCCGTTGGTGGCGGCGGGCTGGAACCAGGTTTCCGCGGGCGCGGCGGCGGTCAGCGTGAAATCGTCCGCATACCATCCCTCCCGCTCGGTGTTGTCGTCGGACCCGAAATGCAGCCGTAGCATGACGCTCTGATTGCCGTAGGCGCTGAGATCGAAAACGACTTTGGTCCAGCCCTCCCCGCCGCCGGCGAAACAAGGCGTGCCGTCCGCCCAGGGGGATTTTTCCCAGCCCCTGATGCGGTAGGGATAATCGCCGACGGGCGTGAGCGTCGTATAACTGGCGCCGCCATTGGTGGAAAGCTCGACAATGCCGCCATCCCAGCACCAGGCCTCGGGAGCATCGCTGTCCAGTTCCGAGGCGATCCAATGCTGGAAGCTGAAACTGGCGTTGGTGAACAATGCCACGGCGGGAAGCTGCAGCGTGGCATGCGTGCTACTGGCGTAAAGGCGGGTCGCGGCGTCGCCATTGTACCAGGCGTGGGCGCCGGACCAGGCGCGGTTGGTGGCGATCTGCCAGCGGTCGCCCGCGCCGCCGTGAATCATGCCGTTGACGCCGGATTCGACATCGTCGGTGGCACGGCTTGGTTCAAGCGCGAGGCTCCAGACGAGGCTGACGTTTCCGCCGTTGGTGATCGTCAGCCAGCGGTTGCCGATCGCGCCGGTGGCGAGCAAGACGTTGGTAATCGCAGCGGGGCTGACGCCGCTGACGGGATAGGCGACAAAGAAGGTGTGGGCGGCGCTTTCCGAGGAGCAGGAGTTGCTGTCGGTGGCGACGATTTTGTACTCGAATGTGTCGCCAAACACGCCGGGGGCGGGAATCTCGGCCGTGTATAGATCCGAGCCGGGCGCAGCGGTCATGGCGGCGCTTTGCCAGCCGCTCTGCGGAACACGCCGCCATTGCAGCACGGCTTCGGCGACGCCGCCGTAATCGGCGATCACGGCGCTGACGGACCAGGGCGCGGGATGCGTTTGCGGATCGTCAAGCGCCACATGCGCAATATCCGGACCGCGGGGCCGACTCAGCGCATCCCGCGGATTGCTGCCTTCGCGATACTCTTCCAGATTGGTGAATCCGTCGTGGTCGCTGTCGGCCCCGGCATCGACGCCTGTCGCGCCAAAGTACCGGCGCTGCCACCAGTCCGGCAGTCCGTTCGTCCCGCTGAACTGCGCAACCGGCAGATAAACCGCCAGCGCGCCGCACGGCCCGCCAGCGAGCACGCCGGTAGCCGACAGTGGGGCCGCATCGGTGGCGTTGGGATAGCGCGCCCCGTTCCATTGCCATTCGACAAAGGCGTAATTGGTCCCATCCCGCACACAACGCTCCGCGGCCGCAACCGTGACGCCCGTGGCCCCGGCGTCCCACCAGGTCGAGGTATCGATAATCCCAGCGACCGAAGCGCTCTGGATCAGGGCGTATTGCCGCCGCCACTGCCATTCGATGACGGAACTGCTTTCGATCGTAAACACCAGGCCGGTTTCCGCGCCGGCGGCGGGCACGCTGCCGAGTCCGATCCAGCCGCGGCAGGCCCAGCGCCGGTCGGCGCCGTCGTACACCAGCGCGGGCGCCCGTGCGCGAACGGTCACGCCCGAGGCCAGCGCATGATAGCCATATTCAGGCGTCGGCACGCCGATGTCCGCCGGGGCGCCAAGGACGAACAGATTGAGGGGCGACGTGATTTGAAACGCATAACTGTCGGCCGGAGCCGTGGCGGGGGCCGTGGTCGCGAGCCCGCTCAGGGTTTGCGCCCTGATCCAATAGCGCAGCGACGTGCCGAGCGGCTGCGGGGGCAGCGTGGCGCGGAAGAGACTGCCCGCGACGCGGCTCATGGCCGCCGTGGCGAAGGGGCCGGCGGGTCCGTTGGCGCTCCAGAAGACAGTCGGCGAAGCGGCATCGAGCGTACTGCCGGGTTGAATCACCGCCTCGACGGCGTACCCATCCACGCTGTTGGTGCTGTTTTCCAGCGGCGTATGCGCGATCACCGGCGGTCCGCCGACGATCGGGCGGGCAAAGGCCGTGGCGGGATCGCCGAAAAGCGCCAGCTCGTAATAACACCAGCGCATGCAGAGTCCGTTGATGTCGCCCAGCCAGCGCTCCTTGGAAAGCTGATTCATGCGGCCCAGTTGGGCGGCGTCGGCATTGAAGGCGGCATCCCAGAAGGCGCGGTTGAAACGCTGCGAGGGGCCGTCGGTGCTGAAAGATTCGCCCCACCCGTAGCGGGCGTTCATGATGGCCGCAAAAGCGCCGGCGCGCATCGTGGTCAAGACTTCGGCGAAGCAGTCGGGCGCATCGAACCAGCCGGCGTCGCAGCCCTGGGAATAGACGAAAAACGGGCTGGCGTTGGTGAACAGGAAGAGGTCCCAGGTTCCCATCTTCATGTTGTAAATCTGGTTGGCGTGGCCGAGATGGTCGAAGACCTGGAAGCCGCGCTGATTGGCCAGCGCGGCCAGGTCGAACTTGCTCCAGCCGCTCTGGTCGTCGTAGAGGTTGACGCTGGTGGACCAGGCGTTGGAACACGGAGAGTTCATGAATCCGGTCGTGGCGTAGCCGTCGTAGAGACCGCCGAGGCGAATCTGCTCCAGGGTCGGTGTGGCGTAGTCCGAGATGCCGCCGAATCCGAGGTATTCGCCGACCATGCAGATATTGGTCAGCGCCGCCGCGGGTTGCGCCTCGTAGATCAAGAGTTTGCGAACCGCATTGGCAACCTCCTGAGTGCCGGCCACGGAGAGGCGGCCAACGTAGACCTCGGCGCTGAGATCGACATCGCCGCCGTCTTCACCGTCGTTCGGTTCGCCGTAAACGCCGTTGTGGTTGCCGTCGTACGTGCCGTCCAGGCAGCCGTAATAGGTGTCCACCGGCATGTTTTCGGCGTAGCCCGGAACGCCGGTGTCAGCAAAGCACTGGCGCGCTGGCAGATGCGCCACGTCGCCGCCCAGCAAGAGATAGCGCACACCCCAGTTGGCGTAGGCGTCGGCGACGAAGGCCCGGATGCGTGTCGGCATGTCCGTGCCGCCGTCGGGACGCAGTCCGCTGTAGTTGGCGGCGATCCAGTCGAGCGTGACAATCGTGGCGTTCAAACCCTGCGCGCGCCGCTCCGCGCAGAGCGCGGCGAAGTTATATGGGGGCGGGGTGGCCAGCAGGTTGGTGTCGGTGACGATCACATAGTCGAAGTCGCCGGGCGGCAACGCGCCGCTTCCGAGCGGCGCCAAAGCCGAGACGGACGCGGCGGCTGGCGCATCGAGTTGAGCGGGATTGTCGGCAGACAGCGAAAGGTCGGCGCGATCGCTGGCGCGGCTGCGTAACGGCGGTGCGCGCAGCGCCGCCGTAGCGCGGGCGGCGGGCGGGCTCAGCGTGACGGTGACGGTAAAAGCAGGCGTAAACCAGGCGCGGCCCGATTGCGGACGGTACTGGATGGGATTCAGGCGTACCAGCAGGATGGAACGGCCGTGTTTGGCCAGCGTTGCGGTTTGCGCGCCGACGGCGGCCGGAATGAGACTGTCGCTGCCGTAGATGGCGGGATCGGGCCGGGGTGGCTGGACCAGATCGGGACGAGAGAGCGGAACCGGGACGGCGGCCGGCGGGATGCGCAGGACGCCATCCAGTTGCCGCGTGTCGAGGGGTTCAACGATCACCTTTTGAACGCCGCGCCCGGCGGGAATCAGAATGCGGGCCGTAAAGTGCGGCAGCAAAGGCGCGCCGGGCGCCGCAACGATTTCGGCATCCGCCAGTTGCGCCCGGTCGCCGTCGGCAGCATGGAGCACGACCGGATCGACGAAACTATACCGGCAGACCAGCGCATCGCCCTTCATGGAGGCGGCGGTCAGCCGGTTGGCGGGGGCGGCATTCAGCGTGCCCAGAGCCGCGAAAAGCGCGAACAGCCCCAGTTTGAATTGCATCCTAACCATAGGGATAAGTCTATCAAATGGTGGGGCTGCGGAAAAGCCCAAAGCACCAATCCAAATCCCCGTGTTCTCAGAAATGTGCGCCTGATCGCAGATGCGCCCATCAGTGACGTGGCGGACTGACCCCCGTGGCGCAAGCGTCTCGCTTGCGCGTGGAGTTTGAACAACATTTTGGTGTGGCGATGGGCGCAAGCCAGAGGCTTACGCCACGGCGGTCTGATCGTCACGTTGCTGACCCATTGCCTGTTGGTGTTGCGTGGCGCAAGCGACGAGCAGATTAGTTTCTTACCCTAGATTGCGGTGGAGGTATTGCTACCGGCAGGCAGACTGAAGGCAGCACGACGTTCTTCAGGCTGGCAGGCGAAGATATGGAGGTAATCATGACGCGAAGGTTGATCGCGGGTTTCGCACTGATAACGCTGGGAGTGTGGCTGGAGAGTTCGGCGGCCGGACGCGGCGAGGAGCGGCCGCTCTGGATTTCCGATCCCAAGCAGTCCGACGGCATGTACCTGTATGTGGTGGGCTCGGCCAGCGGCCGGGATTCGTCCGACGATGCGCAGGAGGCGGCGCTACAGAATGCGCGCTTGAAACTGTCGAACAAGCTTCGCGGCGAGGCGCGGTGCTCGATCTCGACAACACCGCGGCCATCGGACCGGAACACATCACCATGGAAAGCGAAAAGCCGGGCCAGTACAAGTTAACCGTGTTATATTACGCGAGCAAGGGTCAGGGAACCGCCAGGTCGGTGCCGTGGACTGTCAACGTACGGCTCGGAGACAACGCCACGCCGCAGACATTCTCAGGCACGCTCTCGACCGTGGGCCAGGAACAAAGCGTCACCACATGGAAATTCTGACAAGGCAATGATGCGAGCGCACACACAAGACCGGACCGTCTCGGCTTTTTGCGGACAGGTGTACGAGGCCGTGCGCGCGATTCCGCGCGGACGGGTGGCGACCTATGGCGGGATCGCCCGCAGTCTGGGCTGCGGCTCGGCGCGCGCGGTCGGCCAGGCGCTGCGGCGCAATCCCTTCGCGCCGCTTGTGCCCTGCCACCGCGTGATCGCCGCCGGCCTGCGGCTGGGCGGTTTTCAAGGGCGAAGATCCGGCCCCGCGCTGGCGCGCAAGCGGCGGCTGCTGGCGGCGGAAGGCGTGCGGTTCGATGACACGGGACGCCTCTGCGAGCCGGAACGCGTCTGGCGCGGAAGGAGCGGCAATGCCAACTAGAAGGTGGATGGTGGAGGGTGCAGGGTGCAGGGTGCAGGGCGGAGGACAAATTTATCCCATGCGTTCATTATCCATTCTGCGAGTATCACCTGTTCATCGTTGTGTTTTTGTCCGCGATTCACAACTTTATTCACCTACCACCTTCCACCTTCCACCTTCCACCCCCCACCTGTGCAACAATCGGCAGTGAAAACGCAATCATACAGCGACCGGGACCGTCGAAACCTCTGGCACCCCTACACGCGCTTCTCGCAGGCGGGCGCGTTGCCTGTGATCGTGCGGGGCGAGGGTCCGTATCTGGTGGACATCGATGGGCGGCGCTATCTGGACGCGATTTCATCCTGGTGGGCCTGCGCCCTGGGGCATGGCCAGCCGCGGGTGATCGAAGCCATCCGCCGGCAGGCCGGGGAACTCCAGCACAGCATTCTCGGCAATCTGACCCATCCGCGCGCCATTGAACTGGCCGACCGTCTGGCACGGCTGGTCGAGGGCGCGGTGCGGCGCGGACAGGGGGCGGCGGAGTTGGACGAGGATTATCCCGAGACGCCGGAGCCGACGGATGCATGGCGGGTGCTCTTCGCGAGCGACGGCGCCTCGGCCGTCGAAGCGGCGCTAAAAATCGCGGTGCAATACTGGTTCAACCAGGGGCAGACGGAAAAGCGGCTCTTTGCGGCGCTGCGCCTGGGGTATCACGGCGACACGCTGGCGGCGATGTCGGCCGGCTTCGTGCCGTCCTTCCATGCGCCCTTCGCCGGTGTGGTTTTTCCCGTGCTGCAGGCGGCCTCGCCCTGCTGCGGAACATGCGCCTGGGGCCTGACGCCGGAGTTCTGTGGCTCGGCCTGTCTCGAAGAGTTGCGCCTGGTGTTGCGCAGTCACGCCCACGAACTGGCGGCTTTGATCGTCGAGCCGCTCTGCATGGCGGCGGGGGGCATGCGCATTTATGCGCCGGAATGCCTGCGCCAGATGGCGAAGATTTGCGCCGACAACCGGGTGTTGCTGATTGTGGATGAAGTGGCGATGGGGTTCGGCCGCACGGGCCGGATGTTCGCCTTTCAGCACGCCGGCATCCGGCCGGACATCATCTGCCTGGGCAAGGCCCTTTCGGCGGGCTATCTGCCGATCAGCGCGACGCTGGCGCGCCGGGAGATCGCGGATACCTTTTCCGACCTGCCGGTCGATCGCACCCTCTGCCACAGCCACACCTTCAGCGGTAATCCGATCGCGGCGGCGGCCGCGCTGGCGACGCTCGACCTCTTTCGCGACGAACGCGTCGTGGCGCAGGCCGTGGCTGGCGGGGCGCTGCTGGTGGCGGAGTTGGCGCCGCTGGCGGAACGCGCGGGCGTCCGTAACGTGCGTACGCTGGGCATGATCGCGGCGGTGGAACTGGATCCGGCGCCCGACGCGGCGGCCGAGTCCGCGCGCGCGGCGCGCCTGCGCGAACGACTGCGCGCCGACGGCGCGCTCGTGCGTCCACTCGGCCCCGTGCTCTACGTCATGCCCCCCTTGACCGCACCTCCAGAAGCGCTGCGCGCGCTGGCGCAGTCGCTCGTGCGGGCGGTGGAAGCGGAAGCATAAATATTTGTTAGCAATAGATAACAAATATGCTATTGTTTGCGTATGGACTTCGCTGCTTTATTGAAGCTGACTGGCGCCCTGCCCTGTTTCGATCTGCCGCTACTGGTTCAGGCGTTCGATGACCGGCGGGATGCCATCAGGGTGCAACTGTCCCGCTGGATGAAGCAGGGCAAGGTCATCGGTCTGCGGCGCGGTATGTATACGCTGGGCGAGACCTATCGGCGCACACCGTTGACCCCGGCGCATTTGGCGAACTGGCTCTACCGGCCATCCTATCTGAGCGGACTCTGGGCGCTCGGGTTTCATGACTTGATCCCGGAGCGGGTGGTCCGGCTGACAAGCGTGACCTCGCGCCAGCCGCAGCGCTTCGAGAATCCCTTCGGGGTCTTCGATTACCGTAACATCAAACAAGAGTGCTTCTTCGGCTACCGGACGGTGTCCCACGGTGGAGCGGAGGTCCTGGTCGCGGAACCGGAAAAGGCGCTTTTGGATCATTGGCACCTCACCCCAGGCGAATGGACCGAGGCTCGTATGGCGGAGATGCGCTACCAGCATGCCGGAGCGATCGATGGGGACCGGCTTGCACTCTATGCCCGGCGGTTTAGCAGTCCACGCATCGCCCGGGCACTCCAGCGCTGGCTCCGGCTGGCATCCGAAGGGGAGAAAGGAACGATAACTCTATGAAGGAAGAAGCGCTGGCGTTGGTGCGGGGCATGACCGATCCGGGACAGGCTCTGAACCGGCTGCGGGAATATCTACAGTCCTTCGTGTTGCGGTCATTCCACGAAAGCGAGGCCTTCCGGCCCCTGGCCTTTGTCGGGGGCACAGCATTGCGTTTTCTGCACGGCCTGCCACGCTTCTCGGAGGATCTCGATTTCTCCCGCGTCTCCGCCGATGGCTATGCGGGAAAAAATTGGTTGGCCAAGGTGAAGCGGGACTTGACGCTGGCCGGGTTCAATCCGGAGGTGACGTGGAATGACCGCAAGGTTGTGCATACGGGATGGGTGCGTGTCGCCGGCATCCTGCATGACGCGGGCCTGGCCGCAATGCCGGATCAGAAACTCGCCATCAAGATCGAAATCGACACCCGTCCGCCTGCCGGAGCGCGCTGCGAAAGGCATCTAATCTCACGGCACATGACATTTCTTGTTCAGCACTACGATCTGCCGTCGCTGCTGTCCGGCAAACTTCATGCCGCCATCGCTCGCAAATATGCCAAGGGGCGGGACTGGTACGATCTGATGTGGTACCTGTCGCAACGTCCGCCCGTGGCCCCCAACCTGCCGCTGCTGCAGAACGCGCTGGACCAGACGCAAGGGAGCGGCCGTCATGACGCGCGCGCTTGGGCGGAGTTGGTGCGGAGTCGCCTGGCGAGCTTGGATATACAAGCCGTCCACGATGACGTCAGCCCATTCCTGGAAAGGCCCCAGGACGCGACCATGCTGACGCGCGACAATCTGGAGGGACTGTTACATACGCTTGCGTAGTCGCTCGTATGGGCGGGGGAAGAGTCAATTGCCGGGCCGGCACAGCAACCTGCTCGGCGTCGAGATCGCCGGCGGCATGAACTGGGTGGGCAATATGCGCGGAGTCCAGATCGGCGTCGCCAACGCCTGCGACACGCTCCACGGGATCCAGATCGGCCTTTTCAATTTCGTTTCCAAGGCCAACTACATGAATTTCTGCCCGATCTTCAACGCCAGCTTTTGATTACTGGCCAAGCACTCAGTGAGCGCTTTTCAGTATGTAGATGGTTCCAGCTTGAGGAGTATAATAGTACTCCACTGTCACCGCCCCCGATGCGGGCCCCGGGGTCAACAAAGACGTCAATCCGCCTTGTTGCACCACACCGCTGTACGAATTGATTTTGGCGACAATGTTAAACGTGCCGGTCCCGGTGAACCCGCTGAATTTGTTGGCGGGCACCGTGTAGGTGAAATCCTTGACCTGCTCGGTGCCGCCGATGATCAAAGAACCGCCGGGGAATAAATCCGTCGAATCATAACTTTCGTCCACCATGATGCTCGTGTTGGTATAGCCTGAAGGAACGACGACCAAAACGTTCTTGGTGCCAAACTGGTAACTGTCCAGCGTAACAACACCCTCGGTGGAATTGGTCACATCCAGGGTAAAACCGGTAACGGTCGCATGCACTTTGACCAGAATCTGCGTGACCGCAAGCGCGCCTTTGTACTGGTCAAACACATTGGTTTTGGTGAAGTTGGGCGTTCCCGTGTAGCTCAGCGTTTGCGAGGCCATGTCGGCCCGCGCCGTCCAGGCGGGTATCGTCATGGCCATGCCCAGAATCCAGATTGCCGTCAAGTGTTTCGTGAATATCATTTTAGTCATCGTGATCCGTTCTCGCTTGTCAGCGGCGTTTTGAAGGCCCTTTAAACCATCGCATTCGGACATCGTCCGTTTGATGCACAACAGGCCTGAAGTTATCACTTCGTCGGCAATATATGCAAACAATAAAATAATAATAACCGTTGGATCAGGCGGCCCCTCTCAAAACAGCCGCACGACTTCAGGCATGCTTGGAGTGGTCGCCATCTGTAATTGCTTTTCCGGGGCGTGTCGGATAGCTTCTTCCGAAGCGGGCGGTTAGCTCAATTGGCAGAGCGCCAGCTTTACACGCTGGATGTCACAGGTTCGAGTCCTGTACCGCCCACCATTCCCTAACCCGGCATAGCCGGAACCAAGATGTTTCAAATGATGACCATCTTGCGATTGATTCATTTCGTAAGGGACTAAGGACGTTGCGACCGAGTTGCTGCCAAGTCTTTCGCCCTACGCCCACGCGGCGACGGAGACCCGTCGCCCTTCTCCAAGGAACGTCATCGAGACTTGCTATTGAAGAACAAGGAATTGGCTGGTTCGCGGTGAATGGTCCATTTGTTCAGCGCCTATCGCCCATTCGTCACCGTCCATCCACCAGCATGGGTTGCCGCTCTGGGGTCGGATTGGCATGGCGTCTGCAGATCAACAGTCCGCAGAGCAGGATCAAGAGGACGTTTTCGGCCAGTTTGTGACAGACGAAGACCTCCCCTGCC
>JANYBP010000076.1 GCA_025360745.1 bacterium
CTTGCGCCACAGCCTCCCGCTATTTCTCGGGGTTGCGTCCAAAAACAATCCCCTTGTGAAATTCATCCGCCAACATCTTGACATCGATAGGGCCGAAGGACTAAGGTTAGCCGCATGAGTCAGAACTCATGACTCTCAAGGCCGTAGTAACTCACCGCAAATCCACCGCAGAGCGCAAATTTGACTTTGTGCTGTAGTAGAAGCCGAAGCAATTCGCGCATATCGGGCGAGATGTCCTGCATGGTCATTTTTTCGGGAAGACGGGCAAGTTCCGATAACTGACCGCCCCGGACTTTATGACCGGACATGCCGACGCGCGAAATTGGTGGTCGCGCAAACGAATCAGGCACATGATGCGTTCACTGGGTGTCATGGCCAACGCGTCATGTTGCCGAAAGGAATCCTGATCGGACAGGGCGCCGGACCTGACGATTTTAGAAATCATGGGTATTCATGCCCCCCCACTCACTACTCACCACTCACTACTTCCTCAGCCTTTTCCCAGCCTTTCGCCGTGATACGAGGAAACGCGTATGGGGGACCACCAGGGGGTGTTTTCCAGGTACCAGACGACGGTTTTGCGCAGGCCGGTGGCGAAGGTTTCCAGGGGGGACCAGCCCAGTTCGCGTTGCAGGTGCGAGGCATCCATGGCGTAACGTTTGTCATGGCCGGGCCGGTCGGCGACGAAGGCGATCAGCTCGCGGTGTGGGGCGGAGTCCGGGCGCAGGGTGTCGAGCAGGTCGCAGATGGTCCGCACGATTTCCAGGTTGGTGCGTTCGCAACCGCCGCCGATGGTATAGGTTTCGCCGGGGCGGCCGCGTTCGGCGATGAGCGCCAGGGCGCGGGCGTGGTCTTCGACATAGAGCCAGTCGCGCACGTTGTCGCCGCGGCCGTAAATGGGCAGGGGTTTGCGTTCGAGAGCGTTCAGGATCACGAGCGGGATCAGTTTTTCCGGAAATTGGTACGGACCGTAGTTGTTGGAGCAATTGGTGACCACGACGGGCAGTCCGTAGGTGTGGAACCAGGCGCGGGCGAGGTGGTCGGAGCCGGCTTTGCTGGCGGAGTAGGGGGAGCGGGGATCGTAGGGGGTGGTTTCGCGGAAGGGCGGAGCGTCGGGGGAGAGCGAGCCAAAGACCTCGTCGGTGGAGACGTGAACGAAGCGGAAAGTGGCGCGGCGGTCGGGCGGCAGGGCCTGCCAATGGGCGCGTGAGGCTTCGAGCAAGGTGAAGCTGCCTACGAGGTTGGTTTGGATAAAGGCGCCGGGGGCATCGATCGAGCGGTCCACATGCGACTCGGCGGCCAGGTGCAGCACGATGTCGGGCCGGTGCTGGGTGAAGCTGGCGCGCACCGCGGTGGCGTCGGCGATGTCGGCCTTGACGAAGGCATAGCGTGAATTGGCGGCGACATCGGCCAGCGAGGCCGGATTGCCGGCGTAAGTGAGTTTGTCGAGCACGATCACCCGGTGTTGGGTGTGCTGGAGCAGGTGGTGGACAAGATTCGACCCGATGAAGCCCGCGCCACCGGTTAAGAGTATGGTTTTCATCGGTTTGGCGTTTGGATCACTTGACCGCTTTCATAATCTGGCGGGAAAAATCGCGGAAATCGTCAAGATGCTCCGTGATAATCCGGTAAACGATACCCCAGTCCATTTCCTGATAGGCATGCACGGCCGTATTTCTAAAACCCACGGCCTTCGTCATGCGTTCTGCCGTAAGAACGTCTAATATACCGGCCCGGTTTAGATTAATAAACGTCTCCGCCATCGTATCGGGAACCGGCACTTCCAGATCGCTGGTGATGTGCAATCCGATATCCACGCAGGCCTGAACCGCACGCTCCAGATTTAACACGATGATGTCCTGCAGATCGTAATCCTTGCTTAACAAATCGGGCGATGCCGGGGTCTTATCCTGAACACGCGTGATGCAGCGGCGCAAACTTTCGAGTTTATTCAGCACGACATCTTTATCCATAAACAAACCTCTTCAGGCGTTCTTCCAGTGTGCGGAGAACAAGCGGCATCATGTCGGCTTGATTGTAAATCATGCGTCTGGTTAATAACGCCAAGGCCGCCGGATCGTTGTTTATCAACACCCGACCTTTGCAAAGGATCTGACGAAGGATCGTCCCGTTCAACGAAAACAAATCGGTCAAATCAACCGTCCTTGACAGGCTTTTTTCCAGTCGTGCAGCGAGTTCCAACTTCCGTTCGGCATCGAGCGGGCGGTCGAAGAGCACGGCAATATCCAAATCGCTGCCGGGGCGCATCTTTCCGGATGCAAAAGAACCATATATCAGGGCCAGTCTGCCGCCCGGTTCCGGCAGTAAAAGTTCCCGGCTCCGTCTGACGATCTCCGCTTGTTCGTTCGCGGTCATGCGCTTGGTTCGTCTTCTTTTGTTTGGACTTCGCAGGGCACTATGGGACGGTTGGCGAGGATGTCCCAATTCTTCCTGTTGAGACTACGAAAGGCGGTTTTTGGCAGACTCCGTCCCCATCAATTATGCGCAGAAAAAGTGTATAGAAATGGGTGGTAAACGGCAAGACCGTAGAATGGGTCCGGAGAGGAGGAGAGCGGGTGCGCTTTTATTGAGCAAAAGCGCGGGCGTTTTGGAACATGCGGAGCCAGGGACCGGCTTCGTCGGGGAAGGCCGGATCGCGCCAGGAAAGCTGCAAACCGCGGAAGGCGCGCTCGGGATGGGGCATCAGAATCGTGGCGCGGCCGTCGGTGGTGGTGAATCCGGTCAAGCCGCCCGGCGAACCGTTGGGATTGCAGGGATAGCGTTCGGCCGGCGCGCCGTAGTTATCCACATAACGCACGGCCGCCAGGGCCTGATCCGCCGCGCCCGCTTCCTGAAATTCGGCGCGGCCTTCGCCGTGGGCCACGGGGATCGGCAGGCGCGCGCCGGTCATGTCGCGGAAGAAGATGGACGGCGATTCCAGAATCTCCACCGTGGTCACGCGGGCCTCGAATTGGGCGGAGCGATTGCGTACGAAACGCGGCCAGGCCGCCGCGCCGGGGATCAATAGTTTGAGTTGCGCGAGCATCTGGCAACCGTTGCAAACACCCAGGGTAAAACTGTCGGGCCGGGCGAAAAAGGCGGCGAACATGGCGCGCAGTGTTTCGTGGCCCAGCACGGAGCGCGCCCAGCCGGAACCGGCCCCCAGCACGTCGCCGTAGGAAAAGCCGCCACAGGCGACCAGGCCGGCGAAGTCGCTTAAATTGGCCTGACCGGCCAGCAGGTCGCTCATATGCACATCCACGGCGGCGAAGCCGGCGCGGTCGAAAGCGGCGGCCATTTCCACGTGACCGTTGACGCCCTGCTCGCGCAGGATCGCCACGCGCGGGCGGGCGGCGCCGCGGGCGGGCGGCGTGGCGGGCGTTGGGACAAAGGGCAGGCGCACCGTGAGTCCGGGATCGCGGACATCGAGCAGCGCGTCATATTCTTCGCGGGCGCAGTCGGGATGATCGCGGCGGGACTGCATGCGGAAGGTCAATTCCGACCAGGCGCGCAGCAAGTCGGTAAGCGGCGCGCGGTAAAGCAGCTCCTGGCCCTGACGGATGGTCAACCGCCCATCGGCCGCCGGGCGGCCCAGGAGTTGGAGCACGCCGCCCAAATTGCGGCGCGCGAAGACGGCGCGCACGGCATCGAGTTGGTCGTCCGCCACCTGCAGCACCACGCCGAGTTCCTCGCTGAAGAGCGCGGGCAAGGCGGCGGCGTCGGCGGGGAGGGCGATGTCGAGGCCCCAGCGGGCGCCGAAGGCCATTTCGGCCAGGGTGACGAAAAGGCCGCCGTCGCTGCGGTCATGGCAGGCCAGCAGGCGGCCCTCCGCCACCAATTCCTGCAGCGCGGCGAAGCCGGCGGCGAGGGACTCGGGATCGTCAACATCGGGTGGTTCGTCGCCCACTTGATTATAGACCTGTGCCAGCGTCGAAGCGCCCAGGCGGTTGCGGCCGCCGCCGAAATCGGCGAGCAGCAGGGTCGAGTTGGCGACGCGCTTGAGATCGGACGTGACGGTCTTGCGGAGATCGGCGACGGGGGCAAAGGCGCTGATCACGAGCGTCAGGGGCGAGACGACCTTTTCGTCGCCGCCGGCGCTGGTCCGCCAGGCGGTGCGCATGGAGAGCGAATCCTTGCCGACTGGAATCGCCACGCCGAGGCGGGGACAGAACTCCATGCCGACGGCGCGCACGGTGTCGTAAAGCGCGGCATCCTCGCCCTCTTCGCCGCAGGCGCACATCCAGTTGGCGGAGAGTTTGACCCGGCCCAGCGGGCCGATGCAGACACCCGCCAGATTGGTGAGCGACTCGCCGACGGCCATGCGGCCGGAGGCGGGGGCGTTGATGAGGGCGATGGGTGTGCGTTCGCCCATCGCCATGGCCTCGCCGTGGCTGGCGTCGTAGGCGGCGGCGGTGATCGCGGCGTCGGCGATCGGCGTCTGGTAGGGACCGGTCATCTGGTCGCGATGGACCAGGCCCGTGACGCTGCGGTCGGTGATGGTGATCAGAAAAGTCTTGTTAGCCACGGCGGGAAAGCGCAGCACGCGGCCGACGGCTTCGGCCAGATCCACGTCGGCCAGATCCAGCGCGGGATGCCGCTCGACCAGGTGGCGCACATTGCGGGTCATGCGCGGCGGGTGGCCGAGCAGCATGGCCAGTTCGATATCGATCGGACGGTTGCCGAAATGTTCGTCCTCCAGCACCAGCCAGCCGTCGCCGCTGGCGCGTCCGAGCACGGCGGCAGGACAGCGTTCGCGGCGGCAAAGGTCCAGGAAAAGCGGCAGCGCATCCGGCGCGATGGCCAGGACGTAGCGTTCCTGGGCTTCGCAGCACCAGATTTCCATGGGGCTCATGGAGGGTTCCTGGTTGGGGATGGCGCGCAGGCGGAAGGCGCCGCCGATGGGGTCCACCAGTTCCGGACAGCCGTTGGAGAGGCCGCCGGCGCCGATGTCGTGAATGCTGCGGATGGGGTTGGCGGCGCCGAGGGCGGTGCAGGCGTTGACGACCTCCTGACAGCGGCGCTGCATTTCGGCGTTGTCGCGCTGGACCGAATCGAAGTCCAGATTCTCGGCGTTGCTGCCGCTGCCCATGGAGGAGGCGGCGCCGCCGCCGAGGCCGATGCGCAGCGCCGGGCCGCCGATCTGGAGAATCAGGTCGCCGCCGCGGACTTCGCGTTTGAGCGCATGTTCGCGTTTGATGGCGCCCAGACCGCCGGCGGCCATGACCGGTTTATGATAGCCGCGGCGGCGTCCCAGATATTGCATTTCCAAGGTGCGGAAAAATCCGGCGAGTTGCGGCCGGCCGAACTCATTGCCGAAGCGCGCGCCGCCGAGGGGGCCGTCGGTCATGATTTCGAGCGGCGTGGCGAGGCGGACGGGGAACTCCGGCGCGGGCGTTTCCCAGGGCATGGGGAAATCCGGCAGGCGCAGGTGCGAGACGATGAAGGCGCTGAGACCGGCCTTGGTGCGGCCGCCGATGCCGGTGGCGGCTTCGTCGCGGATTTCACCGCCGACGCCGGTGGCGGCGCCGGGGTATGGCGCGATGGCGGTCGGGTGGTTGTGGGTTTCCACCTTCAGCAGAATGTCCACCGGCGTGGCCGGATGGGTGGTGTAGAGGCGGCCGTTGCCGGGGTCGGGCTCGAACCAGTCCGTTGGCGCGCCATCGATCACGGCTGAATTGTCGGAGTAGGCGATACGTGTGCCCTGCGGGTGGGCCTGGTGCGTATTGCGGATCATGTCGAAAAGTCCCGGCGTGCGGGGCCGTCCGTCCACGATCCAGTCGGCTTTGAAAATCTTGTGGCGGCAGTGCTCGGAGTTGACCTGGCCGAACATGAGCAGTTCGACATCGGTCGGATTACGGCCGAGTTTGCGGTAGGCGGTTTCCAGGTAGTCTATTTCGTCGGGCGCGAGCGCCAGGCCGAGACTCAGGTTGGCGGCTTCCAAGGCCGGGCGGCCCAGTTTCAAGAGGTCGATGCTGGCGAACGGGGCGGGGGGCAGATGCTGGAAAAGGCCGACGAGGGTGTTGTAGACTCCTTCCGTCATACGGTCGTGCAGCAGCGGCAGGCCCGGACGTAGCGTCTCCATGGACAACACCGCACCGGCGGTATTGCGGACAACGTAGAGCAGGCCGGCCTCGATCCGGCAGACGGCGGTCAGACCGCAGTTGTGGGCGATGTCGGTGGCCTTGGACGACCAGGGCGAGACGGTGCCGCGCCGCGGGGTGACGAAAAGGCCCGCGCCCGCTTCGAGCGGGATGACGGTGTTAGTGTCGAGCAGCGCCTCGACCTGCCGCCAGCCGGCGGCGTCGAAATCCGCGCCGGCTTCGACCAGAAACACCGGGGTGGCTTCGATGGAGTTTATTCCGCAAGCGGGCAGCGCGCTTTGGAGACGGCGCAGCAGCGCGTCGTGACGGAATCCTGAGAGGGCGGTTTTTCCCTGATAGAGACGTATATTCACGAATTTAGGCTGTTCAACTGAAGGTCGGAGTGAAAGCAGTTACGACTTTTTAACTTCGCGCGTGCGGATCAGCGGTTTGGGTTGCTGGTTATAGACCCGCGAGCCGGGCGGGATGGAATGGGTCAGCCAGACATTGCCGCCGATTTCCGATCCGGCGCCGATGGTGGTGTCGCCGCCGAGGATGGTGGCGCCGGCGTAGATGGTGACATGATCCTCGACGTTGGGGTGGCGTTTGTTGCCTTTGATCAGATGTCCGTGCGCATCTTTGGGAAAACTCAGCGCGCCCAGTGTGACGCCCTGATAGATTTTGACCCGTTTGCCGATAACGCAGGTTTCGCCGATCACGACGCCGGTGCCATGGTCGATGAAGAAGCCGGGCCCGATTTTCGCGCCGGGATGGATGTCGATGCCGGTCTGCGAATGGGCGTGTTCGGAGAGAATGCGCGGAATCAGCGGTACGTCCGCGGTATAGAGCTCATGGGCGATGCGATGCGTCATGATCGCCAGCAGTCCCGGATAGCTCATGACAACTTCCATGGTCGAACGCGCGGCCGGGTCGCCTTCATAGGCGGCGGTGATGTCCAGTTCGAGCGTGCGCTTGATCGCCGGCATGGCCTGAAGCAGATTCTGAGTGGCGGAGACGGCCTTGCGGCGGCAATCCCCGCAATCGCGGCAGTGGTCGAACTCGCACTGATATTGGAACGCCAGTTTGATTTGCTTTTGAAGCGTGGCGGCGATCTCCGTCAGTTCGGCGGCGATGTGGTCGCTCGCATGTATGGCGGGGATCGGCGCGTGTCCGTGGCAACCTGGGAAGAGCAGGCTGGTGAGTTTGTCGAGTACGACATAGATGGCGGCGCGGCCGGTGAGATGCAGGCCGCGTTCCGCGGAGTTCCGCCGTTTGCAGGCGCCGCAGGCGACGAGGGTCGCGGCAAGCCCCGGGATGCTCAAATGCGGTTCGTCGACCGGGGTAGACGATTTTTTATTCATAAGGTGTTTCAGATCAGGTGTTCAGTGTTCAGTGTTCAGTGTTCAGGGCAGACAAATAGATCATAACCCGGGAAATACGATTCTTCCCTGAACACCGAACACTGAACACCGAACACCATGGACTTCCGTCCACCGCCAGGCAGCCTCTCATAAGCGCGCGATTTTGACCAGCACGCGTTCGGCGCCGAGGTTGGCCAGCCCGATGCGGTTCAGGGCCCAGCCGAGCGAATTTGCGGCGATCGGGAAAACCCGCGTGATGCGTATCTTTTCCAGGCGGCAGAGATCGGTGAAGTCGCGCAGGGTCGTGAGGTGGATGTTTGGAGTGTCGTGCCAGTCGAAGGGCAGCGCGGCGGACTTGGGCATGCGGCCGGTGAGTCCGATGCGGGCGCGGTTGTTCCAGTTGGCGAAGTTCGGAAAGCTGACGATGCCCTCGCGGGCCACGCGCAGCATTTCGTGCAGCACCTTGAGCGGACGTCGCACCACTTGCAGCGTTTCTCCGAGCACGGCGAAGTCGTAGGACTGGTCGGGAATCATGGCCAGCCCTTCGTCCATGTCGCCCTGAAACACCGGCAGCCCGCGGGCGAGGACGCTGATGACATGGTCGAGGCTGATATCCACGCCCAGGCCCAGGTGGGAATCGCCGACGAGTTGTGCGAGCAGCCGTCCATCGCCGCAGCCGAGATCGAGCACCCGCGCGCCACTGGGAACCAATCGGCGCACCAGCGCATGCTCGCGCCGCTCGCTGGTTCCGATCTCCGCCGCAACGGCGGGCGCGGGGGGCGGCGCCAGGAAGGCGCCGACGACGGCGGCGAGGTGCTCGATGTCCACCAGAAAGGCATCGTGTCCGTAGGGTGCGCGCAGCAGGCAGTAGGAGACGTGGCGGCCGGCCTGTAAGGCGGCGGCGGCGAGTTCGAGGGATTGCTCGGGGGGGAAGAGCCAGTCGGAACTGAGCGCCACGACGAGCAGCCGGGCCTGCATGGCGCGAAAGGCATCCGCCAGCGAGCCATGGGCGTCCTCGATGTCGTAGGTGTCCATGGCCTCGGTGATATGCAGGTAGGAGTTGGCATCGAAGCGTTCGACGAAGGCGGCGCCCTGATGACGCAGGTAACTTTCGACCTGGAATGACGTGGTGAAGCGTTCGGCGGGGAGCGTCGAGGGGCGCTTTTCGCGGCCGAACTTGCGGTCCATGATTTCGGGCGACAGGTAGGTGATATGCCCGAGCATGCGCGCCGTGGCCAGTCCGTCGTCGGGGCCCGGCTCGGCGCCGTAGTAATCGCCGCCGGCCAGCTTGGGGTCGCTCATGATCGAACGCCGGCCGACGATATCGAAGGCCAGCGCCTGGGCGGAAAGCGAGGCGGCGGACGCGATGCAAATGGCGCGTTCCACCAGCCCGGGAAATCGGATGGCCCATTCGAGCACCTGCATGCCGCCCATCGAACCGCCCATCACGGCGTAAAGTTTTTCCAGGCCGAGCTGGCGGACGAGCAGTTGCTGGACACGGACCATGTCGCCGATGGTGATGGCCGGGAAGGTCGAGCCATAGGGCCGGCCGGTGCGCGGGTCGATGCTGGATGGACCGGTGGTGCCCCTGCAGCCGCCCAGGATATTGGCGCAGATGACGAAAAAACGTCCGGTGTCGAGGCCCTTGCCGGGACCGATCATCTCGTCCCACCAGCCGGGTTTGGCGTCCTCCGGCTTGTGGCGTCCGGCGGCATGGGCGTCGCCGCTCAGGGCATGGCAGAGCAGCACCGCGTTGGCGCGGTCGGCGTCGAGCCGGCCGTAGGTTTCGTAGGCGACATCGAGTTCCGGAAGCACTCCGCCGCGTTCAAGGAGAAAGCCTTCCGGGGGCAGGACGAGGCGCAGCTTTTGCGTCGTCACCAGTCCCACCGAGCCTGAAGCTTTTGAAGCTATATTCACCATATGCGGTTTCTGCAAGGTGTTCGGTGTTCAGTGTTCGGTGTTCGGGATACTCCTGTTTGCCGACTGCCCCGTGTACTCCACTGAGACATCACATCACCTGTCTTCACGCTCGTAATCCTAATCTTAATCTGTGGTGAAGCGGATTACGATTAAGATTGCGATTACGAACGCATATCCCGTCTGTATTTGTGGCCGAACACTGAACACCGAACGCTGAACACCGAATCGAACCTGTCGCTACAGGGCCGCCGGGGGATTGTTCGTGGCGGGGGCGGGTTCGTCCCGGGGCTCTTCGGCGGGGGCGGGTTCGCCGTTGCGGATCAGGCCGGCGGGCGCCTGATAACCGGGCTGGCGAACAAGCCAGGACTGCCACTCGCTGAAGAGCGCGTTGCTGCGGCGACGGGTGAGGGCGGTGACGATCTGATGGTGGACGGAAGTGGCGGCCTCGGGCGTGGCCGGGGCGCGTTCCGCCAGATAGGCGATCAGGAAGTCTTTGCCAAAGGGAATGGCGTCCGTGACTTCGCCGCTGTTGTGCTGGGTCAGCTCGCGCACGAAATCGGCATCCTGCAACTCCTCGGGCACGCTGAGGGCCGAAAAGACGTCGGTGGTGTGCAGCGTGGCGCCGAGGGTCTTGACGGCGGCGGCGAAACTCTTGCCGTTGGCGACGGCGGCGGCCAGTTGGTCATGCGCGGTCCGGGCAAGTTCGCGCGCGGCTTTCTCCATCGCCTCCTGGCGGGCGGCCGCCATAACCTCGTCGCGGACCTCCTCGAAGGGCGGCATGCGTGGCGCCTCGCGCCCGGCGAGGGCGAGCACGTAGACCGACTCCTCGCCGCCGATCGGATCGCTGTAATAGTTATCCGGGGTATCCTCGCGGGTGAAGGCTTCGTGCTGGAAAGCGTTGCGCGGCGTCGAGACGCCGGGGATTTCCTGCGTGGCGCGAAAGAGACCGGTGGTATGCACGGCCAGTCCGGCCTTGGCGGCGCAGATATCAAACCCCGGCGCCGCCGTGCCGTTACGCGGCGGAGTGAGCGCGATTGCGAAGTCGGCGGCCTTGTCGCGCGTGGCGAGCGCGGCCTGCTGGTGCAGCAAGCGGTTCGAAATCGTTCCGGCAACCTCGGAAAGCGGCTTCAGCACAGGTTCGCCGTTGGTGCCGCTGGAGGTGAAGGCGTCGCGATTCTCTTCGTAATAGTAATTTACATCCGATTCCGTGACTGCATTGGTCATGGCGTCCTTGATCGGCCAGGCGACGTAGCGGACGTTGACGCGTTCGGGAATCAGGAAAGTGTTGGTATTGAGGTCGTAGAAGCGCCGGGCCTGATCCACGGAGATCGCGGCCACAGTCCGCACGTTATTGGTGCCGAGCAGAACATAGGCGATGCGGAATGTATCGGCGTAGGCGCCGATCATGCGCTGCAGTTCGGCGGGGTTGATCCAGCTCGCGGAGGTGAGCATGCCCTGGACTTTTTGGAGGGTGATGGACTGGCGCACGTTTTCCTCGAAGAGCGCCTCGTCGGCTTCCATGTTGGGCAGCACGCCGCTCACGAAGGCCTTGTAACGCGAGCGGTCGAACGCGCCTTCCGGGGCGAACTGACGATCCTGCTGGATGGCGCGGACGACTTCGTCGTCGCGGGTGCGGAATCCCAGGTCCTTGGATATCTTTAGCGAGGCCAGGCGTTTCCAGGCCAGGCTATCCACTTCGCGTTCGATGGCGGAGGCGCTATCCGGGTTGCGGCCGAGCATCAGGCGCAGGCTGAGATAGGTATGGAAGCGCGCATCGCGGTATTCGCGATCGGTGAAGGGCGAGGCGCCCAGTTTGCCGGCCCGCCGGTCGGTGTCGCCCAGACAGCCGCCGGTGTTGGAGAAGAAGCCCACAAAGGAAAAGATCACCACAAACGCGAAGATGCTCCAGAGTATCCGGTTCCGGATCAACTTGTTGAACTTTGAAATCAGCATGCCATCCTCCAGCCCTGTTTACCGCGATGCTTTTCGCGCCGCAACGCGCATCGAATCCCTGCTTTGTAGCCTGCCGGCCCCGCGGCGTCAAGCATTGGGCTGATCTCGTGGGGGAAAAGGATGGAGCGAGCGAAGGGAGTTGAACCCTCGACGGCCACCTTGGCAAGGTGGAGCTCTACCACTGAGCTACGCTCGCGTTGCGAAGAACGCGGGAGAGTCTAATCGGAGATGCGCGGGCAAACAAGTTAATTTTAATTGCCGCCGATCATCATGCCGGGCGCTTTGCGATGGGCGGCCAACTCGGCGCGGAATGGAACCATTTCCGTGACGGCGGCGACGATTTCCCGCAGGTCCACGCGGGCGGTATTCCAGACCATGTCGTACTGCAGCAGGTCGTCGAGGTCGTGTCCGAAAAAACTCTTCGCGAGTTTGTTGCGATCCAGATCCCGCTGCTCGATCAGTTTCTGCGCTTCGTCGCGGGAAATTTTAAAGCGGGTCATGATCCAGAGAATCCGCTGCGCTTCGGGGGCGATCAACCTCAGGTGCAGCCCGCCGGGCATGCGCTGGGTGACGAAGCCGCCCCCGCGGCCCAGCAGAATGACCTTGCCGACGGCGGCCAGCGCGTAGGCCACGCGATAGAGCTGTTTGTAAAACCTGTACTGTTCGGTCGTGCCGCTGAACAGGCTGTCCACGAATTCCCGCAACTCCGAATGGTAGCGTTCGGAAAGCAACCCGTTCAGTTCCTGGTTGAGCAGTGGATCCTGGGCGATGGCCTCGATCAGTTCCCGGTCGAAGACATGCCAGCCCTGGAAGATCGCTTCGTGGGTGTGTTTTTTGAACTCCGCGACCAGCGCGTCCGCCACCATACGGCCGCCTGAACCCGTCTGACGCGAAATAGTGATGAACGGATTGCCCGAGGGGGGCATGCTGTCCAACGGCCGGCGCTCTTTCAGAAACTCACGGATCACAAGTATCTGGTTCATGCGCCCCTCCTTTGCCTTTGTAAATTTATGGAGGGTCGGGTCCGTCCCGACCGTCTTGAGGATTTATACGCCAGGTTGGGGAGATTATCAACACAGCGAAGAGTGAACAGTAAACAGCGAACAGTGAACGGTGAATGGTGGACGGCGAACACTGTTTACTGTTCACTCTTGGCTCTTTTGCCCGACGCTTGACGTACGGGCGGTCTGGGCGGCAGAGTAGGGGCGTGGGGAGGAGGGGCTTGTGGACTACAAAGATTACTATGCAACGCTGGGGGTGGCGCGCGGCGCGTCGGCGGACGAAATCCGCAAGGCTTACCGCAAACAGGCGCGGCGTTACCATCCGGACGTCAACAAGGAATCGGGCGCCGAGGCCAAGTTCAAGGCGGCCGCCGAGGCCTACGAGGTGCTGAGCGATCCGGAAAAACGCTCGCGTTACGATGCGCTGGGCGCCGGCTGGAAGGCCGGACAGGATTTCCGTCCGCCGCCGCCTGGGGCCGGCGGCGGGTTCGAAGGCGGCGCCTTCCATTTCGGCGGCGCGGGCGGCGGGGGATTCCGGCCCGAGGATATGGGCGGCTTCAGCGATTTTTTCAGCTCTCTCTTCGGAGGCGGATTTGCCCAGGAAGGCGGAGCTGGCGGCGCGGCGATGCGCGGGCAGGACCACGAGGCCGAGCTCGAAATCACCATCGAGGAGGCGCGGCACGGCGTGCGCAAATCCGTGGCGTTGCAATCGGCGGAGGTGGACGCGCACGGCCGTGTGCAGCGGCGCACCCGCAATTACGAAGTCCATGTGCCGGCCGGAACGACCGAGGGCGCGCGTATTCGCATGGCGGGTCAGGGCGGCGCCGGCGAGGAGGGTGGAGCGCTGGGGGATCTTTACCTGCGCATCCGCCTCGCCCCGCATCCGCGTTTTCGCGTGCAGGGTCACGATCTGGAGACGGATTTGCCGGTGACCCCCTGGGAGGCGGCGCTGGGCGCGAAGGTGGCGGTGGGCACGGGCGACGGCGATGCCCTGGTGACGCTGCCGGCGGGGACATCGTCGGGCCAGCGCATACGGCTGCGCGGCCAGGGTTTGCCGAGACGCGGCGGCGGGGTGGCGGGCGATCTTTATGCCGTGGTGCGAATCGAGGCGCCGCGCACGCTGAGCGGACGCGAACGCGAACTGTTCGAGGAACTGGCGCGGATATCGGCCTTTCGGCCACGGGGGGAGGCGCGGCGATGAGCACCAAGCAACGCACCAGGCGGGCGGCCGCCAAAGTCACGGTTAAAGCGGCGGATGAACTGTTGTCGTTGAACGAAATGGCCATATGCATCGGCATGCCGCGCGGCTGGATCGAGGAATTGATGGCCTGGGACCTGCTGGCGCCGGTGCGGGTCAACGATGAGACCTGGTTCGACGCCGCTGTGATCTCGCAAGCGCGCCGGATGGCGCGGCTGCACCGCCAGGTGGGGGTGAGTCTCGACACGATGGCGCTGGTGCTGGAACTGCTGGAACGGATCGTCGGACTGGAGGACGAGGTCGCGCGACTGCGGGGGAAGATCAGGCTGAAGGCTGAAGGCTGAATGCTGTAGCCGGGAAGCGGAAACCGAGAATAAAAAAAAGGCGGGTTTCCCCCCGGTTTTTCGCTGTATTTCCTTGAGCCTAAGCAGCCTGATTTTAATATCTCCGGCGCAGATGCGACGAGGGGATTTTCAGGATCTGGCGATACTTGGCGATCGTGCGGCGGGCGACGACGATGCCTTGCGCGTTCAGGCGTTTCTGGATGGCCTGATCCGAAATCGGCTTGGAGGAATCCTCTTCCGCGACCAGGGCGGCGATCGCATCCTGAGCCGCCTTGTTGGAGATGATCTGGCCGTTTCCGGCGGACAGGCCGGCGGCGAAGAAATATTTCATTTCGAAGATGCCGGCGGGCGTTTGCATGTGTTTGCCGGCCACGGCGCGGCTGATGGTGGTCTCGTGCAAGCCGACGGCCGCCGCCACCTGGGCCATGGTCAGCGGGCGCAGACGGCTGACGCCGTGTTCGAAAAACGCCTGTTGCTCGCGCACGATTTCGCTGGCGATGCGGTAGATGGTGTGCTGGCGCTGGTGCAGACTGCGGATCAGAAAGGCGCTGGAACGGACCTTGTCGGCGATGTACTGCTTGACGTTGGCGGGCGTGGCCTTGTCGTCCATGAGCTGCCGGTAATGTTTGCTGATGCGGAGATGGGGCAGGTCGTCGTCGTTTAAAATCACCACGTAACGCTCTCCATCCTTATGCACCACGACTTCGGGCGTGATGTAGGGGGAGGTGTCGGTGTTGTAAGCCTGGCCGGGTTTTGGGGTCAGGGTGGAGATGAAGGCGGCGGCGGACTGCACGGCCTCGACGCCGACACGCAGGGCGCGGGCGATTTCGGGGAACTTATGCGCGGCCATGGGGTCGAGGTGATTTTGGACGATGCGGGCGGGCAGGCCATCGCCTTTGCCCAGGCGCTCCAACTGGAGCAGCAGGCATTCCCGCAGGTCGCGGGCGCCGATGCCGGGCGGATCGAAGTCCCGGATCGCGCGCAGCAGTTCCGACATGCGCTGGACGCTGACGCCCGCGCTTTGCGCCAGCTCCTCGACGGGCGCCGTCAGGTAACCGTCGTCATTAATGCTGCCGACGATCAATTCCCCCGTCCGCTGGTCGGCTTCGCTCAGTTCCACCAGTCCGAGCTGTTCGAGCAGGTGTTCCTGCAACGATTCGCAGCGGCTGGCCGATTCGAAGATAAAGTTGCGGCGTTCGGCGTCCTGAATGGTGAAGGGGCGCGCTTCGCGTTCGCTGAAAAAGTAGTCGCGCCACTCGTCGTCGAGTTTGGCCAGCACGTCGAACTCTTTCCGGAAGTTCATTTCCTCGTGGGGTTCGGGCGCGCCCGCGTTCTTGTCCGCGACGGGTTCGGGCGCGGCGTTTTCGGCGCGGGTGGGCGCCTCCTCCAGCACGGGATTGGAATCCAACTCGGCGCGCAGCATGGCGCGCAGTTCCAGGACGGGCGCCTGCAGCATTTCCAGCGACTGGCGCAATTGCGGCGCCAGCACCATGCTGAGGCGCTGATCCTGGGTCAGGCTGAGGGTTTGATCTGGCATTGCCGTTCTTGCTCTGATAAAATTAAAAACAATGTCAGCTTAAAGGGGCGCCGGGGCTTCTGGCAAGTAAATCGTCGTATCCCGCCGGCCCCCCGGTTCCATGTTGAAATTCAGCGTTTTGGGCAGCAGCAGCGCGGGCAATTGCACTTACGTGGCCACGGACAAAACCGCGGTTCTGGTGGACGCGGGGCTCAGCGCCCGCGAGACCTGTAGTCGCCTGGCAAATTTCGGCGCCACGCCGCGGGATATTCAGGGCGTGCTGGTAACCCATGAGCACAGCGATCACACCAGCGGGCTGCGCGTCTTGCAGCGCCGCTACGGCGTGCCGCTTTACGCCAACAGCGGCACGATCGAAGGTTACGACGCGCGTGACGGGGAGC
The DNA here is from genome assembly GCA_025360745.1 of bacterium. Taxonomy (GTDB): domain Bacteria; phylum Verrucomicrobiota; class Kiritimatiellia; order CAIKKV01; family CAIYGI01; genus CAIYGI01. The sequence continues at coordinate 15,775 of JANYBP010000076.1, forward strand.
GCCTGGACTGGCGGGTCTTCACGACCGGGGCGGTATTTCCCATTGGCGACATGATGGTGGAACCGTTCCTGGTGCCGCACGATACGCTGGAACCGGTGGGTTTTCTGCTGCACGGCGACGGCGCCACGCTGGGCGTGGTGACCGATATGGGAATCACGACCACCTTGATCCGGGCCCGCCTGCGCCGCTGCGATGCGATCGTGATCGAATCCAACCACGACATCTATCTGCTGCGCCAGTCGAAGCGTCCCTGGCCGCTGAAGCAACGCATCCTGGGTCCGCAGGGGCATCTTTCGAACGACGACTGCGCCGCGCTGGTGACGGAACTGGCCATGGAAAGTTTTCTGCAACTGGTCGTACTGGCCCATCTGAGCTGCGAATGCAACGAACCGGGCCTGGCGTTGCGGGCCACGGAGACTTCGCTGCGGCGGCAGAGCGCGGAGCGCGTGCGCGTGGTGCTGGCGGCGCCGGACATGGCCACTGAAATTCTGCCGGTCGCGCCGCGACCAGCGGCGGCGCGGGTGGAAGGTCGAGCGGGAGCATGACTATGAACAAGTACGCGGGGGACACAATCAAGCGCTGGATCGCGCCGGCTGGAGCGGCGCTGGCGATCGGGTTGGTTCCGTTGCGGTCGGGCGCGGCGGCCACCGGCAACTGGCCCATGTGGCGCGCCGACGCGGCGCGCAGCGGAGCGGTCTCCGAGTCGCTCCCGAAAGATCTGCGTCTACAATGGGTCCGCGAGTATCCGCCGCCCAAGGATGCCTGGCCGGATGACGCCTCGTTGCCGTCGCCCGCCACGAACGCATATATGGTCCGCCTGATCTTCGCCGAACCGGATCAGATCAAGGCGGGCGAGCGCGTGTTCGACGTGACGCTGCAGGGCAAACCGGCGATCGAAAAGTTAGATATTGTGGCCGCCGCCGGGGCGCCGCTGACGGTGCTGACGCGCGAGTTCAGGAACATCCGGCCCGGCGCCGCGCTGACCGTCGAACTGACGCCCGTAAAGGGCGAACCGGTGCTCTGCGGTCTGGAGTTTATCGCCGAGCCGGTGCGTTGAGGCGGATTTTCTAGGCCGATTCCAGCTTGGGCCGCAGGAAGGTTCCAAGGCGCCGGTAAAACTCGCGCGTAAAGTGCAACCGGTCCGGCCGGAAATAGTCGGACCGCGGACGCCCCTGAGGGTCCAGCAGCAACGGCTTGAAGTCCACGAATTCCGCCAGGCCCGAGGAGTCGCAGAAGGGACGCAGCAGTTCGTTGGCCTGTTCGATGAAACCCCAGAGCGGTTCGTCCGCCGGAGAGGGATGGATCGCCAGGTAAAAAACTTTTCGCACGGACGGTGCGTGCGCTTTCACCCGATCGAGGAACAAGCGGAATCCATGAAAGGCGTTGAAGACGCCGTCCGCCTTGAGTTTGGCGATGTCGTTATCGCCGCAGCAGTAGACGATCGAGCGCGGACGGGAGGGCGGCACGAGGTCGTGGAAATAAAGCAGCGATTCCCAGGTGCGCGCGCCGCCAAAGCCGCGGTTCAGCGCGGGCAGTCCGGCGAAATCGGCGGCGAATGCGTCGTCGAAATTCCAGAACCGGATGTCGGAGTCGCCGACGAACAGGATTGCCCCGGGCGGCGGCCGCAGACGATCCTGCTCCCGGAAGCGCGCGATCTCGTCCTCAAAACCGACGAAGGGAACAGTCAGGCCCGCCGCGCGCAGATCGTCAACGGTGATCGGATTTGAATCTATCATGGACTGGATCCGACACGAATACCGGACATATAACTCCGTGATCGCCTAAAAGTCGACGCGATCTACCCGCGCGGTCCGAGTTTGGCGGCGACCTCGGCGGCGGTGGCGTAGAGACGGCGGTTCAGATCCTGCCAGCCCGTGTGCATCATGAGTCCATGTCCACCGTCGGATATTTCCCAGTCCTCCCAGTTTTTGCAGGCGCAGAGGCGATCGAGGATCAGCGTGTGGATGCGGCCGGTCAATTCGGGTCCGAGACGTGCGGCGTCCTTGTCCGCCGCCTCCGATATCTGGATCAGCGCCTCCGCTTCCTGCATGCCCTCGCGCAGGGCCTCGAAGCGCAGGTTGGGCACGGCGCCTTCCGGTCCCGGCGATGTCAGCCGGAAAACGGTGGGCTCCCTTTGCATGCAGGTGGATTGCGGCCAGCGGTTGAAGAGATTGTCCATGCCGCGCCCCTTGGCGAATTTCCCCACCGGCCAGAAGTCCAGGCCCATGCGTCCGGCCCCTTGTTTGCCGGTAAAGAGCGAGCGCTCCGGCGTCAGCCGGAAGCACATGGGCGAAAAGTAGTCGAAGTTGCGGCGAAAATAGGCCGTGCCGGGATTGCCGCGCAGCGTATGCACGGCCGGGAAGGGCTTGCGCGGATCGTCGAGCGGCGTTCCGTAGCAGTGCTCGTGATAGATGACCTGGCCGAAGCCGGGTTTGCCGAAGAGCGGGTATGGCACGTTCTTGGGGTTCATGCTGTGGCAGCCGCGGTGCCAGCCCACATTCGGGATGATCTCGTCGAACATCTTGAAGGTCTCCGGACAGCCAATGGAGTCGCTGATCGTGCCCAGGCAGAAGGCCTTCTCCATGCCCTGCTTCGCCAGGCGGGCCTTCAACGCCAGCAGCACCGGGGTCCAGAATTTTTTGCTGGCCGGGGTCGCGAACTCCGGCACCTGCATGTGCTCGAACGGTCCCGTCAGCAGCCCGGGTGAGCCATCCGCCCGCGCTGGGATCACGGTGACGGTGTTTTCCTGGGTGTTGCTGCGGACGCCCCAGCCGGCGGCGTCGCCCGAGTGCCACAAGGGGAAGACAACGTAGTCCAGCTTTCCACAGTACTGTGTGGCCAGCGCAAGGTAGCGGTCGAAAATGCTGAAATCGTAATCGTAACCGCCGTCGGCCTTCCTGATCCAGCGCAGCATGCCTTCGTCATTACCGTACTGCGTGCGCTCGACGATCGGAATCTGGACCGCCTTGTTGCCGAGTTCCCCGAGCAGCGCCAGGCTGCGTTCCACGTACTTCCAGTGCGCGGGCGACCACTCCGGAACCTTGTAGTGCATGGCGAGGGTGGTGGGCGACTGATAGGCGGAAAGAAAAGTCCGGAACTGCGCGGGCGCCGGGACGGTCCAGGCCGCGACCTCGAGTTCCACCGGGATCTCGACCGCGGGGATTCCCGTCGCGGAGACGGCGAGCGTAGCGCTGTATTTGCCCGGCGCCGCGTCCTTCGGCACGCGCACGGTCAGTAAAATCTGCTGCCAGGCCGCGCCCGAGGCGTCCGGCGCAAGCTCCGCCGGCGCAGCGTCATCCAGGGCGTCGGGCCAGCGGTCGCCCATGCGCGCGTAGCGCACGCGCGCGATGTCGGACGGCAGGGGCGCCGGGCCACGCCACGATCCCATCCCGACCTTTAATCCACGCAGCGGGCCGGGCGCGCGGGCCACCACCTGCCCGGAAACGAAAGCGTTGCGGGCGCCGACCAGGACCACGGGCCGGACGGGTTCCAGCGGATCGTTGTATTCCGCGCCGGTCACACGGTCGTTGCGGTCGAGCGCCCAGACCTGAAAGCCCTTCGGGCTCTCGGTGTTCGGAACGACGCCCCCCGCGGCGGAGAGCTTCAGGCTGACCAGTCCGCAGGTGGCCCAGACCGACCATTGTGAATTGATGGAGTCCTCTTTCTCCAAGCCCTTGCCCAAGTAGGCGGTGCGGATGGTCTCGACGGCCAGGACGTTGACGCCCTGGCGCAAGGCCTGCGCGGGGATGACGATGTCGTTCAGGCGGCGCAGCCGTTTCTCAAGCTGCGCTTTCAATCCATTGCGGTCGTCCTTGGGATTGAAATCGCGGTAGAGAAAGATCGGGTTGCTGTTGGTTTTGAAGAAGGCCTCCGGCGGGTATTCCTCGGCCAGCGTGCTCCCACCGGACGCGACGCCCCTGGCCAGGTTGCCGCGCGCGATTTCCTTGCCGTTCAGGTAAACGACCGCGCCGCCGCGATAGACGAGCGACAACTTAAGATCGCGCACAGTGGCTGGATCCTTGACTAAGAAACGACCGCGCAGGCATTGCCGTGAGAGCGAGGCCGAGAAACGGCAGGCCACCCAGAAGCCGTAATCCACGGCGGGCGTGTGCGCGCGTGAAATGTTGTAACGGGCCCAGCTTCCATCGTCGAAATCCGGCTGTTCCCAGCCGGCGGGCGTGGGGATGGATCCGGTGGCGAAGACGGAGGGCGCCTCCAGGCCGTCGGCGGCCCGGCGGATAGGCGTCTGGTAGGAGGGGGAGATGCGCCACTCGCAGCCCTCGTCCAGAATCACACCGGCTTCCGGCTTGGGTTCCTCGACGGGCGGACGTCCCTGCGATACGACTGCCCCGAGCATGATAACCGTCGCGCCAAGCAAGGAACGAAAACCAAGCGTCATGGCCTGCATCGGACTCTCCCCGTAGTGTGGGCTTCACTAGCATCCCATAGGAACTCGCGGATACCTTCCGGATTCCATGCCCAATTTGTATGACAAGGGGGGGGGTAAGTCAACCCCCAAAAAAACGACGAAAAAAAAGCTGGCCTCGGGGCCGTTTCGCCTGTACTCACAGGCG
>JANYBP010000112.1 GCA_025360745.1 bacterium
TCCGTCCCGACCGCACTTCATGTGGCCATAGTGAGAATTGCTGGGCCGGGAGTCAGGGCAGACGCATCTAAATTCAGGACAAGTTGATGCCTGCAACCAAGGCAAACGCAAATTGATGAATAATGGAGGCGAATTCGTTGACGCTGAGGCGCAAAGCCGCAAAGAATGCTTTCTTGAGTTAAAACCAACAACCGCTTTGCTTTGCGTGCTACTCTGCGAAGTAGCGTTTCGCTACGTAGCACGAGCCTTAGCGCCTTCGCGTCAAATCTTCCGCTTTTTTCGTAATCCGTGGTCAACTATTACACCGAAATTCAAGATGCGTCTGCCCTGGGCCGGGAGTTTGAGGAGCTTGCGCCATTTGTGTGTCGGCAGCGAAGGTTTGTAAGCTTTGAGTTTGAGCGCGGGCTTTTCCACCGTGAAGTAACTGAGCATGCCGAAACCCGTGGCGAGCGCGAGCGAACACAGGAAGTACGGGAAAAATCCGGCGCGATTGATCGTCGCCAAAGCCAGTATCTGCTGGATCGGGAAGGCGTACAGGTAAAGCCCGTAGGAGAAATCGCCCTGACGGTCGAAGGCCGTGATCGGCAGGCGGCAGGCGGCATAAAGCACAAGATAACTGATGCCGATGGGCCCGGTCGCGTGGCACAGATTGAAATGCAAACCGCCCAGCGTGACGATCAGCGCGGCGATGGCCAATAACCGGTCGATCGGTATGTATTCCCGGTACAGGAACATGATGGACCCGGCGAAAAAATAGACCGCCAGTTTTAGAATCATGATGTCGACAAAACGCGGCAGAATCTTCGCCAGCATCGCGGGATTTTCGCCAAACAGGGCGTACACCAGATACATCCCCGCCGCGAAGACCAGCGTGAATGACCGCCAGCGCCTCGTGCACCCGATAATACCGAGCGCCGCCACGCAGAGGTAGCAGCGGAATTCGTAGCCCAGCGTCCAGAGCGAACCGTCGATGGCGCCCTTGAAGGGGTTACGCTGCAATAAATCGCCGATCGTGTGGGCGTGAATATCGAGCAGCCAGTTGGCTTTCAAATAGGCTTGCACGGGACTTCCGTACAGGCCCAGAAAGCCGTCGAGCGATCCGCGTTCCAGCCAATAGGCGAGCGGCGCGAAGAAGGCGACGATGACCAGCAGGCAGGCCCAAAATCCCGGCATGATGCGGAGAAAACGGTGCCAGAGATACTCGGCGAGCGATTTTGACGAAACCTGACTGCGGGTGATCAGGAATCCGCTGACGATGAAAAAACAAATCACCCCGAGGGTGCCGAAATGTTCCCGGCCGTGGCTGAATTGCCAAAGCGGCTCGGTATTAAACCCGCCAAGGGGAAAGGAATGCGAGAAAACCACCATGGCCGCAAAAAAAAAGCGCAGAAAACCGATGGCGTTCTTCTTGGGATCGAACACCGTTCCGAGCGTGCCGCCGCAGACTCTCAAGCCGGGCAAAAAGGCTTTCCAGGTTTCGCGGTCGCATTTCGACGAAAGGTTCCTGAAAAAGGCGCGCATGGCTGCGATAATTTAGGAAAAGGCCGGCGAAAGCAAGCATGACGTTCGGTTTTGTCGGGTTTCAACTTGCGCGGCAAAATTCATGGTGCTAGGCTGCCCGACAAACGGAGGGCGAGGCCCGGCATGAGCACAGATTCAATACCAGCGCGCGGCGGGGACGACGCTTATCTCCGCCGCATGCAATCGGAAAAGGATCATTTCGACCGTGAATACAAGAATCATGGACAGGACGAAGTTCTGGTTCAGCATGTGCCGCCGGTCTGGCAACTGCTGGAGCAAAAAGTCGAGCAGTTGATTCGCGCCGAGACCGGCGGATATTTCCTTCAGGACTACATCGCGCAGATCATGAATCCGCGGAGCGCGCCGCGCATGATCAGCCTGGCCTCCGGTCCCTGCGGACTCGAACTCGACATTGCGGGCGGCCTGCGCGGCGATTACGAAATCGTCTGCGTGGACATCAATCAGGGGCTTTTGGATCGCGGGATCGAGCAGGCGCGCCGCAAGGGACTGCGCCTGAGCGCGCGCGTGGCCGACTGCAATCGCCTGGAACTCGAGGAGGGCGGCTACGATGTGGTCATGGCCTTCGCCTCGCTGCACCATTTCGTGGAGTTGGAGAATATCTTTCCGCGGATCGCGCGCGCGCTGCGTCCCGGCGGCGTCTTTGTGACGATGGATATCTCTTCCCGCAACGGTTATCTGATGTGGGACGATACACTGGCGACCGTGCGCGCGCTCTGGTCGCTGCTGCCCGATCGCCTCAAGATCAACCATACGCGCTTTCAAAAGCCCACTCTGACCCCGGACTACGAAAACGTGGACTACGGCGACAACAGTTTCGAATGCGTGCGTTCGCAGGACATTCTGGGTCAGCTCGACCGGCATTTCGAGCCCGTACACTATGTCTCCTATTACGCTTTCTGCAGGCGATTCTTCGATCCCATGTACGGTCCCAATTACGATTTGAACCAGCCGCTGGACAAGGCCTTCGTGGAGCTGGCGTGGGCGTTGGACCAGGCGGCTTTAAGCGAGGCACGGCTGCCGCCCGAGACGTTTTTCGGCGTATTCCGTCCGGTGGGCGGGCCGGCCGGACCCAAGGACGATGAACGAAGGCTTAGAATCCGGCGCGACATTCATTCCATGAACCGCTGTCTGGCGAGATCGGCGCCTCCAGGTGGATCGCGAAACTGGCTTCAGAAGATCCGCAAGCGGATACGTTCGAGCGTGCGATGAGCGGGCTTGGACTGGATCGTCTGCTGGCTGTCTGCATGCTGGCGTTCGCTGTCATGAATTCCGGGATGGCGCATGCGGCGCAAGTCCCGCCGGCCGCCGCCGGTGACATCCGGAGTTTCAGCAGCACCAACGCCCAGTTGCAAGGCGGAGTTAACTTCGATCGCGACAACAAGGCGGATATCGCGGTGTACCATCCCGCGGCCGGCAATTGGTACGTCCGCCAGAGCAGCGACGGGCAGATGATGAACGGCGGCGGCATTCAATTTGGCTGGAATGCGGCGCTGCCGGCGCCGGGCGATTACGACGGCGACGGCCGGACGGACATGGCCGTTTATTATCCCGGCGCGGGCAACTGGTATATCCGCCAGAGCAGCGACGGGCAGATCATGAACGGTGGCGGCATGCAGTTCGGCTGGAACGCGGCGATGCCGGTGGCCGTGCAGTATCAGATCAACCGCTGGTTCGGATACATCAACGATCGCAACATTGTGGCGGCATTCGGCGACAGTATCACCGCCGGTATCAGCGGGTCGCCTTCCTACGTGCCGATACTGGCCGGCCTGATCGGCAAGGATCTGCGGAAGTTCGGATACCCCGGACAGGAGAGTTACTTTGGACTGGAAAAGATCGGCGACGTGCTCGCCATTCATCCCGGTTTCGTGCTGGTTTTTTTCGGCGCCTGCGATGCCATCGCGCACGACGATACGGCCGATACGATCGCCAACCTGCGCGCAATCGTGACGGCCTGCAGGAACAAACAGACGATACCCGTGCTGACGACGCTGCTGCCCATGACCGGCAGCCACGCGCTATTCAACGAGGGCGTGGATGCGTTGAATCCCCTGATCCGCGATCTGGCGAACGAGCAGAATGTTCCGCTGGCCGATGTCCATTCCAGGTTCGCCGGTCATCCGGAGTACTTGATTGCCGACGGCTTGCATCCCACCCAGGCCGGCGCCGAGGTTATCGCCCGGACCTATGCCGATTTGTTCCATACCGGCACATGGGCTTTAAAAAATTGAGAAGGCGAGACGTCGCCGCCAACTTCTCCGCGACCGTCATTTGCCGGACTGCAGGCGTTCGATGCCGGGGCCGCGATAACTTTCAGGCCAGGTGGTGGAATCGTTGGGATCGATGCCTTGCGCCTTTTCGGAGGCGGTGGGTTCGAACTTCGTTGGCATCGCCCCCGAGAGCCTGGCCTCCATCGCGGCGGAAGGCGCGCCCGCCTCGCGTTTGGGCGAGTTGGTGGCCGGCGCCCCCGCGGACAGTTTCAAGCGGCGCGTGAACGTTCCGCTTTCCAAAACGACCGTCTCGCTTTTCTCGTCGATCAGTTTGACCGTGTATCCGCCGATCTGCTGACCCTCGCGCAGCATGCGGTTCAGCCCCGCGCTTTCGTCCCGCAAGCCCGCGGCTTTTTGCCCGTCCAAACTGGTGATACAGGTCACACGCAAATTAAAAGCGGGCTCCAGGGCGGCGGCGGGTGCGGCCTTGACGACCGCTCTGAGATCCGGCGGCGACACCGGGCGCGAGCGGATCGCGGCGGGCGGATGCGATTGCGCGAGCCGGGCCCGAGGGGCGTTGGTTGGCGTGGCGGCAGGCGGCCGGGGCGCTGTCGCGGGAGCAGCCCGCCAGCATGGCCGCGCACAGCGCCACGCCCAGGAATTTAAGCCCCATGCAGCATCTTTCTGGTTGTGTAATCACCGCTTCATTCAAATTGCCGGATTGCGCGGATGGTGTCAACTTCCCCGCGCCCCGCCGCCCCGCCCCAAGGCAAACGTAACCTCATAATGAGGCGCAGATCTGTAACTCGAAAACCGCAAACAGACGAAGATGCACGGGTAATGAGTTTATGGAGCATGCGCGCCACTGGCGCCAGTGCGGGAACGGCATAACAGGTACACGTCATTGCCGTCTGCGATCACGCGCTCCGGATCGACTCCCTGACGTGGTCCGAGGTCGCGGGCGTATTGGGCGGCGCTTTCCGTCTTCCATGCCGGCAGAAAGCCGTCCTGCTGTTTGCGGAACAACGCGACATGAGCCGCACGCGTCCGGGCCAGGCAATCGGCAAGATCGGCAAAGGACTCCGGTTGCGAGAGATCAAACTGCCATCTGGATGAGCGGCAAACGCGTAAATGTTCTTCTCCCCGGGAGACATCCCAGACCTGCCACATTTTCCCGCCTGCTTGCGCGCCGGTGTCCTGCCAGGCGAGCCGCCACTTCCAGTCGTGGTAGTGGCCGAACAAAATGACGAAATTGTATTGGTCCGCCAGGACCGCCTGAGGCGTCCCCAGGACCGCCCGGAAACGGTCCAACTGGCGCTGTGCCGGATTGACGGCCGTAATCGTGCCGGCCGACATCCAGAACCAGCAGTTGGCGGCAACCGCAAGGGCGCTTGCGCCCGCCCAGAAACGCGGCCAAGAGCAACGGGACGGGATGGCGCGTCCGATGGCTGCGATCACGGCGAAAAGCGCCACGATGGCCAGGGGTAAGAGATAATACGCGTGGCGCAGCGGGCCGCCATATGGGTAACGTCCGGTGAGGGCGGCGGGAATGTTTGCGGCCGTCATGACAGCCAGAAATACCAGCGGAATCAGCCCCAGGCGTTTTCTGAATGCGCGCCGACTGGCCAGCCATAACGCGATTGCCAGCAGGACTAAGGCGGCCACCAGCGACGTGGAGCCGTCGGCGCCGATCCTTGGGGACATCAGCAGGACAAGTTCCCGCGTTGTCCGGGCAACGAATGCCAGTGGCGATTCGCGCCCCGGATCATACATGAAATTCGATACATGCGCCATCCGCCCGGCCCAATGCCGCGCCTGAACGATGAAGGAGGACAAGGCGGCAGCCAGCGGCACGCAAAACATCAAGAATATAGCCAAGGGACGCTGGTGGACCTCTGCGAACAGCCGGACGCGCCAGCGGCGATGGCAGATATAAAGAACGAACGGCGTGGTTATCGCGGCGGCCAGGAAAAAGAATGCCGAATAGTTGGTCAGCACCGCGGCGGTCATGGCCGCCCCAAACAGTGCCGGTGTGCGCGCGGAAAGCCGCGCCGGATGGGTCCCGAGCCAATCGAGGTAAGCCGAGAATGCTGTCAGCATCAGGGCGCCGCAAAGGGCGTAGGCACGCACCTCCAGGCCAATCTCGATGGCATTGGCCGAAAGTCCGAATGCCGCCCCGGCCGCGACGGCCAGCCAGGCGTTGGAGGTGATCTTGGCGGCGATCCTGGCGACCAGGATGGTGGAAACCAGGGTTGCGCCGATCGAAATCGCCCGGTAGGCAAGGAAGGTGTTTCCGAGCAGTTTGATCGCGGCGTCCAGCAGCAGGTAGAAAAACGGGGGGTGCGCGTTGTCTGCAACCTCGCGCCAGAAGCTGCCCCATGTCTCCTGCCGGGCGATGAAAACATGCCAGAAGGAATCGTATCCGACGAATTGACGGGACCCCTGGCTGATGAGGATCAATGCCGCCAGGGCGGTCACGGCCGCAAGAGCAGCGGAAGAGGCGGCGGTCCACACCGGTGCGGCATCCTTCCGCTCGAAGGCCTTTCCGGTCCCGGGACTTTTATCCGGCTTTGTTTTCATGATGCTCCGGGATGGGGCGCAGCGGCGGCGTGGTTTAGCAACGCGTCGGCCTTGATGGCGCTGCCGGCGATGGAGTCATCCAGCAAAGCGTCAACTGTGGGTAACGGCGTGGCCACTAGAAACGCCTGGTACGAAAACAGCCCCCGTGACAAACGAATCAACAGGGAATTGAACTTTACCAGCGCGAGGCCGAAACGGTTCATCCCGACGGCGGCGGGAAATGGCGCCGGAACACCGTTCATCTGTTCGATACGAAAGCCGCATTGCTCGAACAACCGGCGAAGCGTCTTGAAGGTGTAAAGCCTGGTATGCGTCAGGTCCAGAATTCCCCGCCGCCCATAATTGAAATTTCCAAACAAAGCCTGAAGTCGCACGATCGCGAAGGCGACATTTCCCGTCGTGATGATGTAGCGGGGCCGGCGCTCGATGCCGTGGGAGGCCCGGCGCAAAGCATCGAGGAATTTTTCCGGTTCCTTGAAATGCTCAATGATGTCGAGCAGGAGCACATAGTCATAGGGACGCAGATCCAGCTCCAGCCGTTCCGGTTCCTTCCATAACGTGAAGTTGCGGAACGGGGAGGGCGCGACTGGCGTCAACTGATCCGCACCGTCGACGATGCAGCCCTTTTTCCGCAACTCGCGCGCGAAGTCGCCGGGTCCGCATCCCAAATCCAGCACGCACGCTCCCGCCGGGATGGCATCGAGCGCCAGGCTGTGCGAAGACGCATATCCGAGTTTCAAAGCGTAGCGGAGGTTGGCCGGACCTCCGACATCGAACTTGCGGTCGTAGAGCAGGTTGAGATCATGCAGGCGGCTGGCCAATGTTGTGAAAAGCACGTCCCTGGCGTATTTCATGCCGTTGACACGGCAAATCTCCCGGCCGTAGCAGGTGGGGATCGGCACTTCCACGATCCGCATGCCCGCCCGCAGCAACTGGATGATAATCTCGGTGTCGAAATGAAAAACGTTCGAGTTGTAATGGAAGGGGATCCGGCCCAGCGCCGTCACCCGGTAGGCCCGGAAGCCAGAGTGGAACTCCGAGAGACGGACGCCCAACAGCCGGTTTTGAACCCAGGTCAGAATCTTGTTCCCGGCGAATTTGTAGAGCGGCATGCCGCCCTTGCGCGCCGCGCCGGGAACGATCATGCGTGAGCCGAACACGGCATCGGCCGAACCGGCGATCAGCGGCGCAAGCAGTTCGGGTATGCGTTCGGGGGCGTACTGGCCGTCGCCGTGCAGCAACACCACAAAGTCGAAGCCTTGCCGCAAGGCGTAGGCATAGCCCAGCTTCTGATTTCCGCCGTAGCCCTGGTTGACAGCGTTGTAAAGAACCCGCACGCGCCTGGCGAACGCGCCTACTTCGAAGGTGCGGTCGCGCGAGCCGTCGTCAATCACCAGCACCTCGAAATCCAACTCCCGGATCGAGGACGGGATCCGCTCCAGCACCCGGGCCAGGGTTGATTCGGCCTCGTAAGCCACGACAAAAATCAGGACACGCGGCTTTTGCACAGGGGTTGGGCTATTCATCGGGAGCTGCTCCCGTTGCCGGTCCCGGGCCTGGATTCAGGTTCCGAACTCACTTCGTCGTCGCGCGGCGGTGTGCGATCATCCAGCCCGTGGCGCAGTTTCCACTGTGTCTGGCGCGCCATGCCCATCAGGATGCGCACGTCATTCTCGGTCAACTGACCGCGGCCGAAAATGCGCCGGATGCCCATCATCATGTGCATTTCCTTTTCCGGTTCCATGAAGCCGACCGTGCATAACAGTTCCCGCCACAGCTCCAGCATCCGTTCACGCAATTCGATCGGCGCCGCGGGCGAAGGCTCCGTGGGTGGCGCATAAACCTGGGCGGCCACAAAAATCTCGTAGGCGCAAATCAGCACCGCCTGCGACAGGTTCAGCGAGGGGTAATCCGGGGAGCTGGGAATCTGGATTACCTGCGTGCAGCAGGCCAGTTCTTCGTTGGCGAGCCCGAAATTCTCGGCGCCGAAGACCAGCGCGACGCGATTGCCCGCGCGAGCCTCCTCCAGTATCCGCGGCGCGCACTCCCGCGGCGTCCGGGCATGCGCGCGGTAGAGCCCGATGCGCGCCGTCGTGCCGTAGGCCATCCCGCAGTCGGCCAGCGCCAGGGCCACGCTCGCCACTTCGCGGCGGGCGTCCAAAATCGGCGCCGCCGCCACCGCCAGTTTGCGCGCCGCCTCCCAGTCCAGGTCGGGATCGGGAGCGACCAGCACCAGTTCCTTAAGTCCGGTGTTGGCCATCGCACGACAAACCGAGCCCACGTTACCGCCGTAGATCGGATGGACCAGCACAACGCGCAGATTATCGAGCGGATTCATCGTCCGCGTCAGAACGGCGGCGGCGCTTCGTCGTGGTGCTGGGCTTCGGCGGGGGAGGGCTGGGAGGCGTGATGCGCGGCATCCTCGCCGCCGCCGGCGCCGGCTTCGTCACGCCGTCCGCCGAGGAACTGCACACGGTTGGCCTGGACCCGCAGTTTGCTGCGCTTGGCGCCGTCCTTGCCTTCCCATTGGTCGAACTGCAAACGCCCTTCGACCAGCACCGGCGAGCCCTTGTGCAGGTATTTTCCGCAGTTGTCGGCCTGCTGGCCCCAGACCGTGACATCCACAAAGCAGGTGGTTTCGACCTGCTCGCCGGCCTTGTTCTTGTAACGATCGTTGACGGCCAGCCGCAGGTCGGAGACGGACGAGCCGCCCGCGTTGCGGACTTCGGGGTCGGCCGTCAGGTTGCCAATCAGCAGCACAAAATTCGCGGATGCCATACACGCTCCTCCCAAGGTTCGCAGTGAGTAAACACGTCCGCCGCGCCGTTGTCAATGAACTGCTGCCGGCCTTGCTTCGCAACCGGCGTCGAACATGTTAGAATTCCGCGCATGACAAACATCCCAGTGCCTGAGGACTGCGGCGCGGCCATCGATGCGATCCGCATGGAATGGGGCGGCCGGTTGCTGATTCTGGGCCACCACTATCAGGATTCCGAGATCCTGCGTCATGCCGACTTGATCGGCGATTCGCTGGAATTGGCGCGCGGCGCCGCGCGCGCCACGGCGGCCGAACGCATCGTCTTTTGCGGCGTGCGCTTCATGGCCGAATCGGCCGACATACTGAGCCATGGCCGGCGCGCGGTCTACATGCCGGCCGTCAATGCCGGCTGCCCGATGGCCGACATGGCCGACATTACGCAGGTTGAACGCGCCTGGCGGGCGGTGACCGGCATGGCTCCCGACTGGCTGCCCGTGGCCTATGTCAACAGCAGCGCCGAGATCAAGGCCTTTTGCGGCCGGCAGGGTGGATTGACCTGCACATCGAGCAATGCCGCCAAGGCCTTCGAATGGGTTTTTAACCAGCAGAAACGCATTTTTTTTCTGCCCGACGAGCATCTGGGCGCCAACACGGCGCACGACCTGGGCTTGTCCGACACGGACGTGCGGATATATGACCCGCGCGCCTGGGACGGCGGTCTGAACGCGGGGAGCATGAAAGATGCGCGGGTGATTGTCTGGAAGGGCTTTTGTCCGATCCATATGGTCTTTTCGCCGATTCGCATTCGCGAAATCCGGCGGCGCTGGACGGGCGCCAAGATCATCGTGCATCCGGAAACGCCCAAGGAAATCGTGCGCCTGGCCGATGCCCACGGTTCGACCGCGCAGATCATCCGCTACGTCGCGGCGCAGCCGCGCGGGGCCACGGTTTTCGTCGGCACCGAGGCGCACCTGGTGCGCCGCCTGGCGGACGAGCAGCAGGCGCGGGGGGTGAGCGTGCAGGTGCTGACGCCCTCCTTCTGCCCGAACATGGCCAAGACCAACCTGCGCAACCTGCTGGCCTTGCTGCGCGAATGGCCGGATGCCGCGCGCGTCAAAGTGCCCGCCGCGACGGCCGCCGATGCGCGCACGGCGCTCGAACGCATGCTGGCTTTGGGATGAACGCCTTTCGGATAGAGGCGCCCTTCGCGCCCCAGGGCGATCAGCCCGCCGCCATCGCAACGCTCTGTCAGGGGCTGGCGGCGGGGCGGCGTTTCCAGACCCTGGAAGGCGTCACGGGTTCGGGAAAAACCTTCACCGTCGCCAACGTGATCGCCCGCTGGGGCCGCCCGACGCTGGTGATCTCGCACAACAAAACCCTGGCCGCGCAGCTCTATGCCGAATTGAAATCCTTTTTCCCGGATAACGCGGTCGAGTATTTCGTCAGCTATTACGATTATTACCAGCCCGAGGCCTACATTCCGCGGACCGACACCTTTATCGAGAAGGACGCCTCGATCAACGAGGAGATCGAACGCCTGCGCCTGGCGGCCACGGCCTCGCTGCTGATGCGCGACGACGTGATCGTGGTGGCCTCGGTTTCCTGCATCTACGGTCTGGGCTCGCCTTCGGACTACCGCGAGATGGTGATCGAGCTGCGCCCCGGGCAGACGGTGGAGCGCGACGAGCTGCTGCGGCGTCTGGTGGATATCCAGTACACGCGCAACGATTACGAGTCCGCCGCCGGCGCCTTCCGCGTGCGCGGCGATACCGTTGACGTGGTGCCATCCTATGCCCGCAGCGGCCTGCGGCTGAACTTCCTGGGCGACACGCTCGAACGCGCGCGGGCCTTCGATCCGGCCACCGGCCGCGCCGGCGAGGCGCTGGAGCGGATCGTGATCGCGCCCGCCTCGCACTTCGTCATGCCGCAAAGCCGCATCACCGACGCGCTGGGCGCGATCCGCGCGGAACTGGAAGCGCGGGTGCGCGAATTCGAGTCCCAGGGCAAACTGCTGGAAGCCCAGCGGGTGCGCATGCGCACCACCTACGATCTGGAGATGATGAAGGAGCTGGGCTATTGCTCCGGCATCGAAAACTACAGCCGGCATTTGAGCGGCCGCCCGCCCGGTTCGCCGCCGGCGACGCTGATGGATTATTTTCCCAAGGGGTTTCTGACGATCGTGGACGAATCGCACGTCACGCTGCCGCAGATACGCGGCATGTACAACGGCGATCAGGCGCGCAAGGGCGTGCTGGTCGAGCATGGTTTTCGCCTGCCGTCGGCCAGGGACAACCGGCCGCTGCAATTCGACGAGTTTCTGGAGGCCACGGGGCCGATGCTCTTCACCTCGGCAACGCCCGGCGAATTCGAGCGCCAGCTTTCCGGCCCGCCCGTGCCGCAGTTGATCCGGCCCACCGGCCTGGCGGACCCGCCAGTAGTCGTGCGCCCGCTGGAAGGCCAGGTGGACGATCTGATCGAAGAGGTGCGCGCCCACGCCGAACGCGGCGAGCGGGTGCTGGTGACGACGCTGACCAAACGCACGGCGGAGGATTTATGCGCCTACATGGAGCGCCTGAAACTGCGCGTGCGGTACCTGCACTCCGACATCGGCGCCATCGAACGCGTGGAGATCCTGCGCAGCCTGCGCAAGGGCGATTTCGATTGCCTGATCGGCATTAACCTGCTGCGCGAGGGGCTCGATCTGCCCGAGGTGGCGCTGGTGGCGGTGCTGGACGCCGACAAGGAGGGCTTCCTGCGTTCCGACACCTCGCTGATCCAGACCGCCGGCCGCGCCGCCCGCCATCTCAGCGGCAAGGTGATCCTGTATGCTGAACATGTGACCGACTCCATGCGCCGAATGATCGAGGTCACGCAGGCGCGCCGGGAAAAACAACTGGCTTACAATATCGAGCACAAGATTACGCCGCGTTCGGTGTTGCGGAGCATTCAGGACGGGCTGGCGATCGAACGCGTCGGGCGCGAAGCCGAAACGCTGGTCGTGCGCGAAACCGGGCGCGATCTCGACGTCGCCGAGGCGGTGCGCGAAATGGAAGCCGAGATGGTGGCGGCCGCCGAAGCGCTGGAGTTCGAGCGCGCGGCGATGCTGCGCGACCAGATTCGCGAGTTGAAAGGCGGCCCGGCCGCGCCGCCGTCCTCAGCCGCGCGCGGCGCGAAGCGTAAAGCGACGGTGTATAAAATGCCGGGGAAGCGGGCGCGCAGTTGAACAAGCCGGATGTCGCCGGCGTTGCCCCATCCAACCCTCCCGCGCGATACCTCCCTGCAAAGTGCGCGGCCGCCTTGCGCAGTTCGTGTTCGAGAATACGGGGCTTATAATGCGCGGGGCTTGTCACATCCATCGGAATTATTCTGCCGTGATTTCGCTGTTGCCGATCAATGCGATCCGCCTGTGTGCTCGACGAGACGGCCACCCTGCTCAAAACCGGCTTCATTCCTCTGCTGGTATAGGAAAAAAAAGGCCGCCTTCGGATGAAGGCGGCCGGCGCGCTCAAAAGGCGATGCTTTACGCCTGAGGGGCGGCGCCCTCGGTTTTGGCCTTGGCGTCCAGTTCGGCCATCGCGGCGCGGCGGCTGAGTTTGATGCGGCCCCTGTCATCCACGCCGATGCACTTGACCCACATCTGGTCGCCCATCTTGCAGACGTCCTCGACGACGTTGACGCGGAAGTCCGCGAGTTCGCTGATGTGCACCATGCCGTCGCGGCCGGGGAAGATCTCGACGAAGCAGCCGAAGGGTTTGATGCCCACGACCACGCCGTTGTAAATCTTGCCTTCCTCCGCCTCCGCCGTGATCATGGTCACCTCGCGCACGGCCAGGTCCAGACTCTTCTTGTCGGCGCTGAAGACCTTGACGGTGCCGTCGTCCTCGATGTCGATCTTGGCGCCGCTGAGCTCCGTGATGCGGCGGATGTTCTTGCCGCCGGGGCCGATCAGTTCGCCGATCTTGTCCTGCGGAATCTTGATCACCTGGATGCGCGGCGCGAAGGGCGAAAGTTCCGGGCGCGCGGCCGGCAGCACGGTGGCCATGTATTCCAGGATTTCCAGGCGCGCCACGCGCGTCATCTCGAAGGCCTTTTCGACCAGCGGCCAGGGCAGGCCGTGGATCTTAAAGTCCACCTGGAAGCCCGTGATGCCGTCGCGGGTGCCGGCGACCTTGAAGTCCATGTCGCCGCAGTGATCCTCGTCGCCGAGAATATCCACGACCATCTCGGCCTTGTCCGGCGCCGTGAAGAGGCCGCAGGAAATGCCGGCCACCGGCTTGCGCAGAGGCACGCCCGCGTCCAGCAGGGCCAGGGTGCCGACGCAGACGCTGGCCATCGAGGTCGAACCGTTCGAACTCTGGATGTCCGATACCATGCGTACGGTGTAAGGATAATCCTTGGGCATGACTTCTTCCAGCGAGCGCTCGGCGAGCGCGCCGTGGCCGATTTCGCGGCGGCCGGGCGAGGTCATGCGGCCCGTCTCGCCGACGCTGTACGGCGGGAAGTTGTAATGCACCATGAAGGCTTTCTGCACCGGTCCGCCGGTAATGGCGTCCAAGTCCTGCGTATCCGATCCCGAACCCAGTGTGACGGTGCCCAGCGACTGGGTTTCGCCGCGGGCGAAGAAGGCCGACCCATGCACATGCGGCAGAATGCCCACGGCGCCGAAGAGCGGGCGGACCTCGTCGAAGCGGCGGCCGTCTATGCGGCGGCCCCGGCGCAGCACATTGTCGCGCACGCTCTGGATCACGATCACATCGAAGGTGGCGCGGAACTGCTCCTTGGTGATTTCCGGGAAGCGCTCGGACATTTTCGCGCGCAACGCGGTCTCGATGGCGCCGACGGCCTCGCGGCGGGCCTGCTTGGCGGGGATCAGGTAAGCCTCGGCCAGCGCCGGTCCGCAGATTTCCGTGGCGGCGGCGACGAGTTTGGGATCGGCGTCCACGCCCTCCTTGACGACCTTGTCGGGCAATCCGGCCAGGCGGCGCAGTTTCAACTGGGCGTCGATCAATTCCACGCAGGCCGCGTGGGCGAAGCGCATGGCGGCCAGGATGTCCTGCTCGCCGATTTCGGTGGCGCCACCCTCGATCATGACCGGGTTGTCGCGCAAGCCGGCATAGACCATGTCGAAGTCGCTCTTGGCGCGCTCCGCGTGGGTCGGGTTGAGCACGAACTTGCCGGCGACGCGGCCGACGCGCACGCAGCCGATCGGCCCGAAGAAGGGCAGTTCCGAGAGCGTCAGCGCGGCGCTGGCGCCGAGCACGCTGAGCACGTCCGACTCGAACTCGCCGTCGGCGGTCAGCAACTGGTTGACGATCTGAACGTCGTTCCGGTAGCCCTTGGCGAAGAGCGGGCGGATCGGACGGTCGGTGAAGCGCGCCGTCAGGATTTCCTTTTCGGAGGGACGGCCTTCGCGTTTGAAGAAGCCGCCGGGAAAGCGTCCGGCCGCGGAGAAGCGTTCGCGGTATTCGACCTGCAACGGGAAGTAGTCTATGCCGTCGCGGGGGGACGAGGAAGCGGTCGCGGCCGCGAGCAACATGGTGTCGCCTTGGCGTACGGTTACCGAGCCGTTCGCCTGACGGGCGAAGAGGCCGGTGGAAATCTTGACCGGCTTGTCGCCGATCGTCACTTCAACGGAAATTTCAGTTAGATTCTGGGTCTTGATACTCATAGGTTCTCGATTCTGAATGCGCCGTCAGGATGCCGGAAGCGGCATACGGACGTGGTTCATCGGTTGTGGAATAACCGCCGCGAATTGCGGCGGTCAGCGGCGCAGTTTGAGCCGCTTGATGATGCTCTGGTACAGCGCCTCGTTGCAGGCCTTGACGTAGTTCAAAAGACGGCGGCGCGCGCTGACCATTTTCAACAGGCCGTAGCGCGAACTGTGGTCCTTCTTGTGAACCTTGAGGTGCTCCGTGAGCTGTTCGATGCGCTGGGAGAGTAGCGCGATTTGTACTTCGGAAGATCCGGTGTCCTGTTCATGACGCCGAAACTCCTTCTTAACCGTCTCCCGGGCTTGGAGGTCCATGCCGTACCTCGATCCTTTCAGTGTCTGCGTTTTTTGTTTTTTTGTTGTTCGGGGGTGACTATACAGTCAGGGCGCCATGTCTGTAAAGCCCTGTTCCAAGCTAGAATTTGGGAGGGGGTGTCGAGCAGCGCGCGGGCGGCGGCGGCATCGGCGGCGATCTGGCTGATCAGCGCTTCGCGGGATTCGAAGCGCTGTTCCGGGCGCAGCCGGGCGACCATGAAAACGTCAACTTCGTGGCCGTAAAGGTCGCCCTGCCAATCGAACAGGTGGACTTCGAAGGTTGGCCTGCCGGCGCCGGGGTGCAGGGTTGGGCGCAGGCCGTGGCTGCAGACGCCGTCGCGGACCTGTCCGTCGAAGATGACACGCACGGCGTAGATGCCGAAGGGCGGACGGACCTCGTTGCGTGGCTCCACGTTGATCGTCGGGTAGCCCAGTTGACGGCCGAGCCCGTCGCCGTGAACGACATCTCCGTAGATGCTGAAGGGTCTCCCGAGCATGGCGGCGGCTTCGTCCAGGCGGCCGTCGGCGACGGCGGCGCGGATACGCGAGCTGGAAATGGGGGCGCCGGCGCAGGTGACGGGGGGCTCGACGGTGATGGTGATCCCGCGGGCGGCGGCCCAGCGCACGAGCAGCGCCACGTCGCCGCGCCCGCCCTGGCCAAAAGTCCAGTCCGCGCCGACGAAAATGGCCCGCAGTGAGGGAATGCCGCGGGCGAGTTGCGCGAGGAATGCTTCGGGGGCGATGGCGGCGGTGCGGGCGGTGAACGGCAGCACGATGGCGCCGTCCAGCCCGCGCCGCGCGAGCAGCATCAGTTTGTGGGCGCAGCCGGTCAGCAGCGGCGGCGCGGCGGCGGGGACCAGCACCTTGAGCGGGTGCGGGTCGAAGGTCAGCGCCCAGGCTTTGCCGCCCAGCGCCCGCGCGCGGTCGCGCGCGCTGTCCAGCACCTCCTGGTGGCCGAGGTGTACGCCGTCGAAAAAGCCCGCCGCCAGGCAGACCGGTCCCGCTTCGTCGCGCAGGGCTTCGATTTTTTGCACGATTTTCATATCAAGTGACGACAAACCGCTTTCGCCTGAACTGCCGTTTTTGCCGTGGCGCCACACCTGTCCGCTGGCATGCCGGATACAATACCAACTCCCGGCCCCAATCGCCATGCGCCAAAATTATCGCGCCGCGCCTGCGGCGCTGAATTCTTCTTAATACTGGAGGGCGGCTGGCCTCAGCCGCCGGTGGGTATGCAAAAACGCTTAACTACGCGCCATACGCATAAAGCTTGCTTCAACCGCAAACGTAAGCCATAACACATGAAAAACACGGCCAGACAAGCATTTTAAGTTTTAACCCACTTGACAAAATCCAGACACAGGACCAGCATCCAGCCATTGCGAAAACAGGAAGGATTGTGAAGGCGCGGAACAAGACCTTCAGAAGACCAGGTTATAGTTCGCGACGCATAACGCCTGCCTGAGAAGCAATTACGGCACAGGCAGTATTGGGAACGTTTTTTGTGCGGATTATAATTGCTCTGATGCCATAAAAAATATCCCGAAACCAGCATAGACCATAAGTTCCGGAAATCACGTCATGACGCAGAATAATCGTTGGGGATGAGATGAAGATGAGATGGACAACCGGAATGCTGGCGATCATCGTGCTGCTTGCCGGATGCGTGGCGGATGATTACTACCATCAACCAGGCGGCCCATACTACTTCAAGCATGGCGTGACGTACGAGGGGTTCCGGCCCAATGAGCAGATCACAAAGGCGGAAGCCGACTCCCTCGCCGCAGACGGATACGCATACACCGTTGCCTTCTTCAATTCTGATGGCCTGCCCACGAATGTCCAGAAGGTCTACAAAGGGAAGATAGAATCCACGGCGGACCTGACATGGACAAACAGGAAGCCGGCATCGTCGCGAGTTACAGATGCAGACGGGAAGGTGACGGAGTCCTTCTTCGATAAGAAGGGAAGACCAAGGAGTCCCCAACAACAGGGTGGTGGGTATTCGCCGCCCGCTGCGCGGTCGGCTCAACCCACACCCTGAACGTTCGGTGCCCAGTTATATGAAACCACAATATATGAACGTTTGTTTTCTTTTCTTGTTGGCTTTTCTATCGACGCATTTCAATGCATTCGCAGGTGACGAGACCGACAAACGACGCTATCCAGACACAGTCCTCTTCATAAACAATCATAAATACGGAGAGAATAATGGATGCACCGGCCTTCTGAGTCTGACGGGGCAATCGTCTTGCGGTCACAAAGGTGCCGTTTCCGAGGTCACTTGGTCCTTCTTGCGCACGAACGATGAGGGTGATGTTTACACATTCACCAGAAAATATCCATCAAACACTCCCTCACCCGAAACATCGACGAAAGAATCGACGAAAGAAGTGACCTATTCAGGAAAAAAACTTATTTTGTGGAGCGATGACGTTCAGAAAATCCTCATTAAACCAAAGGGCACCTAACACCTCAGGCAGCGTACGGCTTGCGCCGCCGCTGCTGAGGCACGTTCGACAGGAAGAAAATGAAGAGAAAAACTCTACTGAGTTGGAGCAGCGGCAAGGACAGCGCATGGGCGCTTCATCTGCTCCGGCATGACCCCACGACAGACCTCCAGGGGTTGTTCACGGTCATGAACCAGAGATACAA
>JANYBP010000123.1 GCA_025360745.1 bacterium
ACCATAAGTTCTTCCGCGTCCGCACAACGCCGTAACGGCTCCCCGGCCACACGGAACCAACAATTCTCAGTATGGCCTCTAGAATACGGACGACACGGAGGTCGTCCCTCCATTCACGAAAACACCCGTGATTCCCAAGTTTTTGGAGGGACGACCTCCGTGTCGTCCGTATTCTAGAGGCCATACTGAGAATTGTTGGTTCCGTGTGGCCGGGGAGCCGTTACGGCGTTGTGCGGACGCGGAAGAACTTATGGTCGGCGTCGCGCGGCGATATCAGACGGTAGAACCAGGCGTTGGAACTGACGAAGGAGGATCCCACGTTGGTCCAGCCCGGCGGGGTCCCGATGTCGCTGACGGACTGGAACTGCTGCGTCACGCCCATCGTTTGCGGCACATAGCCCAGTTCGAAGGCGGGCAGGATGTAGACCTGGTTTGTCTCCGGCGCCGAAGCCGCATTGAGCGGATCGCTGCCGGCCTGTAGTTCGGCCAGATCCCAGAGCCCGTCGCCATCGCTGTCCGGGTTGTTCGGATTGGTCCCGGCGGCCATCTCCTGAAGATCGGTGAGCCCGTCGTGGTCCGAATCGCTGGTTCCGTTTGCCGTGGTCAGGTTTCCGAAATTGGCGATTTCCCAGGCATCCCGCAGTCCGTCGTGATCCACGTCAATGCCGCCCTTCAAGTCATCGATCGAAGCGCGCAGAATGGCGGTGATATACTTCGGATTGTGTACTCCCAGACTTCCGTCGTTTACGACGGCAAGCCAATTATAGCGGGCCGCCCGCTTGCTGTAGTCCGGGCCGCTGCTTGTCAGTCCGGTCGTGGGCCACCCGGTGGTGGAAATATTAGTGCCGCTGTATGGCGGCAGCATGCTGGCCAATTGGAACAGCATATCGCTGACTTCTTTTTGGACGCCTTCAACAACGCCGTCCTGATCGTAGTCCTCACCGCCGAAGTTGAAGGATTCGATCTCGCCGTGGCACCCCAGACACGCTTTGGTCAGTTCCACGCTGGAGGTCGGGCTGGAAGACCATCCGATCATCCATGTATGGCCGCCCACCTTGTTCATGGCCGGACCATTGGTGGGCGTATCCTGCATGTGGCAGGTGACGCAGGTGTCTTCCACGACATCCCAATGGCGCGAGGACGGCATATTCATTCCGTACTGAATGGCGTTCGTGCCGAACAGCATGTCGCCCTGCACGCCGTAGTGCGGGCCGCCGAATCCTCGCGACGATTCGTAGACATTGACCCGGTCATTCGCGTTGTAACGGTCATGGTGGCAACGCATGCAAAGAACTCCTTCGCCGCCTTTGGCAACGATGGCGCCGCTCGTAAAAGTGAAGTTCGTGAAGTTCCGCACCTGGGAATCTCCCATGCCCTTGCTATGGGGGTCATGACAGGCGGCGCAGGCGATGCCTTCGTTGTAAGTGCCGCGCGTGGGGACAATGTGTCCGTTGAAATCCACGCCGGGATCGTTCGCGTCGATGAAGCCTTTGGTGGTGTGACATGCGCCGCCGCAGCTGGCGCGGCTTGAGAAGGCATCGGGGCCCAGGGCATGCATCGTCTGGCCCCACTCGTAATTCTTCACATGATTGGTCGGTTTGTCGTGGCACTGGCCGCAGTTTCCGGCGCTGAGCGAGATGCCGATCATATTGGTGACGCCGCCGCTCAGCATGTGACGCCGTCCGGGGCCGTGGCAGTTTTCACACTGGATGTTGGCTTTGACCTGCAGCGTGGCGGGCATGGCGTCCCAGTTGTTGGTGACGCTGGGAGAGGCCATGTTCGTCGGGAAGGTCCAGCCGACCGACAAGGCCACATCGTCGAAGCCCCCGTTGGTCGCGGCCGGGTTTGTATCGTAACCCAGCACATGACACGAGACGCACGAGGCTTTGAAGGCGGCGCCGTCCGAACCGTTGATCTTGCGCTTGAAGGCGTCGGCGTGCGCCGTCTGCGTGAAGGCGGGGATCTTGTCCGCGTGGCACAGTTCGCATCCGAAATCGGCTTCGCCATACATGCCCTGATAACTTGAACCGTAGACCATGTTCGTTACCGCGATCGTTTTGTTCGTCAGCATGATCATGGCGACAACGGTATAATCGCCTTTGCTGGTGGAGCCCACCACATCCGGCACGAGTTTCGTGCGACCGGCGACGTCGAACGACAACCGGTCGCCGCCATCGTAGGTCGGCAGGTTGGTCAAGGGGCTGGACTGTAGCGCCGCGGTCGAGCCGGTCGGTCGGGTGGCCAGCGTCCAGGTCATCTGTGTGACCACCGTGCCCTTCGTCACCAGGGCCTCCAGGTAGGCCGGTTGCCCGATGCCCACATCCTGCACGCCGGCGGCGAGCTGCGTCGTGTTGGTCAGCCCGTAGACGGACAGTTCTCCCGGCGTCAGGGGCCGGAAGGAAATTTTCACCACCGGATCGGCGGCCCGGATATTCCACACCCCCAGCAGGAAAACGGCCGCCAAGGCGACCGCTCCGCGCCAGTTTCGCATGCGGTAGCGGTTCGCGAGCAAGTTTGACATACCCACCATGTTGACATCGCGTTTTTTCATATAACCACGCCCCTTTTTTGTGAAATCCCAACCCCTCGCCAAAACGTTCCGGGTCCGCCCCGCTATCAAAGTCCCCGTCAGTCAAGGCAGACTAGCCCCCGCAGCGCCCCGTCTGAACGCCTTCGCGTGCGGCCATTACCGCTGCCCTGTGTCGTATTCTCGCATAATGCGCGCCGCGCCGCAAGTTGGATAAATCTACGAATTACCGGACGCCGACGCGGCGGCCCTGGTCTCCTCGCCTGGCGTGTCTGCCAGGGGGTGTTGTCGAAGCGATTTCGACACGCTGACGCGGCCGGCACGGAGGCCCGGCCCTCCAGCGGCCATCCGCGGTAACCGCGAGAGGATGCTTCTCCGTCACCTGCGCGGGATTAATCCTCCACATACCAGCGAACATCATCGAGAGCCACGAGCGGATACTTCTGGAGGGCTGGCCTCTGTGCCGGCCGCGTGGGTGTGAAGCAAAATCGCCAAGGTTGGTGGACCGGAACGACGCCAGGCGAGGATTTGGTTGGCGGCTTATGCCTTGAACCTGGCGCCACGATGTAGTAGGATAAAACTTCGCTGGTGGAAGTCTGTGTTGTGCGGCGGCGGGATCGGCCTGCGATCCCATCGGGAGGGGCGTAAATTGCGCATCGAACTTATAGTGGCGGTTGTGGGCGTCGCGTGTTACGTAGCCGCGGCGCTGCTGGCGTTGTTTTCGCTGCTTGGCAGCCGGCCGGGCGGCGAACGCGCTTCGTTTGGGCTGATGGCCGTGGGCGGCGCCGCCCTGGCCGGCCTGCTTGTGTTGGGCGGCGCACGCTGCGCTTCGATTTCCGTCTTCAACCGCTTCGACGCCATGGCCTGCTATGCGCTGGCCCTCAGCGGCGCCTACCTGCTGCTGACCCTCTTCCGCTATACGCGCGGAATCGGCGGCATCATTATTCCCTATGCCGCCATCATTCTCCTGTGCGGTATCTCGGCCCTCGGGAAAGGGGCCGCGGCGACGGTTCCCGTGCAGGGCCCGTGGCTGATGGCGCATGTGCTGACGGCCTATGCCGCATATGGCGTATTCACCCTGGCCAGCATCTGCGCGGCGATCTATCTGATGCAGGACAGCAGTCTCAAGCGCAAGCGCTGCGGCGTCGTCTGGGAAAGGCTGCCCTCCCTGGAAACGCTCGACCAGCTCATGAGCCGCCTGGTCGGTCTGGCGTTCCTGCTGTTCAGCGTCGCGATCATAGCCGGGTTCATCCTGGTGCATGCCAGCGGCGGGGGCGACGAATGGTTCACCGATCCGAAGGTCGGCGCCAGCGTGGCCACCTGGATTCTGCTGGCCGTGCTGGTGCACATGCGGGCCAGCGTCGACCGCCATGGAAGGGGCGTGGCGCTGCTCACGGTGACGGGACTGGCCTGTCTGCTCTTTACGTTCGTCGGCGTGCATCTGATCGCCGGCTCCGTGCATGCCTATCTGCGGGTTTTCGGAGGCTTGCCCGGACCATGACCGCGGCCGTCGTCGGACTCAGTTTCCGGACAGCGCCCATCGAGTTGCGGGAGCAAGCGGCCTTCCGCGCCGATGAAGCGCCGGTGGCGCTCCAGCGCATCGGCGCCGCCTTTCCCGGCGCCGAACTGGTGCTGGTCTCGACCTGCAACCGCACGGAGCTCTATCTGTCCGGCATCGATGTGGACGCGAACAAGGGGCGGCTTGTGAGCCTGCTGCTGAAGACTCCCGCCGGAGTCGCGCCGGCCGACGCCGAGCCGCATTTCTACGTCAAGCGCGACCTCGAAGCCGTCGAACACCTGATTTCAGTGGCGGCCAGCCTCGACGCGATGGTCGTGGGGGAGACCGAGATTCTGGGGCAGGTCAAGCAGGCGCTGCTGCTCGCCGAGCAGACCGGGACGACCGGCAAGGTGCTGCATCCGCTTTTCCAGCAGGCGTTCAAGACCGCCAAGCGGGTCCATTCCGAAACCGATATCTGCCGCGGCCGGGTATCGGTCAGTTCGCTGGCCGTGGAGTTCGCCGAGAAAGTCTTCGACAATCTCGGCGCCAAGACCGTCATGCTGGTCGGCGCCGGAGAAACGGCCGAACTGGCGCTTAAGAGCCTGATGGATCGCGGCGCGCGGGATGTACTGGTGCTTAACCGTTCGGCGGAACGCGGGCAGGCGCTGGCGGACCGCTGCGGAGGCCGGGCGATCCAATTCGATCTGCTTGACGATTATCTTCCGCGCGCCGACATCGTGATCAGTTCCACCAGCGCGCCGCATTTCGTGATCCATGCCGCCGCCGTGCAGCGGGCGGTCGCGATCCGGCGCGGCCGTCCGATGCTGCTGGTGGATATCGCCGTGCCCCGCGACATCGACCCGGCGGTCGGCCAGATCAAGGATGTATACCTTTACTACATAGACGATTTGCACCGCATCGCCGTGAGCAATCTCGCGAAACGCCAGACGGCGGTGGAGCAGGCTTGGAAGATCGTGCGGGAAGGCGTCGCCGAAGCGGCGGCGATGTTCGAAGGCCCCGGCTTGCGTCTGCTCTTGCGGAAATTCGACGAGCACGGACGGGAAGTCTGCGAAACGGCGCTCCAGCGGGCGCTCGCCAGGGAAAAGCTGGCCGCGCTGCCCGAACCCTGCCGGGAGGAGATCCGGGCGCTCGCGCAGAAAATCGTCGGCAAAATGCTGGCCCAGCCGCGGGAAGCGGTCAAGCGCGCCGCCCGCAACGGCGAATTGGAAAACTATACGCGGGTCGTCAACGACCTGTTCGGCTTCGATACGAAGGCTGCCGGCGCTGTGAAAATGGAAACGGGACCGGCCGCGCCGGAACCCGCGGACGGACGGAAAGGATCGAACACATGATCGGAATTTCCAAACTTTATTGCGGAACCGTCGAAGCCTCCGATCCGTTGCGTTACGGGCGTCGTTCGAAGGATCTGCCCTCGCACTTGCTTCAGTTTTCGGCGGACAAGAAGCCGGTCGTGGTCTGGAACGTGGGTCGGCGCTGCAACCTGCGCTGCGTACACTGCTATTCCCAGTCGCGGGACGAGAATTATCCCGACGAACTGTCGCACGAGGACGGCCTGCGTCTGCTGGCCGATCTGGCGGACTTCGGCGCGCCGGTCGTGCTTTTCTCGGGCGGCGAACCGTTGCTCCGTCCGGACATCTTCGAGCTGATCGCCTACGCCACCAGCCGGAAAATGCGGGCCGTGGTCTCGACCAACGGCACCTTGATCACCCCGGACATCGCGGCGCGGCTCAAGGATGCCGGGCTTTCCTATGTCGGCATCAGCCTGGACGGGCTGGAGGCGACCAATGACCGCTTCCGCGGCGTCAAGGGCGCGTTCCGGATGGCGCTGGACGGCGTCCAGAACTGCCTGCGCACGGGGGTCAAGGTCGGCCTGCGCTTCACCATGACGCGCGCGAATTTTCGCGATGTCGGCGGCATCCTCGACCTGATCGAAAAAGAGGGCATTCCCCGCGCCTGCTTCTATCACCTCGTCTACGCCGGGCGCGGCAGCAAGCTGATCCACGAGGCCCGCATGTCTCATGAGGAGACGCGCAGCACCGTGGATCTGATCCTGGCCCGCACGAAGGCCTTCCACGACCAGGGCAAGCCGGTGGAAGTTTTGACCGTGGATAATCACACCGACGGCCCATACATCTATCTGCGCCTGCTGCAGGAGGATCCCCAGCGGGCGGAGGCGGCGCTTAAACTGCTCAAGATGAACGGCGGCAACAGCACCGGCATCGGCATCGGTTGCGTAAGCTGGGACGGCTCCGTGCATCCGGACCAGTTCTGGAGGCATTATTCGTTTGGCAACGTCAGGGAGCGGCCCTTCAGCGCGATCTGGACGGACACCTCGGAACCGCTGCTGGGCAAGTTGCGGGACCGCAAGAAATACCTGAAGGGCCGTTGCGGCGGCTGCAAGTGGCTGGATATCTGCAACGGCAACTTCCGTGTCCGGGCCGAGGCGGTGACCGGCGATGTCTGGGCGCCCGAACCCGACTGCTATCTGAGCGACAAGGAAATCGGCTATGAACAACCCTGACAGCCTGCGCCTCGTCTTCTGGGAACTGACCGCGCGCTGCAATTTGAAGTGCGTGCATTGCCGCGCCGAGGCCAAGGACGATTTCGTGGCCGGGGAACTGACCACCGCGGAAATTCTCGCGGTGGCCCGCGACATTCGGGACGCCGGCGATCCCATCCTGATCCTGACCGGCGGCGAGCCGCTGGTCAGGAAGGATTTCTTTGAAATCGCCGGGGCCTGCGTCGGCATGTTCAGCCGGGTGGCGCTGGCGACCAACGGCACGCTGGTGGATGACGAGATCGCCCGCCGCATTGTCGGCAGCGGCATTCAGCGGGTCAGCGTAAGTCTGGACGGCGCCAAGGCCGCGACGCATGACGCCTTCCGGGGTGTGCCCGGCAGCTTCGAGGCCACCGTGCGCGGGTATGACGCGATGCTGCGCGCCGGCGCTTCGCTGCAGGTCAACGCCACCGTTTCCAGGCACAATCTCGGCGAAGTCGAAGAGCTGCTGAATTTCGTGCTCGCGCGCAAGGCCGCCGCCTTTCATGTGTTTGCCCTGGTGCCCGTCGGCTGCGGCGCCCAGATCGGCGACGACGCGCGCCTTTCGCCCGCGCAGATGAACGAATTCCTGCGCTGGTTGTTTTTGAAATCGATCGAGTTGCGCGATCGCATTCACATCAAGGCCACTTGCGCTCCCCAGTATTACAGGATCATGCGTGAGGTTTCGCGCGAAAAAGGTCTCGCCATGCCCGAGGCCGGACCTGGGCACGGGATGCAGGCCATGACGCGCGGCTGTCTGGCGGGTTCGGCCGTCTGCTTCATCTCGCGCACGGGCGATGTGCAGCCCTGCGGCTACCTGCCCCTGTGCGTGGGCAATGTCAGAAAGACGAAATTCGGCGAGATATGGAGGGAGGCGGATGTCTTTCAAGCCCTGCGCGATCCCGCCGGCTTGAAGGGTAAATGCCATGCCTGCGGCTATCGCAGAATCTGCGCCGGCTGCCGCGCCCGCTCTTTCGCCGAAAACGCCGATTTTCTCGGCGAGGATCCCGACTGCGACTTCGAGCCGGGCCGCCAGGATCAGACACTGCCGGTGCTTTGAATTATTTATGAAAAAAGACAGCCCCAGATTCGCGGGCGATGCCAGGACGCTCCAGGCCATGCTCGACATCTTTTGCCGGGACAAGCACGGGAGCGCGGGAGCGCTTTGCCCCGAATGCATCGAACTGCTCGATTACGCCATGGCCAAACTGGTCAAGTGCCCGTTTGGCGAGGAAAAACCCTCCTGCGCCCGCTGTACGGTCCATTGCTACCAGCCGGCCATGCGCGCCCGCGCACAAGAAGTTATGAAGCATGCGGGTCCGCGGATGCTGAAAAGCCATCCGATCCTGGCGGCCCGGCACATGCTGCATGGCGTTCTGCGCAAACCCCGGCAAAAATCCGTGAAATAATAACGTTTGCCCGTAAATGCGCGGCAGCGTAAGTTCTGTTCGCAACCTGTGACCGGCGAGGTTCGATTGTCCATGGAAAAAGAAAAGCTAAAAGGGGCCATCTTCAAAATATGGCTGTCGTTCTTCGTCAGCATCGCGATCGCGGTCGTGGCCGGCCTGGTGGCGGTGTTCTTCCCGCAAACCTGGACCATGGGCGGGGGCATTACCATCGTCGGTTTGATCGCGATACTGGCGGTGATCTGGAATATCGCCAGTCTGTGTACCTTGCTGACCGGCGCCTTTTTGAGAAAGAAAGGCCGTCCCGACTCCGAGACGGTCATGATCGGGCAGCTTTACCGTCTGCTCTCGATTCTCGTGATCATCCTGACCATCGCCTATGGCTTCGGGAAACTGAACGCATTTGGCTCGCTCTTCTCCATGTTCGGGGGCATGCTGCTGGGCTGGTCGCTGCAGGCGCCGGTCAGCGGCTTCGCCGCCTGGCTGCTGATCAACATCAGGCGTCCCTTCCGGCCCGGCGACCGGATCCAGTTCCCCGGCATCGGCTTGACGGGCGACGTGAAGGAAATCGGCGCCATGTATGTCGTGCTCGACCAGGTGGGCGGCACGGTGGGCAGCGAAGAAGCTGTCGGCCGCTACATCCTGGTTCCCAGCGCCATGCTCTTCAGCCAGGTGGTTATCAACTTCACCGTGCGGCAGGAAGCCGCCTACATGCTGGACGAAGTCGTGGTGCGTATCACCTACAATTCCGACATGCAGAAGGCCGAGAGCATTTTGCTCAACGCGGCGCAGTTGATCACCGGCGACATCATCAAGGCGACCGGCATCCAGCCCTATATCCGTTCCGACATGTACGATTACGGCCTGTACCTGCGCCTGCGCTACCAGACCCATGTCCAGGACCGTCCCCGCATCGCCTACGAGATCAACAAGGAGATCGTCAGAGAGATCCAGCGCACCCCGGCCGTGGATCTGGCCATTCCCTTCATCTACTCCTACCGCGCCGGCGTGGCCGAGATGGATCGCAAGGAAGATGACGCCACGGCCCACAATAATGTGGACCCCCAGCTGATCCGGCAGGTGGAGATCGCCAAGATTCGCGATACCGCCAGGAACGTCGATCCGCGCGATGTGGCGCAACTGCGCCGCAGCATCGCGCTGGCCGGCATGCTGCATCCGATCGTCTTGCGTTCGGTGCCGGGTAAGGACACCTACGAGATCCTGGCCGGCCAGCTCCGCTTTGCGGCCTGCAAGGAACTGGGCTGGCGCACCATTCCGGCGGTCGTCCGCTACGGTTCGGAGAACGACAGATTCGATGGCATGGCGGATCGGCGTCGTGAACCCGCGTCCCAGGACGGGACCGCCGCGCTCGCGCCGCCTTTTTCCGGGCCGGCAACTTCCTCGTCAAACCAACCCTAGTCCCTGGCCGATGGAAACGGAAAACATGCCGCCGGAAAAGCCAGATCGGGATTTGCTGATTGCCCTGCAGCGCGGGGTGCCGCTGGAGCGCCGTCCCTGGGCGGCGCTGGCACGGACACTGGGACTGACGGAAGCCGGCGTGCTGCGGACGGTGCGGGAACTGTTCGAAAGCGGCGTGGCGCGGCGTTTCGGCGCGGTCTTCGACGCGCAGAGTCTGGGCTATCGCAGCACACTCTGCGCGGCCGATGTTCCGGAGAGCGCACTGGAGGCGGCGGTCGCCCGCATTACGCCCCATCCGGGCATTACCCACTGTTACCAGCGCGACGGCCATCCCAACCTCTGGTTCACGCTGACGGCGCCCGACGGGGAACTCGATGGCGAACTGGCGCGAGTGGCCGGGACGCTGGGCGGCTATGCGGTACTGAACCTTCCGGCGCTGCGTAAGTTCAAGGTCGAGGCCGTGTTCGGACAAAGCGAGGATGGTCCCCTGCGGCCGCGCGGCCCGGTTTCGGCGCCGACCGGACTTCCCGCGGCGCCGCTGGCGGAGCGTGAGCGCGAAGTCGTGCGGCGCCTGCAGGCGAACATCGCCGTCACCGAAGACCCCTTTGGCCGGCTGGCCTCCGAACTCGGGTATGCTCCCGGCGATCTGCTCGCGCTGCTCAAAGGCTGGGAGACGGCCGGGGTGATCCGGCGCATCGCTTTCGTCATGCGCCACCGTCAACTGGGCTTCCTGGCCAACAGCATGTGCGTCTGGAGCGTCCCCGCCGTCCGGATCGAAGCCGCCGGCGTCTCCATGGCGCGGAGTCCGCATGTGACCCATTGTTACGAGCGCCCGGCCTTTCCATCGTTCCCGTACAACCTGTATGCCATGATTCACGCGAAAACGCGCGAGCAGGCCGTCGGCATTTTCGAGCGTCTTGGCCTGGACGCCGGACTTTCCGGGGGCCGTATGCTTTGGTCGGTGCGCGAGTTCAAAAAAACCAGTCCCGTATTCTTTTGCGAGCCGCCGCCGGCGCTCGGAAAGTCGGTATCCATATGAGTGTGCGCCAGGGCATTCTTTTTGCCGTGCCGGGCACGACCTGCCGGGAGGCGATGCTGGGATACGATCAGATTGCCGCCGCCGCCGCGCTGCGTTTTCCCGGCGTGGAACAGAGGTGGACCTACACGTCGGACGGAATCCGGCGCAAACTTGCCGCGCAGGGCGCCCCCGTGAAAGATCCCGGCGCGGCCTTGGCCGCCATGCGGGACGAAGGCTTCACCCATGTGGCCGTGTTGTCGTTGCACCTGTCGGACGGAATGGAGTATGGCGAACTGACCGCCACGGTGGATGCCTTTGCCCGCCAGCCGGGCACGCCGGTCAAGGCGGCGGTGGGCCATGCGCTGTTAACCTCCAAGACGGACTGGCGGCGCGCGCTCGCGGCCCTGCTCGCGGAACTGCCGGATACGCCGGGCGAGAAGGATCGCATCATCCTGGTCGCACACGGCAGCCGTGACCTACAGGCGAAGAAAACGCTCGCGGCGGCGGTGCAACAATGCCGGGAGTTCGATCCCCGGCTGCTTCTTGGCATGATGCTCGGCACACCCGGACTCGATGAGGTGGTGCGGGAGTGCCGGGACGCGGAGGTCACAAAGGTCTGGCTGCTGCCCTGCATGGTGGTGGCCGGCGTTTCGGCCCGCGAGGAGATCGCCGGACTGGGCGAAATGTCGTGGGCGACCGTTCTGGAACAGGCCGGCATCGCGCCCATACCTGTGATCAAGGGTTTGGGCGAGATTCCCGGTGTGGTCGCCATCTGGATGGATGGCGTCGAACGCATGCTGGCGGAGTTGACGGCGGCGCCGGCCCCGACGAAGGTGAAGCGATGCGTAAAAAAAACGTGATACGCCCGATTCTGCCGCTCTGTCTGTTGGTGGCAGGCAAGCCTTGTCTGGTTGTGGGCGGCGGCCAGATCGCGGCCCGCAAGGTCGGCCATCTGCTGGATGCGGAAGCCGCCGTGACCGTGGTCAGTCCGGAGTCGTCCGCGGCGATCGAGTCGCTCGCCAAGTCCGGAAAAATCCGCCTGCTCGCGCGCGATTTTTCGGAGGCCGATCCGCGGGGCCAGTGCCTGGTCTTTGCGGTGACCGACAACGAAGCGGTGAATTTGCAGGTGATCGAATCCTGCCGCAAGCTGGGCGTGCTGTGCGGCGCCGCGGACGCCAACTGGCCGCGCGGCGATTTTCTTACGCCGGCGATTTGCCGGAAAGGCGGAGTGGTGGTTACGGTGTCGACGGGCGGCCGTTCGTGCCTGCAGGCGCGCATCGTGAAAGACAAGATCGCCGCCCTGCTTTCAAGCATGGCGGACGAAACAAGCGGGGATGACCAGGATGACGACGGATAAGCCGCGCTTTAAAGCCGGGACACGCGGCAGCAAACTTGCCCGGCTCCAGACCCGTGCCGCCCTGGACCGGCTCGAAGGCTGCTTTCCGGGCTGTGTCTTCGAAGCAGTGCCGGTTTCGTCGCCGGGCGATCGCGATCTGGCCACCGACCTGCGTCAAAGTCCGCCGGACTTTTTCACGCGGGATCTGGATCAACTGGTGTTAAGCGGCGAACTGGACTGCGCCATTCACAGCGCCAAGGATCTTCCCGATCCCGTCGCCGCGGGCCTGGACTGGTTCTGGCTGCCGTGGCGGGAGGATGCGCGCGACGTGCTGATCCGGCCAAAGGGGAAAAGCGCGGACAGCATGCCGCCGGACGGTATCATTGGCGTCAGCAGCGAACGCCGCGAAGCCTACTGCCGCGCCCGCTTTCCCAAGGCCCGGCAAAGCCCGATCCGCGGCACGATTGAGGAGCGGCTGCGGCAATTGGATCGCGGCGACTTCGATCTGCTCGTCATGGCCGGCGCAGCCATGAACCGGCTTGGACTGCAGGCGCGCATTACCGAATGGATTCCCGAAACGGAGTTGATCCCGCCGGAGGGGCAGGGGGCGCTGGCCATGACCTGCCGGGCCGGCGACGAGCGGTTTCTGCGCTTGCGGCGACTGTTCGTCAAATCCGTGACCTTCGCCGCCGCCGGCGTGGGTTCGGCGGGCGCCTGCACGCTGGAATGTCTGCATGCGCTGCAACGCTGCGATATCTGCCTTCACGACACGCTGCTCGGCCATGACCTGATCGGCATGCTGCCATCCTCCGTGCGCTGCATCGACGTCGGCAAGCGCTGCGGACAACACAGCATGCCCCAGGACGAAACCACCTATCTGATCACCCGCTTTGCGCGGCGCGGTTTGAAGGTCGTGCGGCTCAAGGGCGGCGATCCGGGCGTCTTCGGACGCTTGGCCGAGGAAGTCGAGGCGCTTGACGCCCTGGCGCTGCCCTACCGCGTCATGCCCGGGGTCAGCAGCCTGAGCGCAGCCACCTCGACCACCGGCATGTTGCTGACCCGGCGCGGCGTCTCGCGCGGCTTTGCAGTCATGACGCCCCGCAAGGAAGGCGGCGGAACCGGCTCCGTTGCGGCCGATGTGCGTCTGAAACTGCCGATCGTTTTTTTCATGGCTCTGGCCGTGGCGGACGAAATCGCCCGGCAGTTGATCGCGGACGGCATCTCCCCGAAAACCCCGGCGGCGGTCGTCTTCGGGGCCGGCAGCGATCAGTCGCGCATTCTGACGGGAACGCTGGACGATATCGCCGCGCGCATCAAGCAGGCCGACTGCGAGTTGCCCGGACTGTTGATCGTCGGCGATGCGGCCAGCTACCGCTATTCGAACTGGGGCGCCCTGCAGGGCCGGCGCGTGCTGCTGACCGCCAGCCAGGCGCTGCAGGACAAGGCCGCCGATCTGGTATACGACTATGGCGGAATTCCTGTCTGCCGTCCGTTGATCGAACTTAAAACAACGACCGAAGCCCTCGCCAGGATACGCCAAATCGGCGGTTATGACTGGGTGGTGCTGACCTCGCCATCCGCGGTGCGTTGTTTCGGCGAATTGCTGAAAAGCGCCTGGGTCGATTTGCGTTCGGTGCCCAAACTGGTGACTTGCGGCGGCGGCACATCGAAGGAACTCTGGAAACTGGGCCTTTGCGCCAACATCGAACCCGCCGCCGATTTCAGCGCCGACAGCCTCTTGAAAACCGTCGCGCCGCTCGTACAGCCGGGCCTGCGCATCCTGCGATTGCGTTCCGACAAGGCCGGGCCCGAACTGGCCCAGTCCCTGCGCGGCCTGGGCGCCAGCGTGGACGATTGCCTGCTCTACCGCAACCTGCCGGTCGCGCATGCCGAAAAGCCCGATTTTGACGTGGCCTGTTTCGCCAGCGCTTCCGCCGTCGAAGCCTATGACCGGCAATGGGGCGCCGCCTCGCTCAAGGGCGTGCTGGTCGTCGCGATCGGCAAGCCGACCCTGACCGCCTTGAAGAAGTGCGGCATTGCGGCCGGCCTGGTGCCGCCCGAGGCCACGGTCGAATCCAGCATCGAAGCGCTGGCAATGCATTTTGTCCGGCAAGGTTTATGAATGCTATGATAAAAAATCGGAAAACAACCCGTAGCGACTCCGCTTGTGTTGCGGTGCGCGAGGATGGTTTGGGATGGGTGGACCATCCGCCTAAAACCGTCGGGAAAATTCAGCCGCTTTCCCCGGCTGCCGCTTTGCAATGGAATAGTTCTATGCTGCGACTTAGTCCTCTTTATGGACGGTGGTTTCCCAAGGGCGTTTTCAAGTTCAAGACATGGGAGGAGGAAGAGGCGTGGACGAAAATGCAGATCGCGAAAGCGAACTTGCGCCTGAAGTAGGCGTGCCTGAATTGGTCGCATTATGCCGGCTTCTCCACGGTGCAGGCGTAAACTATCTGGTATATGTTGGACTGGCCTGGCGCTTGGAGCCGACGCCGGATTGTGATCGTGGACGGCGTCGAAATTCCCTTTCTGTCCCGGTCTGATTTGATTAAGAGCAAGCAAACGTATCGTCAGAAAGATCGGTGGGATGCGGAAATCTTGCAGGCGATGAATGGTCCAGAACCTGGTCGCATCTCGCCTTTATAGCGTATAATGAAAAGCTCGGAAACGAGGAATGCCAAATGAACAATTATCCTGAAGTTCGCTTGCGGCGCTTGCGGCGCACGCCCGCGCTGCGGCGCATGTTCGACATGCCGGCGCCGGGGCCCGAGAAGTTTATGTGGCCTGTGTTCGTCAAGGCCGGCACGGGGGTGCGGGAACCGATCGACGCCATGCCCGGACAAAGCCGGATGAGCGCCGATGTCCTGATCGAAGAGCTGGAGCGCGTGGTGGACATGGGCATCGGGAGCATCCTCGTCTTCGGTCTGGTTGACGGCGCGAGCAAGGACGGCTCCGGCAGCGCGGCCTATGACGAGCGCGGCGCCGTGCAGCAGGCGATCAGGAAGATCCGGAAAAAATATCCGGACCTGGTGATCGCCTCGGATGTATGCGTGTGCGCCTACACCTCCCACGGCCACTGCGGCCCTTTGACGAAATCCGGCGAGGTCGACAACGACGCCTCCAACGCCGTGCTGGCGAAGATGGCGGTTTCGCATGCGGCGGCAGGCGCCGACATGGTGGCGCCCAGCGCCATGATGGACGGCCAGGTTTCCGCCATCCGCAAGGCGCTCGATGCGCGGGGATTTCAACAGACAGTGCTGATGAGTTATTCGACCAAGTTCGCTTCGGGCATGTACGGTCCGTTCCGGGAGGCGGAGGAGTCGGCGCCGCAGAAGGGCGACCGCCGGGGTTACCAGGCCTCCTTCGCCAACCCGCGCCAGGCTTTGCGCGAGTCCCGGCTCGATGAAGCGGAAGGCGCCGATATCCTGATGCTGAAGCCATCGCTGTTCTACCTCGACATCCTCGCCCGCCTGCGCGACCGCACGGACCTGCCGATCGCCGTCTATAACGTCAGCGGCGAATATGCCATGCTGATCGCCGCCGCGGAACGCGGCTGGGGCGATTTGAGCGCCATGGTTCGCGAGTCCACCATCGCGCTCACCCGCGCCGGCGCCGATCTGATCATCTCCTACTGGGCGAACCGTTATGATGAGGTGATAGGGGGAAGGCGCTAGGTGTGAGGTGGAAGGTTGAAGGTGGAAGAATGGGTCAACTCGGATCTTTTTTAAGTCTGTTAGAAACTGAATGAGTTGCACATAGAGCCAAAATTGAATCAGTTGTCTGAAATTTCCCGGTAATTTTAGGAGTCATTCCAATGGCAAAGCACAACCACCCGCCACCTTCCACCCTCCACCATCCACCCTCCACCTCGCGCCTCCCACCTGCCTCCTCCGCGCAGTTCTTCGATCGCGCCTGCCGTGTCATTCCCGGCGGGGTTAATAGTCCCGTCAGGGCGTTCAATTCCGTGGGGGGCGAGCCTTTATATGTTGTGAGCGGCAAGGGTGCGCGGGTCCGGACGGTTGAAGGCGTCGAACTTACCGATTTCTGCGGTTCGTGGGGACCGCTGCTTTTCGGTCATGCCCGCGGGGAAATCGTCGCCGCCATTCAGCGGGCCGCGTCTGAAGGCACAAGTTTTGGCATCAACACGCCGCGCGAAGTGGAGTTTGCCGAACGCCTGTGCGAAATGGCGCCCTCCATGGAGCTGGTCAGGCTGGTCAATTCCGGCACCGAGGCCGTGATGACGGCCCTGCGGCTGGCACGCGGGTTTACCGGGCGGCGAAAAATCCTGAAATTCGACGGCTGTTACCACGGCCACACCGACTCCATGCTGGTCGCGGCCGGCAGCGGCCTGTTGACCGGCGGAATCAGTTCCTCCGCCGGGGTCCTGCCATCGGTGGCGGCGGAAGTCTTCGTCTCGCCATACAACGACCTCGAAGCGGTAAATCGCCTTGTTCGAGGTCAGGGCAGCGATCTGGCCGCGATCATTGTCGAACCGGTCGCCGGCAACATGGGCTTGATTCCGCCGGCGCCGGGTTTTCTGGCCGGTTTGCGCGAGGCGGCCAGCCGCTGCGGGGCGCTGCTGATCCTGGACGAAGTCATCACGGGATTCCGCCTGGGACCGACGACCTACGGGATGCAGTGCGGCGTGACACCGGATCTGACCACGCTGGGCAAAATTATCGGCGGCGGCATGCCGCTCGCCGCCGTGGGCGGTCGCGCCGAAATCATGCGCAAACTGGCGCCCCTGGGTCCGGTTTATCAGGCCGGCACCTTGAGCGGTAATCCGGTGGCCGTGGCCGCGGGACTGGCCATGCTGGATCTGATCCGCACGGAGAAGCCCTATCAGCGCCTGGAAGCCCTGGGGCGGCGTTTGACCGAAGCGCTCAATGCGGCCGCGCATAAGGCCGGACTGGCTTTTCACTGCGCCGGACTCGGCGGACTCTTTACCGCCTTTTTCGTTGACGCGGCGCCGACGGACCTGGCGACGGTGAAGCGCTGCAATACTCAAGCCTATGCCGCGTTTTTCCGTAAAATGCTGGAACGCGGTTTCTATCTGCCGCCCTCGCAGTTCGAGGTCGCATTCGTTTCCGCCGCCCATAACGATGAAGATGTCGACCGCTTCATCGCCGCCGCCCGCGAGGCGCTCGCCGGCATGGACTAGAATTTGGTAAGGACCTTATGCCGTTGCGGGTAAAGGGTCAGTGATGGGGGGCTGGTAGGGCGGCCTCGCCGAGGCCGCCGGAACTTGGATAAGAACAGGCAGGAAGTTGTGTGTGGATCGAAAACGGCGTTCTCGGCGAGAGCGCCCTACCTTTTCATCTCACTCCGTCACTGAGGGGATACCGTGCGGACAGTTTTTGCTTGACCGATAACCCTGAAACGAGCACCGTAAAAACCATGAAAACCATACTGGTTGTTGACGACGATTCCGATTGCCGTGAATTTGCGAAGGTTGTGCTTTCGCCGAGATACGAGGTGCGGATGGTTGCTTCCGCCGACCAATGCCGCGCGGAACTGAAGGCTAGGAAACCGGACCTGATATTGCTCGACGTCATGATGAGCCAGTTGAGCGACGGACTTGAACTGGCCAAGGAGTTGAAGGAAGCTCAGGCCACCAGCGCCATCCCGGTGATCATGCTCACCAACGTCACCGAGGTCTATGACTACCGCTCGCAGGTTGACGCCGCTTACTTCCCGCACGACCGTTGGCTCGATAAACCCGTTAAAGCCGCCGACCTGCTGAAAGCGGTTGCCGATGTGCTGGATCGCCCGCCTGTAAAAAAGTAGCGCCGCGAAGCGCTTGCAGACATCCCGCGCTATTTTGAAAGGGTAACGGCATGGTCGCTCCCGAGCGCGCCTGGAATACGATCGTTTCGAGCGTGACGCCCTTGCCGGCCGCGCCGCGCGCCTATTCCAGATGCCTCTATTATTACCTCGCGCAACCCGTTCTGGCCGACCGTGACATCCCCGCCGCCGACCGATCGGCCATGGATGGCTATGCCGTGCGCGCCGCGGATCTGGCCGCCGCGCCAACGACACTGCGCGTCGTGGGCGAGGCGCCCGCCGGCTCCCCGCTTCAGCCGGCGCTGGCGCGCGGGGAGTGCGTCCGCATATTCACAGGCGCCAATGTTCCGCCGGATGCCGATGCCGTGGTCATGGTCGAGGATACCGAGTCCACGACCGACGACCAGGTGACAGTCCTGAGCCCGATCGCGCTGGGCCGGAATATTTTGCGGCGCGGCGAGAACGCGCGCCAGGGAGTGGTGGCGCTGCCGCGGGGCTCCATGCTCGATGCCGCCGCCCTCGCGATCTGCGCCGCGGTGGGGTGCGTGGAACCGCAAGTGCATGCGCGGCCGCGGATTTCCGTCATCACAACCGGGGCGGAGTTGAAAGCGCCCGGCGCGCCGGTCGGCGTTCACGAGATACGCGATTCCAACGGGCCGTTGCTCGTGGCCGCGGTTGCCGAACGCGGATTCGGCGCGGCCACCTGGGTCTGCGTGACGGACGATCGGGCGAAACTGCTGATGGCGCTGCGCCAGGCTTTGGAAAACAGCGACATGGTGTTGATCACCGGCGGAGTCTCCGTGGGGAAATACGACCTGGCGCCCGACGCGATCGAGGAAGCGGGCGGCACGGTCCATTTTCACGGCGTCAACATGAAGCCCGGCAAACCCCAGTTGTTCGCCACCGCTGCCGCCCACCGCTGCATTTTCGGCCTGCCCGGCAATCCGTTGAGCGTCTTGACGGGTTTTCACGAATTCGTTCTTCCAACCATGCGCTACCTCTCCGGGTGTCAGGCGGCGGATTGCCGGCGGCTTCTGCGGCTGCCGCTGGCCTCCGTGGTGACGGTCAAAGGGAAACAGTGGAATTATTTGCTGGGAAAACTGGTGCATGCCGCCGGCGGCACGGCCGTGGAACCCGTTCCGAACACGGGCTCAGCGGACCTGGTGGCGGGCGGCAAGGCGGATGGTGCGATCATCGTTCCCGCGGGGGTGTCGAGCATTCCCGCCGGTGATCGCGTGGATTTTCGCCCCTGGAGGTCGCTTTGATCTCCATTCCACCGTCAGGCGGACTATATCTGCGGGTCTCCGTCACCGACCGCTGTCAATTACGTTGCCATTATTGCATGCCATCGTGGGGTGTTCCGCTTTGCCCCAAGGACGAAATTCTCTCTTACGAGGAAATCGTCGCGCTGGCCGCCTGCCTGCGGGAAGAATTCGGCCTGGCCAAGGTCCGGATCACCGGCGGGGAACCGCTGGTTCGCGCCGGAATTGAACGGCTGGTCGGCATGCTCGCCGATAGCGGCATCCCGGATCTGGCCCTCACAACCAACGGACTGCGTCTGACCGAAATGGCGCCCGTGCTCAAGCGCGCCGGATTACGCCGGGTCAACGTCAGTCTGGATTCGCTCTCGCCCGAAACCTTCCGACGCCTGACGGGGAGCGGGGAACTACAGGCCGTTCTGGATGGAATTGACGCGGCGCTGGACGCGGGACTGCTTCCGCTGAAACTGAACACCGTGGTGATCCGTGGAATTAACGAACATGAAGTGCGCGACATCGTGGAGTTTGGTTTACAGCGGAATTGCGAAGTGCGGTTCATCGAATTAATGCCGATCGGTCCGGGCGCGGAACTCTTCTCCGCCGGATTCGTTTCCTCCGAAGAGGTGCGCCGGGAATTGTTAACGCATTTTACGGTTATACCACTCGATCGGGAACACGGGCTCTCCGCCCGGCGCCATGGCGTGGTCAACGCGACGGGAAAACGGGGCACGGTGGGTCTGATTTCCTCTTGCAGCGCCCCGTTTTGCGCCGAATGCTCGCGCTTGAGGGTGACGGCGGACGGGCGGCTGATCGGCTGCCTGGCCAGTAACGAAGGCATACCGATCCGCGTGCCGTTGCGTGCCGGCGATACGACGGCGATCGCTCAGGCCGTGCGCCGCGTTTTGGCGGGCAAGACGGCGGATCGGATATTTAGGCAGGGCTTGGCAATGGCATCGATCGGCGGGTAATATTAACGGAGTAGGGGTGGGCAACCCAGCGATAGTGGAGATATGCGATGTCCCTTAAACGGATCAGACTCAGTCATGTTGCGAAAGACGGACGCGCGCGCATGGTCGACGTCAGCGGCAAGCGCGTGACCCAACGCACCGCCCGCGCCGAGGCTGTGGTCCGTCTGGGGACCGGCCTCGTCGCGCGCTTGAAAAAGACGGGCGGCGGGCGCAAAGGCGATCCCGTGGAGACCGCCCGCATCGCCGGAATTATGGCCGCCAAGCGCGCCTCCGAATTGATCCCGCTCTGCCATTCCCTGCCGCTCGACCTCGTTGACGTTCAGGTAACGTTCGGCGGGAACTTCCTGCGCATCGAATCGCTGGTGCGCACCAGTCATGTTACCGGGGTCGAAATGGAAGCCCTGACCGCCGCGGCTGTCGCGGCGCTCACGATCTACGACATGTGCAAGGCCGCCGACAAGGGCATCGTCATCGAACGGATACAGCTTCTGGAAAAGACGGGCGGGAAATCCGGGGACTGGAAGAAGAGGAAGGGTCAAGGGTCAAGGGTCAAGGGCCAAGGGTCAAGGGTCAAGGGTCAAGGGTCAAGGGGGGAGCACGGAATGACTTATAGTGGATTGGATGGATTCGGAGCCTATCGGA
Organism: bacterium; assembly: GCA_025360745.1. Taxonomy (GTDB): domain Bacteria; phylum Verrucomicrobiota; class Kiritimatiellia; order CAIKKV01; family CAIYGI01; genus CAIYGI01. Next base: position 20,418 of record JANYBP010000123.1, read on the forward strand.
AGTCACTGGAGCTTTTCGATCTGGTGGTTGAGGACATGGTCCTGCTCCAGAAAGACACACGTTGCTACCGGCTGATTTCACAGCAGGTTGGCAGCGCCGACTCAATCTCCGCAAACATCGAGGAAGGCTATGGACGTCTGAGCAGGCGTGAATACGTCCGATTCCTGGACTTTGCTCGCGGTTCGGCGCGGGAAACACAGGGCCGCTACGGACGCATGAAACACTGGCTGGGGCAGGAAGTGGTATCGCATCGTATGTCGCTATGCGGTGAAGTCATCGCGATTTTGACAAGTTCAATCAGAAGATTGCAGTCGGACATCGAAAGTCGAGCACATACCGTCAATGAGCCCGTCACCGAGTACGGCGACGCCTCGCCCTCGTCACTTGCCCCTCAACCCTTGCCCCTAGACCCTTGACCCTTCCCCCATGACCGCACTTATCGAAAGCATTTGTACAAGCGAAAGAAAAGGCGAACGCAAACGCGGCGTCCCCTCCGTCCGCCTGCTCGCGAATCACGGCATCGAAGGCGATGCCCATGCCGACGCCTGGCACCGGCAGATCAGTATCCTGGCCGCGCAGGATGTCGAGGACATGCGCCGGAAAGGGCTGCCGAAGCTCAAGGCCGGCGATTTCGCGGAAAATCTGGTTGTTTCCGGTTTGGACCTGACCAAGTTGGGCTTGGGCAGCCGGCTGCGAATTGGGAGCTCCGCGGAGCTGACCGTGACCCAATTAGGCAAGGTCTGCCATGCGCGCTGCGCCATCTACGAGCAGGCCGGCGACTGCATCATGCCGCGTCTCGGTGTTTTTGCGCGGGTCATCGCGGGCGGAACGATCGCCGCCGGCGATGGCGTCGAAATAGTCGAAACGATTCCGCGCGAGACCTTCCAGGCCGTCGTCCTGACCGTCAGCGACCGCTGCTCCCGCGGCGAGGCGACGGATACGGCCGGACCGGCGGTGGCGGAGCGTGTGAAGAACATACTCAAGGCCCACATATACAATGTTTGTATAGTGCCGGACGAACAGGCCGAAATCGAAAACGCCCTGCGCCATTTCGCGGACGGCCATTCGATAGATCTTGTGTTGGCTGTGGGCGGGACGGGATTCGCGCCGCGCGACGTTACGCCTGAAGCCGTGGCCGCCGTGGTCAAACGACGCACTCCTGGTCTGGACGAGGCCATGCGCCGCGCCTCGGCGGAAAAAACTCCGCACGCCATGCTGTCGCGCGCCGTCTCGGGAATCCGCGGCGCCACCCTGATCGTCAGTCTGCCCGGTTCGGAGCGGGCGGCCATCGAAAATCTGGATGCCGTGCTGCCGGCGCTCGCTCACGGCCTGGCCAAACTGCGCGGCGATCCGGGCGATTGCGGACGCCCTGGCATCGGTTAAAAAAGCGAAACCGCCGATCGAAGCGAATTCGATTTTGAAAGAGGAAGCAAGCGCATGATTCACTATCCCGTTTTCGGCATTTGCGGGTATAGCGGGTCGGGTAAGACGACCCTGATCGAAGAGCTTGTCAGGCGTCTCTCCGCGCAAGGCCTGCGCATAGGGGTGGTCAAACATGATGCCCATGGCCTGGACATAGACCGGAAAGGCAAGGATACCGACCGCTTCTTCCAAGCCGGGGCCGATGTCATGATCCGCGGTCCCGCCGAGGCTTTCCTGCGCACGCACCGGTGCGACGACACGCCGCTTGAACAGGCGCTGAGAGCCTTCGCTCCCCAGGTTGACCTGATTCTGGTGGAAGGGCACAAGACGACTCCGCTGGCGCACAAACTCTGGCTATGCGGAGCCGAAGGCGATCAACCGCCCCCCGAGGTTACGAACATTCGGCGCGTTTTGAAAAGGCAAGACGATCGGGCGCAACTGGCCATGGAATTCATCGGGACGGAGTTGCCGTTGTTGTGGCTCGCCACCCCGGTCTACGCCGGCGTGCTGATCGGAGGCCGCAGCACGCGCATGGGCCGGCCGAAACATTTGATCGGGAAGCACGGCGAAACCTGGCTCCACAAAACCGTGGCGGCGGTGCGGCCGCGGGTGGACAAGGTTGTGATTCTGGGCGGCGGCGAGATTCCGTCGGATCTGCGGTCGTTGCCGATCCTGCCCGACGTCGAGGACGCGGAGGGACCTTTGCGCGGGATGCTGGCGGCCATGCGCTGGGCGCCGCTGACGTCCTGGCTTTTCGTGCCATGCGACACGCCCGGGCTCGATACGGCCGCGCTGCGCTGGCTGCTCTCCCACCGCAAGCCCGGCGTATGGGCCGTCCTGCCTCGGCAAACGGAAGCCGGCGTGGTCGAACCGCTGCCGGGCTGGTACGATTTCCGCTCACAGCCGCTGCTGGAGAACTGCCGGGGACCGTCCGGACTGGCCGCTTACAAGCAGGCCGCCACCCCGGAAATACCCGGTGAATTTGCGGCCGCCTGGACCAACGTGAATACGCCGTCCGAATTCGACGCTTGCGCACGACTCGGAGGCGGGCGCCCATGACGCGGGAAAACGAAATCGCCGATGTCAGGAGCCGGATGGAGCTTGACCAGATCTACTGCCGGGATCTGCCGACCGTTCCAACGCCTGAGAAGGGGCCGATTCTTGTAACCGGCGGCACCGGTTACATTGGCGGAAGGCTGGCGCCGGAACTGCTGGACCGAGGGTACAAGGTCAGGGTGATGGTCAGGAGCCATTCGCCCGAACATGCGGAACGCTGGCCGGGCGCGGAGATCGTCGTGGCGGATGCCCTGGATGTCGCATCTCTGACTGCGGCGTTGCGGGGAATTCACACGGCCTACTATCTAATCCATTCGCTGCTGCTCGGTCCTGAAGAGTTTGAAGCCTCCGATCTGGCCAATGCCAAAAACTTCAGGCGGGCGGCGGAAAAAAACGGCGTCGCGCGCATCATCTACCTTGGCGGGCTTGGCGATGTGCGCACGCTGCTGTCGCCTCATTTGCGGAGCCGGATGCATGTCGCCGAGGCGCTCGGCAGCGGTCGTATTCCAACCACCGTGCTGCGCGCCGCCATCATCATCGGATCGGGAAGCGCCTCCTACGAGATCCTCCAGCATCTGGTGCGAAAGCTGTTCATCGTTCCGGTCCCCTATTGGGGGCGCACCCGCTGCCAGCCGATCAGCATCCGGGATGTCATCAAATATCTGGTGGGCGTCCTGGAAAAGCCCGAGACGGCGGGCGCGTCTTTCGACATCGGCGGCGCCGATATTCTCACCTACGAAGAAATGATGCGGGTGATCGCCGAGGTGCTGGGCAAGAAAAGGCTGTTCGTGCGCTTCTTCGTGTCGAACATCAAATTTTACTCCTATCTAACCGGCCTGCTGACGCCCGTGCCGGCGCTGATCACGCGCAGTTTGATGGAAGGCCTGCAGAACGACGTGGTGTGCCTGGACCGGCGGATCGCGCAACTGGTGCCGTTCCGTACGCTCACTTTCAGGGAATCGGTCATCCGGGCTCTCTTGCGCGAGGAGCAGGACGCGGTGGATACGCGCTGGTCCGACGCCTATCCGCTGGCGCATGAATTAAGCACCAAGCTGCATGAACTCAAGCCCCCGCCGCGCTACACGGCCCACGCGGCCATGCTCACCGCCAGGAACGCGGACGAACTGTTCCATTCGGTCTGCCGCATCGGCGGCACGGAAGGCTGGTTCCACGAGAATTGGATGTGGCGCCTGCGCGGCACGCTGGACAATCTGTTCATGGGCGTGGGCACGACCCGCGGACGGAGAAGCCTATCCACTCTGCGCGTCAACGACGTCATCGATTTCTGGCGGGTCGAGGCGATGGTCCAAGACCGGCTGCTCCTGCTGCGCGCGGAAATGAAGCTTCCGGGACGGGCCTGGCTGAAGTTCAGCATCGATCCGAAGAACGGGCAAAACCGCTTGTCGTTGACGGCCTACTACGACACCAGGACATTTTTCGGCAGACTCTACTGGTATGTCTTCCTGCCTTTTCACGGCTATATCTTCGGCCGGCTGATCCGCAATATCGCGGAACGAAAATAGACACGGCGTAATGCGTCAGTGAGGTAGCGAGCGAAGTAACGAGGGGCGCATCTGCCATTAGGCGATGCAACTGTTCGCCTGTCCCCAATTGGCCACAATTGGCCATGAGGTCACGTGCCCCCTCGTCCCGAGTGTACCATACCTTGTATCCGGTTCGTGTCACACGCCCCGTGCTTTCGGATGCAGCGTCCTTCGGACCCCGCCTCACGGCGACGCCCTTGCCGTTCTCCTTTCCTTCGGCTTCGCTCATGCCTAGTGCGGAAACTTTCATCCTGCAAGCAACGCGCCATGTCCGGCGCACACGTTCTAGCGCAGATTCGAGCGGCCGTAGGCCGCGAGTAACCTGCGCTGGTTCGACCTTATCTATTGCTTGGAAAGTTCTCGGCCCGGTTCCTCAGGAAGCCACTTCTTCGGCCAAAGGACTTCCAATCCGACATTGGGGCGCTGGTGCACCTCGCCGTACGCTTTCCCGAACTCCTGACGTCGCGATTCTGACCACGACGGTGCGTCCGGCAGCACAACGATGACGGGACAAGTTCGAGTGGCAGTCCGATCCACGAACGCCATGAGTTCGTGGAAGCTCACTAGGTTGCCATCCGCCGTGACGATCGAGTCTTTGGCCACTTCCACTTTCTGAATCTTCACGGTTGCAGAAGCCAAACCGCCGGTTGCCAACATGTAGGATGGCAGGTTGTACTCCCAGCCGTTAGCCTTGAACTGAAGTCGGTCGCTTTCGGTCGCCACCATCGTTGGAGAGAAAACCCGTCCGTCGGTGAGTCGTATGGTCCGGTTGGTGGAACAGCCGGGAATGGCGAGTGCAGCGACGAGGACAATCACTGTGTACTGGTGGTTCATTCTTCTTACTCCTTCTGTCGAACGTTCCGGCGCAGGTTCGCGAGTTTGCGAGCGTAACTTTCCGCCGGTGGTTCGCCGATCATTTCTGTGTCCAATCTTCTCCATTTTCTTATTCTCACATGGACCGGGTGGGTCAGGGGCGTTGCCGCCCCTTTCCCACCCAGATGCGTTTTCGGTTCCTCGCGTCGCGACGTGGTCTGCATTACATCGGTACGATTTGAATTCTGGAGGACGCATGACAGCGACGCAAGAAAAAAATGACAGCACGAATGCGGCGGCGAGAGGCAAGGTGAAAAGGGTCGAGGGGCGAGGGTCAAGGGGAAGAGGGATGGAGAGTGAACAGTAAACCCGCGCGTGTGGGGGTTACCGGCGCGGGGGCGCCGGGGTCTGCAATGCGGCGGGGCGGGTCGGGGGCGTACTCGCACCCCCGGAAGGTCGTGCGTCAGACCGGTTCGTACGCAAGGCAGCGCGCGCCCCGCTGGCCTCTTAGGCCGCGGGGTGCGCGCTAACGCCGCGTACGGGCCGGTCTGGCGCGCGACCTTCCGGCCCGCCCCGCCGCATGACCGCTTCACAAACCCCATCGCCACCCACCCACGCCCCACCCTCAGCCTCGCTCCACACATCCGCAACCACACGCCCCACACATTCTCAACCACGCGCTCACGCGCGCGGCTACAACCCCGTGGCCACGGCGGCGAGGCTGTGGAGGTCATGTGTCCAAAAGCCATAGCAAACAGTAGTCATCAACGATCGGTGACACGCACAAATCCCCCGTGTTTGCGAGATATGCACCTAATCCCAGATTCGCCTCGGAACGGCCAGCGAAAATTGTGCGTGACGAAGTCCTGGCGCAAGCGCAGTATGATCACGTTTAGGCCTTGCTGAAATTCATGAGGCCGTGAATGGGCCGCTTGCACCAGGCGACATCTCAGGAGATGCATTATGACGACCAGGACGTGTTGTGGAACCGCGCTTCTGCTATCGATGCTGGCCGCCCTGCCGGGGCGGGCGGCCACGCCGGCGCCGGCCGAAGACGCCGATGCGCGCATCGCGAGGTGGGATAAAGGTCCGGCCACGATCGATGTCACGAACTATCCGGCGGTGGCCCGCGAGAGTTACAATGTGTTTGCCGCAAGGTGCGCCCGCTGCCACCCGGCCAGCCGCGCGATCAATGCCGATTACGTGTTGCCTGAACAATGGTCATCGTGCGTCGGACGCATGGCGGACAAATGGTTCTCCGGCATCAACAAGGCGGCCAGCCGGAATATCCGTGAATTTCTTGTCTACGACTCCAGCGTTCGCAAGAAACCGCAGGTAGATGCCGCTTTGGCCAAACTCTCCGCCGAGGCCAGAAAAACCGCCGAGGCGGCCATCGCCGAAATCCGCCTGCGATTTGAAAAACCGTAGGCCACAAATCGAGCGAGAAACCAGTTAAAGGAGGTTGATTGTGAATAAAGTAATCATGTTAGGCGGCGTTCTGTGTTTGCTGGCGGTTCAGACGCTTCGGGCGGAACCCACGGAATTCGTTGTCGATCCGGTGCATTCGTCGGTGGACTTCACCATCCGGCACCTTTACACGGACTTCAGCGGACGCTTCAACGCCTTTTCCGGCAAGGTCGTGATGGACCCGAAAAACCTGGCGTCGCTGAAGGTGACCGGCGAGGTGGACATACTCAGCATCGACACGCGCAACCCCGACCGGAACAAGCATTTATTGTCCCCGGTTTTCTTCGACTCGCAAAACTTCCCGAAGGCGCGCTTCGAAAGCACCCAGGTCACCATGGAGGCGGACGGCAAGTCCGCGGTCGTCACCGGCAAACTGAGCATTCGCGACCGCACGCGCGAAGTCACGATGCACCTGACCTTTGGCGGTTACGGACCGGGCTTCAAGGAAGAACACCGGATCGGCTTGATCATGACGGGCACCATCGCGCGCTCCGATTTCGGCGTCTCCTACAACATGACGTTGCCGAACGGGCTCAAGATGCTGGGCGAAGATGTCGCCATGACCTGGGCCATCGAGGCCTTCGACACCGTCACACCCGCTCCCGCGGCGCCTGCCAAGGCGAAATAGTCAGCTCCGCATCACGCGCAGCGGAACGTACTGGGTGGTGCGCTGGACAGGCGTCAAGCCGGTCTCGGCGATCAGTGCCGTGACCCTTTCGATCCCCACGGCGTAGGCGGTGCCGGTGGCGCGCACCACCTGCTCCTCCATCAGGATGCCGCCCCAGTCGTCCGCGCCGAACACCAGCGCCAATTGCGCCAGATCGGGACCCTCGGTGATCCAGCCCGCCTGGATGTGCGTCAGATTGTCCAGCACCAGCCGGGAGAGGGCGATCATCCGCAGGTAATCCACACCGGTCGCGGGTTCGATCTGTAGTTGCGTGCGCTGCGGCGAGAAACTCCACGGGATGAAAGCGGTGAAACCGCCGGTGCGGTCCTGCAGCGAACGGACACGCAGCAGGTGCTCCACCCGCTGTGCGCTCGTCTCGCCCAGGCCGTAGACCATGGTGGCCGTGGTTTTCATGCCGAGCCCATGCGCGGTCTCCATGACAGCGAACCAGTCGTCGGCGCTGATCTTGCGCGGGCTGACCACCCGCCGCACCGCATCGACCAGGATTTCCGCGCCGCCGCCGGGCAGCGAATCCAGGCCGGCGGCCCGCAGGCGCTGCAGCGCGTCCCGGACCGTGATGCCGGCGCGGCGGGCCAGGTATTGAATCTCGGCCGGCGACAACGAATGTAGACACACATCCACACGCCGCTTGATCGCGCGCAGCAGCCGCTCGTAGAAGTCCAGGTCCAGTTCAGGATTCAGGCCGCCCTGCACCAGCACCTGCGTGGCGCCCTGCCCGACGGCCTCCACGACCTTCTCCACCACCTCGTCCGCGCTGAGCGTGAAGGCCCGGTCCGAACCGGGCGGCACATGAAAGGCGCAGAAACGGCAGCCGACCTCGCAGACGTTGGTGAGGTTGAGATTGCGGTCGATCACGAATGTGCCGCGCTCGCCCGGCGTCCGCTCGCGCCGCCGCCGGTGCGCGGCCGCGCCCAGTTCCCACAGCTCGGCGCCGTCCAGCAGGGCCACGCTTTCGTCGGCCGTGAGCCGCCGCCCGTCCACGGCTCGCGACAATGCGTCATCCACGCCGGAAGCTCGCCGGCGTGGCGGGCGCGGGGTCGCGCGCTCGTCGGCTGCGGCCGACGTCTGGTAGCGGCTGTTCACCAGGCGCGGCTCAAGAGCGAGCGCGGCGATGAATGCCGACATCTCATCGATCGAGCGGAAGCGTCCGCCGGCGCCGGAACCGGCGGCCAGGGCGATCCGCTCGTCCAGGCTGGTTCCGCCGATATCGTCTACCCCCGCCTGCAGCAGCACCTGCAGCAACTTGCGATCCATGTAGTTCACCAGCACTCGCAGGTGCGGTATGTTGTCGAGGAAAATGCGGGCCAGGGCCGCGACGCGGGCAATCCGGTATCCGCCCGCGCCGGTCGCTCCCTCGACGCGGGTGCCGCCGGGCTGGAATGGCAAGGGAATGAAGGCCTGGAAGCCGCCGGTCCGGTCCTGCAAATCGCGCAGGCGCAGCATGTGTTCAACAATGTCTTCATCGGTCTCGATGTGGCCGAAGAGCATAGTGGCGTTGCTCGGGAGTCCGAGTCCGTGCGCCTGCTCGTGAATCGCCAGCCATTCTTCGGCGGATATCTTGTGCGAACAAATCCGCTTCCTGGTGGCGGCCCCAAAAATCTCGGCGCCCCCGCCCGGCATGGCGTCCAGTCCGGCGGCCTGCAGGCGCCGCAGCACGGCGCGGGTGTCCAGGCCCGCTTTCCGCGCCAGATAGTGAATCTCCACGGCCGTCAATCCCTGCCGCAGCACGGCGGGCATGATCTCGCGCGCCATGCCGAAAAGCGCTTCGTAATAGGCCAGGTCGCTCTGCGGCTGAATTCCGCCCACGATGTGCAGGTCCGTCAAGCCGGACGCGCGGGCCTCCAGCAACCGCTGGCGGGCCTCGTCGAGGGTCAGGAAGTACGCCTCCCCGGAAGCGGCCTCGCGCCAGAAGGCGCACAGTTCGCACTGGTTCTCGCAGATGTTGGTGGGATTGAGATTAAGGCTGTGGGTGAAATAGGTGTCGCGGCCGTGCAGCGCGCGACGCCGCGCATCGGCGCGGCCCATCAATTCCGCGGTGTCGGCCCGGCGCAGCAGTTCCAGCGCTTCCGCGGCCGTGATCCGGCCCTGGCTCCAGTCCTGCCGCCTGAGTTTGTTTTCGACTTCATTCACGCTGATTATTTCCTACTCGGTAAATCCGGGTCCAGAACCGACAGACTCCAGAAAAGGCGCCAGAACCGCCAGTCGCCAAAACAGGCGCATGGCTTCGCGCTCCGGGTCCCCCACGTCGAAATAGATGCAGGTGGTTAGATAGTCCAGGCAGGCGGCCTTGTCCAGCCCCAAGCGCTGCGCGACCAGGCCGGCCAGCATCGGCAATTCCGCCACACCCCGGCGTTTGGCCGCCTGTGCGATGCTCGCGAGGGCCCCGGCGTGGGGATGCGACCGCCGGTGTACCCAGACCGCGAACACAAAGGGCAGCGCCGTCATGTCGTGCCAGGCTGCGGCGAGGTCGATATCCCCGCCCGCCGCAGGCGGCGCGCACAGGGCCCGGTCGCCGATCATCACCGCGGCGTCGGGCGCGGACACGGCGCCGGGTTCCACGAAGAGCGCCTCCTGCTTCCAGTGGTGCTTGAACAACACCCGCACCAGCGCGTTGGAGGTCAGCGAGGCCGGGTCCACCTCCACCGTCCCTACCTCGCGCAGCGGGACCCGGCACTTGAGCAGCACGCTGCGCACCTTGCGCGCGGCGCACACGCCGAGGCCGTCTACCATCTCCAGGTTCGGACGCCGCGCCAGTTCCACCACCGGCAGCAAGACCGCGTCCACGGCGCCGGACTCCAACTGCGCCGGCACGGACGAGGGATGGTCAACCGTCAGCAGCCGCGCGTTGGGCGCGACGTCCGGAATGAAATGCGCCAACGGCAGTTGGTTCGCGTAGGGGGCGGAGGCAAAGCACAGCGCGGGTGGTATCACAGCGTCCGGATTGTTTCCGCGTAATCCGTGGTGAACGGTTGCCATGTCTCGTACTCGTTCCATCCTGGGGCTTTGCGTCAGTGGCCAAACCGATTATAGACACACTGGAACCGCTTTTGACAGTATCACCATGGCCGACGTGGTTTCAAGCCACTGAAGAGCGTCACCACGCCGCCGCTGAGGGGGCGGGCCTCGGCATCCTCGAAGCCGGCCTGGCGCATTGAATCCAGCACCCGCGGCACGGGCGGGAAGTGGTCGATGGATTCGGCCAGGTAACGGTAAGCGCCGCCCAGCGAAAGGCAACGGCCCAGTAGCGGCACGAGCCGATGCGTGTACAGCCAATGCACAGGCCGCATCAGGCGGTTGGAGGGAGGCGTCAATTCCAGGATCGCCAGTCGGCCGCCGGGGCGCAGCACCCGCCGCATCTCGCCCAGCGCGGCGGCGTGCTGCGCAATGTTCCGAAAGCAGAAGGCGCAGACGATCCCGTCGAAGATTTCCGGCCCGAACGCCAGGGCCGTGGCGTCGCCGACCTGGAAAGTGGCGCGCGCATTCAGTCCGGCCCGGCGCGCCTTGGCGACGGCCAGGTTCAACATGGGCTGCGACAGATCGATGCCGGTCACAACGGGGTCAGGATACCGACGCAGCAGGTCCAGGGTCACATCGCCGGTGCCGCAGCCGATGTCAAGAAAGCGGCCCTGGCCGCTCGCCGACAGGGCCTCGATCGCGCGCCGACGCCAGTAGCGGTCCATTCCCAACGACATCAGCCGGTTCAGCAAATCGTAGCGCGGCGCGATCTGATCGAACATCCGGCAGTTGTCGCGGGCGTCCATCAGGGAGTCGCGGTGTGGCCGCTCAGGGGGCAGGGTTCGGGGGTCAGGGTTCACGGGGCAGGGGGTAGGGTTCGGGGTTCAGGGTTCAGGGCGGGGTTCAGGGTTCAGGGGGAGGGGCGATGCCGTAAGACTCCCAGCGCTGGACGACTTGGCGGGCGCGCTCGGGATCGAAGGCTACGGGTTGCCGGTAGCCCGGCTTCCAGGTCGCATCGATGGCAATCGGGAAGTGCAGGATCAGCCGGTTCCCTTCCACGACACGGCGGGCCGGGTAGAGGTCGGCCAGCGGATCGAAGCGCGTGAACCAGCCCCACAGCACCAGGCAGGGGTCATGCACCGGAACGTCCTCGGAAACCAGGACGTGGAAGAGGTAATCGCGGGTGGCCGGGTGCCGCGCGAGCGCCTCGCGGATCGCCGCCTTGTCGGCGTCCGGCGCCACCTGGGCCACCAGGAACGCCGCGCCGACGGCCGCCAGCGCGCGGATACCCGGCGCGACGGATGCGGGCGGCGGCGGGGCGGGGGGCGGTTGCGTCCTCAGTTTCGGCCGGTCGCCGCGGGTGGCCAGCAGAATCAAACGACTGCCGGTGTTCATGGCCGGGCCCGTGAAATCCAGCGTGTCCTGGGCCGTCGGCGCCAGCAGGTGGAGCCCTTCGGCTGCATCCAGGTTTTCCCAGACCGCGCGGCTGACGTCGGCGAAGCGGCGCACGTTGACCTCCCCGTCCACCACGATCAGGACCTTGGTCAGCGATAGTTGTCCCTCGCCCAGCACACCCAGCGCGTGCTTGAGGGCCTCGCGCGGATAGCGCTCCCGCACGGAGAGCACCGACAGCGGGTGGAAGCCGGTTTCAGGGTAGGCCCAGATATCGGCGATCGCCGGACGCAGCAGTTTGAGCAGCGGGAGGGTCAGTTCCTGCAGCGCGCAGCCGATGAAATAATCCTCCTGCGGCGGCTTGCCGACGACGGTGGCCGGGTAAATCGCGTCGCGTCGCGCCAGCAGGCGGGCCACGCGGAAAACCGGGAAGCGTGCGCTGTGCGAGTAATGTCCCAGATGGTCGCCGAAAGGACCCTCCTGCCGCAACTCGCCGGGCGTCACCGAACCCTCCAGCACGAATTCGGCCCGCGCCGGAACGCGGTGGCCGGTGGTCGAACGGCGGATCACGTCCAATGGCCGGCCCATGATCAGCGCGGCCAGCAGTCGCTCGTCGATGCCCTCGGGCAGCGGCGCGATGGCGGCCAGTGTGAGCGCGGGGGGTCCACCAAGAATTACGCTGACCGGTAGCGGTTCGCCGCGCTCGCAGGCCGCCTGAAAATGGAATCCGCCGCCTTTTTCGATCTGCCAGTGCATGCCCGTGCAACGGTCATCGAAGCGCTGCAGCCGGTAAATGCCGAGGTTGCCCACGCCCGTGCGCGGGTCCGTGGTATGCACCAGGGGCAGCGTGAAGAACGGGCCGCCGTCGAGCGGCCAGCATTTCAGCACGGGCAGCCGGTCGAGTTGCGGCGGCTCAAAAACCCGGTCCAGAACCGGCCCGCCGCGCACGCCGCGCAGTCGCACGCCAGCCAGATTCCACAAACTCTTGCGGGCGGACCATAGCGCGCGCGCCGAGGGCGGCATCAGACGATGGGCCAGTCCCGCCACCTCTCCGCCGATCTCCGCGGGCGGACGCCCGAACGCCATGGCCACGCGCCGGGGCGTGCCGAACAGGTTGCTGACCAGCCGGTAGGGCGAGCCCTTGACGTGTTCGAAGAGCAGGGCCGGCCCGCCGGCGGCCAGCACGCGATGCTGGATGATCGCGATCTCCTGGTCGGGATCGACTTCGCAGGCAACCCGGAGCAGTTCGCCCCGGGCTTCGAGCAGGGTCAGGAAGGAACGCAGGTCGGTCAGGCTCATAGCAGGGTTTCCCAGTTGCGGGCCGCCGGATGTCCCAGCACGGAGAGCACCCGGTCCACATACGCGTCCAGTAAATCGGTCATGGTGATGGTCGCCGGATCCCTGCCGCCCATCTGGAAGAAGGGCGGCGAGAGCGGCATGATCGTGCCGCCCGCGGCGGCCACGGCGGCGGCGTTGTTCACGTCGATCAGCGTCCACGGCGTTTCGCGCACGCACAGCAGCAGTCTGCGCCCCTCCTTCAGGTGGCAGTGCGCGGTGCGCGTAATCAGGGAATCGGCGATCCCCTGCGCGATTTTGGCCAGCGTGTTGGTGGAGCAGGGCAGGATCACCATGCCGCGAGTCGGCACGGAACCGGAGGAGATGGGCGCCGCCAGATCGCGATCCTCGTAGACCTTCTGCGCCAGCGAAGCCAGGCGGTCGAAGTCGCCGCACTCGCGGCCGGACACATCCTTGCCCCACTCGCTGGCGACCAGCGAGACCGGCCAGGGGGACTTACGCATCAGCAACTCGGCGGCGAACGCGCCGCTCGCTCCGGTCACGGCAAGCACAAGGTTCATGACGGTCCTCCCAGTATGGGGATCAGTGCGCCCGCGATGCCCGCGATGGCGGACACCGGAAAGAAACGTACGGGCAGCGGCAAACGCGGATTATAGGCCGCCGCGAAGGCGCCGATCGTCACGGCCAGCGGGATCGCGGCCAGCAGGCCGCCGCCGGTCACGCGCCAGAGCGCCACGGCCAGCAGCGCGGCGATGGCATGGACGGCGCCCGCCACCACCTGCGCCCACCAGCCACCCAGGGCCGCGGGCAGGCTGTGCACTCCGCTGCGCCGGTCGGACTCCAGGTCCTGCAGGGCATAGACGATGTCGAAGCCGCTGATCCACAGGAAAGTGAAGGCGGTCAGCAGCACAATCGCCGGGTCCGTGACCGCACGCCCGGTGACCGCCACGTAGGCCCCCAGCGGTCCGAACGCCAGCGCCAGTCCGATGCCGAAATGACAGAAGACGGTAAACCGCTTGAGCAACGAGTAGCCGATCAACACGACCGCCGGAATCGGCGACAGGCGCAGGCAGACCGGACCCAGCGTGGCGCAGGCCAGGATGTAGGCGCACAGCCCCATGCCCGCCACGGACCACCCCTGTAGCGCGGTCATGCGGCCGCTGGGCAGTTCGCGGCCCGCCGTGCGCGGGTTCAGCAGGTCCAGTCGGCGGTCCAGTATCCGATTCATGGCCATCCCCAGCGTGCGCGCACCCAGCCCGGCCAGTGCCACCAGCAGCAGAACGCGCACGGACGGCATCCGGCCGCCGGCGCCCAGCCAGGCCCCGGCGAAAAGCAGCGGCAGGCTGAATATCGTATGTTCCACCTTCACGAAATTCGCCAACCGGCGCGCCAGGCTTTCGGCTTCGCGGGGCCACTGCTCCAGTCCGGCCAGCAGGCGCTCCGTAACACGCTGCGAGACCTGCCGCAAATTACGCTGCAGATCCTCGCGGCCCCGCGCGCAGGCCTGGTCGCTGACCCCTTTGATCAGAATGCATGGCAGACCTTGCCCGGCGGCGACACCGGCGACCGCGTGTCCCTCCATGTCCACCAGCTCGGCCATGGCCGCCAGCCGCGTCCGGCGCTCGCCGCCGAAGACCGGCTCGCTCACCGAGGCCAGGCGTTTTCCGGGGAGATCGTTCCAAAGCGGCGGGTCAGTTCGCAGTTCCAACGGGGCGGCCGGCGTTGACGGACCGGCCAGCAACGCATCGCCGTCCAGCGCGGACGCGATACGGTAGATGCCGCCGGGCGCAATATCTTCGCGCAGCGTTCCACAAATGCCCGCGTTGATCAGGCAGCGTACATGGCGCTCGGCGATCAGCTGGCGGGCGGCGGCGGCCGCCGCCGCGGGGCCCATGCCGGTAATCGCCACGTAACCGGCTGGCCGCCGGCCTTGCGCGGCAAACCAGTGCGTCTCGAACGGCGCATCGGCGATCTTCTCAGCCTGCAGGGCCGCCAGCAGGGGCGCGGCTTCGTCGCGGGTGGCCAGCAGCAGCGCGATCATTGGATCACCCCCGCCGCGCGCGCCCTTTGCTCCAGCGCGGCCAGGGCTTTGCGTCCGGTCTCGCCCAGGTCGGTCGAGAAATCGTTGACGTAGAGGGCGATATGTTTGCGGATCACCTCGTCGTCCATCTCGATGGCGTGGCGGCGCACGTATGCGGCGGTTCCCAGCGGCTCGCGACGGGAATGCTCGATGCAGCGTTTCAGCAGGCGCTCAAGTTCCGCGATGCTTCGTTCGCCCAGCGCCTGGCGCGCCATCACGCAGCCCAGCGGGATGGGCAGACCGGTCTCGCTCTCCCACCACGCCCCCAGGTCCGCCAGCCGGACCAGGCCGGCGTCCTCGAAGACGAACCTGGATTCGTGGATCAGGATGCCCGCATCCGCCTCTCCGCTCCGCACCGCCTCGATGATGCGGTCATATGGAACGAAGAGTTTCCGCGCCGCCGGCGGCGCCCAGAGTTGGAAGAGCAGGTGGGCGGTGGTCCACTCGCCGGGAATGGCGACGCGCGCCTGCGCCATGTTGGCGTGGGTAATGGGGCGGCGCGCCACGACCAAAGGCCCGCAGCCGCGTCCGAGTGCGGCGCCGCAGTTCAGGCGCTGGTAAACCTGACGGACCCGCAGCGAGGCGGCGACCGACATCTTGGTCAGATCGTAGCGTCCCGCAAAGGCCAGTTCGTTGAGGGTTTCGACATCGTGCAGGTGGACCTCGACCTGGTAGCCGTCCGCCGCCAGGGCGCCCGCCGCCACGTCATGAAACATGAACGTATCGTTAGGACAGGGTGAAAACCCCATGCTGATGTTGATCATGAATCCGCCTGAAAGATGCCCTTCGTTACGAACAATAGTGCATGAAAAGGGCCGGAAAAGCAAGTTGAACGCTGACGCTTATCTGGCGAAGATTGTTTTCATCATTGCAGCGCTCCGTACCTGGGCGGGGAACCCTTTCGCGACGTCAACGGCATGCCGCCGACCAACAACCACGCCGAGCAAAGTCTGCGCCTGCCAGTCATCTTCCGCAAAATCTGTTTCGGCAACCGTTCCGCCGCCGGCGCCCAAACGCTCAGCGTCAACCTTGTTTATTGCAATTAAACTCCATGATTATCGTTTGCGACGCATAACGCCTCCCTGGACGGGCAATTACGTCGCCAGCAGTCCGTGTGACTTTTTCGGTTCTGCTACGTCGCTTCACGCCGTTCCGCCGCCGCCGCAAGCTAAAATCATTGAAACTGGTGCTTTTTAAAATAACCATCTAAAAACACTGCCATCCCATAGCGGGCAAAAACGGGCACACCGCCCCCTTTCCCCCATTGATTTACGGGGCTTTTTCGTGATTTTCCGGGCCGGTTTGAAAGTGCGCTTGCTGACGGATTTTCCGAAACCGCCCGGACTCGGGGG
>JANYBP010000080.1 GCA_025360745.1 bacterium
AACCCGTGGCGCGCCGCTTGTCTACAAACTACAAAAACCTGCTCGCCATCATCGAAGAAATGACCGCCTTGAACATGTATCTTCTCAAGAACGATGCACTGGAGTAGCCTGCTGTCAGCGGGAATTACCGAAGGGCATTGCCCTTAGCCGGGAAAAGTATTCACCGACTCATCTTGCACTACGACCAATATGCCGTCGCTGATAGAGTTCCATGCCTGCGCCGCGTTCACCGCCGGGCCGGGTCCACAACGGGGAGACGGACTATTTCAGCGGAATCCTGTCGGTCAGCCCTGGCGAGGCGGTTGGGAGAGGCGGTTGGGGTCAGCCCTCAGAGGCGGTTGGGGTCAGCCCTCGAAATAGCGCTTAGCCTCATTTTGCTCCTTCAATCTTTCCTTGCGGATTACGCATGGATTGACGCGTATTTTCCAGATGGACCTTGGCCTGCTCCACCAGTCGGCGCAGGGGCCGATCGTTCTCCAATAACTCCCACAGCTTGCGCATCTGCCGGTTTACCACGCCACCGCTGACACCACTATCTTTAGCCGCAGCCTTCCGCTGGGTCAAGATCGCAATCCTTCACTGTCGCAATCCTTCATCCATATCCTTGCCTGGCGAGGCTGCCATAAGGTGTTGTCGAAGCGATTTCGACAGGTTGACGCGGCCGGCACGGAGACCGGCCCTCCAGCGGCCGTCATCGAAAACGACGAGAGAGTGCATCACCGTCACCAACGCGGGATTAATCCTCCATATACCAGCGGCCGTCATCAAGAAACACAAGCGCATGCTTCTGGAGGGCCGGCCTCCGTGCCGACCGTGTGGCCGTGGAGCGTAAACGCTGAGGCCGGTTGACCGGAACGATGTTGGGCGCAGTTAATGGGTAATGCTTCAGTACGTAGTGAAATGGAAAGTTAGGGCGCGCTCGCCGAGAGCGCTGTCTTCGATCCACACACAACTGCCTGCCGGTTCTCAGCCAAGTTTCGGCGGCCTCGGCGAGGCCGCCCTACCTGGCCACCACCCATAAGCGACCCTTTGCGATTATGGTCTCATGGGAGAACTTTTTGACTTCGATCAGAGTCCCCGATTTCAATCGGGGCCGGCGCTGGATCAGGAAAATGGCATCGTACTATCAGGGTTCTACGCATTGCCGTCAGATCACCAAGTTCTATGATCTACGTCATTGTAGTCCGTCGAAAGGAAGAAACGATGAAACAACATTTCGCGCGCGGCTTGGCGCTGGCGGTCGCCATTGCGGCGGCAGGTTGTTGTTCGCCGAATCAAGGCCGGGAACAATGCGAGGCAAAATGTCCCGCTTGCGACATGGCAAAAACGACCGCCTGCCCACAATGCGGACTGCAGAAAGAGCAATGCAAATGCCCGGCGACGGACAGAACACGCTATGCGATAAATACCTACGCCTTGAAGTCATTGATCGATTTGACCGTGGCGCCGATGCTGGTTAACGCCAAGACCGGCAGGTACGACGATTGCCGCCCGATCCTGGTAGTCATCAAACTCAGACCGGAAACGAAAGATGCCGGGCTGCAAAGCGTCCTGGAATCGAAAGACGCCATGATCGCATTGTACTGCCCCAACCCGCTTTGTCCGGCCAGCCGGCAACTTGCCGAGCGGCTCACGACACTTGGGTACACGCATGTTCTGGAATATCCGCAGGGTGTCGGTAAATGCAGCGGAGAAAGTAATATGGTCGTTCAAGTCGCGAAATAACAACCGAAGGAGGCATTGATGATTTACGCAATCACTGGCGCAACGGGGCATATAGGCGGACAAATCGCGGATATTTTGCTGGAGAATCGAAAGAGCGTCCGGGCGATCGGGCGCAACGGCGATAAATTGAAGCAGTTGGCGGCCAAGGGCGCCGAGGTCTATTCCGGTAATTTGGACGACAGCGCTTTTCTGGCGCGGGCCTTCGACAAGGTCGAATCTGTCTTCGCCATGATTCCTCCAAATCCGAAAGCCGAGGACTTCAGGGAATTTCAAAATACCGTCGGGACGGCGATCGCCGCCGCTCTCGTCAAAGCCGGCGTCCGCCGCGTCGTCAACCTGAGCAGCCAGGGGGCGCACCTGCGGGTGGGCACCGGTCCCATCGCCGGACTATATGACCAGGAACAGCGACTGAACGCTATTCAAGGGCTGCAACTTGTCCACTTGCGGCCGGCGTTTTTCATGGAAAACCTGATGATGAACATCGGGTTGATTCGAAAGGAGGGCATCAACGGCTCTCCGATGAAAGGCGACATCCCAATTCCGATGATCGCGACATGCGATATTGCAACCGCGGCCGCCGAACAACTACAGACCGTGACTGTCACGGGCGGCAAGGTCCACGACCTGCTTGGACAACGCGACCTCTCGATGAACGAGGTTACGCGGATTCTGGGCGCGGCCATCGGCAAGCCGGACCTGACATATTTTCAATTCCCGTACGAAACGGCGGAAAAGGCCATGGTGGCGATGGGACTTTCCGCTGACATGGCCAGTCTCTACATCGAGATGTATCGCGCGTTCAACGAACGCCGCATCATGAGCGACGTCCGCCGCGACGCCGAAAATACGACAGCGACTTCAATCGAAGCCTTCGCGCCGCTCTTCATGGCCGCTTACAACAAAGGCTGACAGCGAATGGCTTTGTGAAATTCAGATGGATTACGGGATTGAGATTAGAAAGGAGGTGGATCGTTGCGTCAGAGGCCGGTCCGTAAAGAGAACGGCGCATTCGGCGCAACGGCAACGAGGCCGGATAGGATGTTTGTGGACGATCGAAACTGACAAAATGTTAGGACAAGAACAGGAAGGAATAATTATGAACAGCATGAAGTATCTGATGACCGCGATCGGTTGCGTTGGACTGGCGATCGGTGGAACGACGGCGATGGCCGACGAACAACCGGTGGTCGGCGCTGAAAAGTCGGCGGCGGTGCAGTCGGTGTATGTCTGCCCGGATTGCCACACGCTGGCCGTGAAAGACGGAAATTGCGCGAAATGCGGCAAGGCCATGAGCGCTCGGCATGTGCTGGGCGTCAGCAACGGCGAGGCGATGCTGTGCGGTTGCGGGCCGACCTGCAAATGCGACGCGGCGGGCATGAAGGATGGCAAGTGTGCCTGCGGCAAAGAGGTCGTGAAAATGAGCGTCAAGGGCATGTATGTCTGCAAGGACGGCTGTCCCCAAATCTCGGACAAGCCCGGCAAGTGCGCCTGCGGCAAAGAACTGATGGAAGTCAAATAGAGTCTGCCGCTGTTAAGTTTTTCCGACAGGCTGTAGGCGTTGCCTAGTGGACCTTCGCCAACGTCCTACAGTCTGTCCCTTTTACCAAGCCACGGATCGGCGAACGCGGCCCATCGGGTTCCAAACGTGGCAAGTCATAACCGCACAAGAGGCAACGGTCGGCCCATACGCCGCTACGTTTCGTCCGCGCGCGCTTCGAACTGTTTGCAGGTGTCGGTGGCTTCCACGACGCGGTGGTGCAGTCCGCAGCGCTGGGTGAAGGGATTGACGAGGTAGTTGCGGCAGTGCAGGCAGGTGCCGCCGTAATCGTCTTCCTGGAATATGCGTGGCGTTCTGGGACGGTCGGTTTCATCGAAAATCGCGGGCGCCGCGCGCTTGGTGAACGGCACCTCGTCCTCACCGGCAAAAACATGCCCGCAGGCCACACAACTCAGACGCTCGCCGACTTTGCGGAAATTATCGTCATAGCGCGGCGCGCGTTTGAGCAGACTGGACTCGCCGCAAGCGGGGCACTTGATGGAGTCGAGCGGGGGCATGGTCCAACCTAGCGCATGCGCTCGACGATCCCGGCGACCGCCGCCACTGCCTCGCCCAGTTTGGCGGCGTCCTTGCCGCCGGCGCGGGCCATCTGTGGCTGTCCGCCGCCGCCGCCGCCCGCGATCTTGGCGACCTCTTTGATGATTTTACCCGCGTGCAGACCCAACTTCACGCAGTCATCGCTGACCGCCGTCAAAAATTGAACCTTGCCCTCGGAGAGGGCTCCGAGCACAACCACGCCGGAGCTCAAGCGCTCCAGCAGGGCCTCCGCCAGCGCCTTGAGCGCATCGGGCGATTGTTCGCCGACATCCGCCGCGACAACCGTCACTTCCTTCGCCTTGCAGGCCGCCGCCAGCAGCGCGTCCACCCGGCCCAGCGCCGAGGCGGTTTCGCGCTGCCGAAGTTCTTTTTCCAGCGCGCGCGTCTGGTCCGACAAATTCTGCACCCGCGCCGGGACTTCCGCGGAGGCGACGCTGAAGCGCGCCGCCAGATCGCGCAGAATTTGCCGTTCGGCGACCATCGCCTCGTAGGCCGGCATGCCGCAGATGGCCTCGATGCGCCGCACACCGCCGGCGATCGAGCTTTCGCTGACGATGCGAAAGAGCCCGATTTCGCCCGTCGCCGCGACATGCGTTCCACCGCACAACTCGCGGCTGAACCCGGCGATGTCGATCACGCGCACCCGGTCGCCATATTTCTCGTCGAAAAGCGCCGTGATGCCGGACCCCGGCAAATCGCGGAACGCCATCTCGTACTTACGCAACGGATGGTCGGCGATCACGGCGTCGTTCACACGTCGCTCGACGGCCGCGATTTGTTCCGGCGTCAGCGCCTCGATGTAACTGAAGTCGAAGCGCAAACGCTCGGCATTGACCATGGAACCCGCCTGGTGGATCGAGGGACTGACCTCCTCGCGCAACGCCCATTGCAGGAGATGCGTAGCCGTGTGGTGGCGCGCGGTGCGTCCGCGCCGCCCGGCGTCCACCACCGCGGTCACGGCGCCGCCCGCCAGCATGCGCCCGCGTGTCATGCGTCCGAGATGCAGGATCAGGCCTTCCGCGGGCTGGCGGGTATCTTCCACGGCGAACTCGCCGAGCGTGCCGCGCAGGACACCCTGGTCGCCCATCTGGCCACCCTTCTCCGGATAAAAAGGCGTCGCCGCCAGCACAATGGCGCCAGTCTGCCCCTCTTCCAGCGATTCGACGGAACCGTTCACGCCGCCCTTTCCGCCCAGCAAGGCGCGCGCTTCGGAGACCGCTTCGAGCGCGTCGTAGCCGACGAAGTCCGAGCGCAGATTTTTGGTCACCAGGTCGGCGAGTACGTCCGCCTCCTGACCGGCCGTGGCTGAGTGCCGCGCCTGGCGGGCGCGGGTGCGCTGCTCCTGCATACGCATCTGGAAGTTTTCGCCGTCCACCGTGAGGCCGCGTTCCTTGGCCATCAACTCGGTGAGATCCAGAGGGAAACCGTAGGTGTCGTAGAGTTTGAAGGCGTCCGCTCCCGCGAAAACCCCGCCCGCGGCCTGTGCCCTGGAGGCGGCCACCTCGAACAGTTCGATGCCGCGATCGAGGGTGCCGGCAAAGCTGGTCTCCTCGGCATTCAGCGCCTGCAGGACATCCTTGCGACGCGCGGACAATTCGGGAAAAACCGGCGCCATATTCTGCTCCAGCACGGGGAAAAGCTCCGCCATGAAAGGCCGCTTCAGCCCGAGTTTACGGCCGTAGCGCACGGCGCGGCGCAACAGACGGCGCAGCACATAGCCGCGCCCCTCGTTCGAAGGCAGCACGCCGTCGGCGATGGCGAAGGCCAGCGTACGCAGATGGTCGGCGATCACGCGCATGGCGACCGCCTCCTCGCCGCCGCTATAACGGCATCCGCTGATGCGTTCGACGGCGCGGATCAGCGGCATGAACAGGTCGCTGTCGTAATTCGACGGATGCCCCTGGAGGACCGACACGATGCGTTCGAGGCCCATGCCGGTATCCACATGCTTCGAAGGCAGTTCCTCCAGCGAACCGTCGCTGCGGCGGTTATACTGGATGAAGACATGATTCCAGAGTTCGATCACATCCGGGGTGCCGGCGTTGACATGCGCCGGCGTGCAGCCGCCGGGTGTGCGGTCGAAATGGATTTCCGAACAGGGCCCGCAGGGACCGGTCTCGCCCATCTCCCAGAAGTTGTCCTTCTCGTCGAAGCGCAAAATATGGCTCGGGTCAATGTCGGTCATTTCGCGCCAGATCGCCATGGCCTCGTCATCCTTACGGTAGATCGTGGCCCACAGCCGGTTCTTGGGCAGTCCCCAGACCTTGGTCAGCAGTTCCCAGCCCCAGCTCAAAGATTCGCGCTTGTAGTAGTCGCCGAACGACCAATTGCCGAGCATCTCGAAAAAAGTGTGGTGATAGGTGTCGCGCCCGACCTCTTCCAGATCGTTGTGTTTGCCGCTGACCCGGATGCACTTCTGCGTATCGGCCACGCGCTTCCAGGCGCTCTGGCGGGCGCCGAGGAATATATCCTTGAACTGGTTCATCCCGGCATTGACGAAGAGCAGCGTTGGATCGGACGGCAGCACGACGGGGGAACTGGGGACGATGGCATGCCCCTTGGATTGGAAGAAATCGAAAAACGACTGGCGTACCTGCGCCGCCGGATACCGCATGGAACTCATGAGCTCAACCTTTCGCTGAATGCTGTGAACCGCGAAAATGTCCCAAAATACCCGCCCCGCGTCAATCGTCGGCGGGCTTCGGCGAGCAATTTGCATTCTGGACTCTTCCTCAGGTCCGGACGACACGGAGGTCGTCCCTCCATTCGTAAAAACACCCGTATTCCCCAGTTTTTGGAGGGACGACCTCCGTGTCGTCCGTATTCGAGTGGCCATAATGCGAATCGCTGGGCTTCGGCGGGCTATTCGCA
>JANYBP010000094.1 GCA_025360745.1 bacterium
GGGGCGTCCACTCCTTGCCTATGTACTACAAAACCCTTTATTCTCAAGCCTTTCCGCTTCCAAGTATTCCGCTTTTGCTCGCTCCACGCTCTTTCCGCTTTTGCTCGCTCCAACTTTCCGCTTTTGCTTTTCCCCCGACAGTTCACGCTTCGAGCGCGATCATCCTGCGGAAGGCGGCGGTGCGGGATTCTATATCCACGCGCGTGAGATCGGCGAGGCGTTCGAGGCTGAAACGCTCGACGCCAAAGGAGGCGACCACGCTGCCGTAAACCATCGCCAGGCGCACGGCGGCCTCGTCGGTCCGCCCCAGCGCCGCCAGCGCGCCCATCATGCCGCCGGCGAAGGTGTCGCCCGCGCCGGTCGGATCGAGCACCGATTCGAGCGGAAACGCCGGCACCATGAAGGTTCCGCCGGGGCCGAAAAGCATCGCGCCATGCTCGCCTTTTTTAATGACCACGTAGGTCGGGCCCATGGCCCGCACATAGGCCGCCGCCTTGATCAGGTTGTGTTCGCCGGAAAACATGCGCGCTTCGGAATCGTTGAGCGTCAGCAGATGCACCGACCGGATCACGCGCTCCAGGGCCGGGCGCGCCGTATTGATCCAGAGGTCCATCGTGTCCGCGGCCACAAACTTCGGCGCCGTCATTTCGCCCAGCACATGACTTTGCAACTCCGGCGAGATGTTGGCCAGGAACAAATACGGCGATGCCCGGTAGGCCGCCGGCAGTTTCGGCGAAAAGTCCGCGAACACGTTCAGTTCCGTGCGCAGGGTGCGGCGGTCGTTCATGTCGGTCGAATACTCGCCCTCCCAGCGGAAGGTCTTCCCCGGCACCCGCTGTAGTCCCGCCAGATCGATGCCGAAACGTTCATAAAGCGCCGCGTAGGCCGGGGGGAAATCGTCGCCCACCACACCCACCATGCCGGTTGTGCTGAAGAACGAGGCCGCCGCGCAGGCAAAACTCACCGAGCCGCCCAGCACTTCCTCGCGCCTTTCCAGCGGCGTGGCGATGGTATCCAAACCGATTGAACCGACGATCACCAGATTGACCGGTTTTTTCCCGCTCATGCCCGATCCTTCCCTGTTTTAACCGCCCGCAAGCGCGCGACTAACGCGTCGAGCGCCAGATTGTAACCAAGCGCGCCAAACCCGCTGATCTGCCCGGCGCACGCCGCCGCCGTCAGACTGGTCGCGCGGAAATTTTCGCGCGCATGAATATTCGAAAGATGCA
Source organism: bacterium (assembly GCA_025360745.1). Lineage (GTDB taxonomy): Bacteria > Verrucomicrobiota > Kiritimatiellia > CAIKKV01 > CAIYGI01 > CAIYGI01. The sequence continues at coordinate 1,230 of JANYBP010000094.1, forward strand.
CCTCGACCACCGGCAGCGCCACGCCCTGGATGGCATCGCGCAGCGCCACACTGGTATGGGTGTAGGCGCCGGGATTGAAGACGAGGCCGTCGAATTTCCCCGCCGCCGCGCCGATGCGGGACACAAGCTCGCCCTCGCTATTGCTCTGAGCCCACTCGACCGCCACGCCCGCCGCCTTGCCATGCGCCACCACGCCATCCATGATCGCGGCCAGCGTCTGCGCGCCGTAGACGCCCGGTTCGCGGACCCCGAGCAACTGCAAATTCGGTCCGTTCAAAACAAGAATACGCATACCATATCTCCTGATTTTCGACCAACCGTCGAACTTGGACGCTCTTTCGCCATGAACAAACGGCTTTACGTTCCCTTGACCGCGCCGGTTTTACAGCCTTCAGGCGCGTTTTGGCCACGACAATTATTCTCCGCGTTCCGCCCGGCCGCGCCGCGCTCATGGCCAAGACAGCACTTTAGCCGTCCGCACATGCCGCTGATCGCCAGCGGATTAACGGGCAGTCCCTGGTCCTTCGCCATCCTGACACTGACCGCCTCGTAGCCGTTCCGCCACGACGCGCAGCACAAGCAGCGTCCGCAAACCGCCAGGCCTCCTTCCAGCCGCGCCGCATCGCGCACGCCGATCTGCCACATCGCCACGTAAACTTTCAACTCCTGGCCGATCATACGCGCCACTTCGCGGGCGTCCAGTTTTTCCTCGGCCACATAGGTCACATGCAGGACCGCGCGATCGAAGCTGAAGCGGTGGCGCAGCAGGCGCATCGGCAGACCGGCCGCCTGCGCCACGCGCGCGACCACCGCCATGGCCTTGCAGCCCTCGGCCACATTTTCCTCAGCGCGCCGCCGGTCCTGCCCGTTCGCCGGCCGCATCACGATCGGCGGCCGCTGCCCGACCGGAAAGTCGGGCGCGCTTTCGTCAATCCGCAGCGCGCGGCCGAACTCCTGGTTGCGTCCGCCGTCCAGCACGCACCAGTCGCCGACACGCAGCGCCATGCCGCCCGGCGTCACGGCGGCCACCACGTTGCCGTCTTCCAGCTCAATCTGTGCCATACGAACCATGATGCCGTTCTCCACGCTCACGCCATCGAGCGCGTAAAGCCGTAATTCAGCACGGTGTCCTCGGGCAGATTGCGGTCCAGTTGCCGCTGCATCTCCTCCACCATTTGTACCTGAGCCGCGGCCTTTCGCCAAGTCAGTCCCGCGGCCTGCCGCGCCAGCGTCTCGCGCTGGTCGGCGTAATGGATCAGGCCGGCGTCCGCGCCGCTCGCCAGCACCATCCGGTCGCGATACCAGAGCAGCAGCGCCCGCAGCGCCAGTTGACGCAATTCGCGGTAGCGCGCCTCGATGCGCGCGTTGAGCACTTTTTCGCTTTCATCCCGCTTCATCTCGGGCGGCGGCGTGTAATTCTCATCCTCTTCCTTCTCCACCGCCTCGTGCATCTGCTTCAACAGCGCCAGCAGATTTCCGGCGCGGGAAAACGCCCCGACCACACCCTGCGACTCTTCCGTGACGCCCAGGATGGCCAGAAGCGGTTCGCGCCACTCCAGGGGCAAGCCAACCTGGCCGCCCGACAGCCCGATCTGCTGGCAGCGGGAAAAAATCGTCGGCAGCACCCCCGCCGGATTGTCCGTTAACAGCAGGAAGAGGCAGCGCGGCGGCGGTTCCTCGATCGTTTTGAGAAAAACGTTGGCGGCCTGTTCCCCCAGCCTGTCGGCGCCCACGATCACGCAGGCCTTCCAGCCGCCGGAGAAGGAGGTCTGCGCGATCATGCGCATGGCTTCATGCACCGTATCCACGCCAATGATGCGCGACTTCATTTCAGGCTCGACCCATAGCACATCGGGATGCCTGCCGGAATCGGCGCGACGGCAGCCGTCGCAGGCATGACAGGGCTTCGCGCCATCCTTTGCGGTGCAGAAGAGCAGCGCCAATGCCTCTGCGGCAAAGGCGCCGCCTTCCCCGCGCGGCGCCCCGACCACCAGATAGGCGTGGGCCAGGCGGCCACGCTCGAAGCCGGCGCGGAACAGGTCGAAGATCGGCTCAAGTTCAGCCGGCAAACTCATCCTGAATTATTCTCCATATTTCCTCGTCCACAACCTCCGGCGCCCGCGTGGCGTCGATCAGCCGGACGCGCTCCGGTTCGCGCCGCGCGATCTCCAGAAAGCCCGCGCGCACGCGTTCGTGAAAATCGCGCCCCTGGCGCTCCATGCGGTCGTGCCCCGTGGCCGTCGCGGCATGACGCTGCGTCAAACGCGCGAAACCGACCTCCACCGGCACATCCAGCAGCAGGGTCAGGCGCGGACGGCATTCGCCCATGGCCAGCTCGTTCAGCCAGGCGATGCGCTTCAGATCCAGTTGCCGCCCGTAACCCTGGTAGGCCGTGGTGGAGTCGGCAAAGCGATCGCACAAAACCCAGGCCCCGCGCGCCAGCGCCGGCAGCAGCGCCGTCCGCACGAGTTGCGCGCGGCTGGCCGCAAAGAGCAGCAGTTCGGTCTCCACGGACAGCGCCTCGCCGGACGCATCGTGCTGCAGCAGACCGCGAATCGCCTCGCCCGTCGGCGTGCCGCCGGGCTCGCGGGTGGTCAGAACCTCGTTGCCGGCCGCGCGCAGCCGCCCGGCCAGCTGGGCGATATGCGTGGACTTGCCGGCGCCTTCCGGGCCCTCAAAGGTGACGAATCGCATGCTCATGGCAATTCACAAAACCGGACGTTGAGACTGAGATTATTTCGCGAAAAATTACCGGCGCTTGCGCCGACAGGATTCTGTCATACCTTGGCGGGCAGATACACAATTATTCGTCAGGGAGCTGGCGGAGGCGACCGAGGCGCAAACGCCGGATATTGTGTGAACCATCGGCGACAATGCTCAATCTGGCCGCATCCGGTGCGGTCGGGACGGAGCCCGACCTCCACAAACTGCGAAAGCCGACCATTTTGTCGCCCGCAAGCGCCGACCTTGCTGCTCCGCGGAGTGGCGCTGCGCAGCACGGCCATCGCTCTAACGCATGATGGTCAGCATCGTCTCCTTGCCGGGAAAGATTTTGACTTTCTGGACCGTAACGAGACCGTTCGCATCAGCGTTCAGTTCGCCGTTGCCGCCGGCGGAGTTGGTCCACTTGAACTTTTCGCCAGGCTTGGCCTTGAACTTCTGGCAGCGCCGCGGAGTGACGTCAACGGTCATTTCGGCCTTGCAAAGCTCGTTGCCGAGTTTTACAGACCAGCGCGACGTTTCATCGGCCGGATCCTTCCAGTGAAAGCCAAGGTTGATCCCGCCCTCCATGTCGCCTAGCTTGGGATCGCCGGGCCCGGGGTCCTGGTCAATCGAACTGTTCGCAAAGGCGGGATAACTCCGGTTACGGGCGAACTTCTCGGGGGGATAGTACTTTTTGACCAGGGCAATCGGGGCCGAACCCGACTTCGTGTCGGTGCCATGCCCAAAATTGTTCCAGGCGAATGCGAAACCGTGGTGCGCCGCGCTCAAGGCCTTGACCATGTCCACCTGCTCCTGCCAGGTGGCAAAGCCGTCCTGCCTGCCGATGGACCAGCCCAGGAAGGGCAGGTCTTCGCGATGTTCCGAGACCCAGCGCACCGAGTCCATACGTTCCAGGTAAGTCGTCTTGCCGTCGTACATCAGTTCATTCCCCTTGGCATACCCGGCAACCCCGGGCAGCCCCCGCTGACGCATACGGGGCATGGCCGGGTAGAGCGCGGCAAAGATTTCGGGATGACGTAGCAGCAGACCGATCGAACCCCAGGCCCCCATCGAGCCGCCCATCCCATACACCCGCTCGGGATCGACGGCGTATTTCTCGATCACCCACTCCACCGTCCAGAGCGTACGCAGTTCGGTGAAGGGATAGGCGCGCGCTTCGCTCTTTCCGGCCCATTGCGGCGCGCAGTAGTAGCCGAACCAGCAGGTCTCGAACGGCTTCACCCCATCGCGAAAGTCCACGATGCACTCCGTCGGCTGCACCCGCAAGCGCCGGGGGCCGTTGGCGCCGCCGCCCTTTTCCTCGTCAACGTCAAAGGCGCCGGGCATGCCCTCCTGGTATCCCCATTCGCGCGGGCCGAAGTAGTTGTAGTAATCGCCGCTGGCATGTTTGCCGACGTAGTCGTAGCCGCCGCTGGAGTGCAACTGCACCATCAGCGGCAAGCCCTTCTCGCCGCTCAGCGCGCTTGTCTGGTCTTTGCGATCGCGCGACGCCCAAACCCGGATCGGCTCGATGGGCGCCACCCGTTCCTCCACCGCTTCGACGGTGGCGCTCTCGCCCGGCGCGATTTCACCGATCTGCTTGCCTTCCAGATCGGTCGCGGCCACCGCGTAAAAACTCCCGCCGGCTTTGTCCGGCGTGATCGCCGTGACGCCCGAGCCGTCCGGCAACGGTTTGCCGCCCTCCTCAATCACGCAGGTGGGACGCCGTGGATCAAGTCTGTCCACCGGCAGACGCTTGTCGAAGGAGAAACTGTACAACCTGGCGGAATTGTTGACGACGCCCCAGACGCGCTTCTCGGCCAGCCCAAGATTGGTCTGGGTGATGGGCCGCACGGAACGATAAATCGCATAGCGGAATTTCGCCCCGGCCTCTCCGGCGGCGGCATCCTTCCACGTCACAAAAGTCTGGCCGTTGCGATGCACCGCCCGTATACCCGTGACCCCGCCGTCCTCCGCCGTCGCGCTGGACGCCGCCGCCGCGAGCACACATGCCGCCGATACCGCCATAAGCGATCCCCCGATTTTTTTCATCATGTCATTGCTCCAACCGCTTTCCGATACGATGTCGCTATTTTGTCGAATCCGGCGATTTGCGCATTTCAGGCGCAGCCCGCAGCCCCAGGGCCTGCAGGTAACTTTGCGCCACTGGTTCAACACGCTCCCAACTGACGAATTCCGCGACCCGGATTTCGGCGCGGCTGGACAGACTTCCCGCCACCGGGCTATCCAACAGCACGCGATATACCTGGTCATCCACAAGCTGCCCGGAGGGCATCCCGGCCCAGACGAAACCCAAGGCGCGCCTTCTGCTTGCGGCGCCGCTCTTCGCCGGCGCGGCGAGCGAAGTCTGCCAGCGTTTTAATTCGCCACCGGTCAGCCGCAATATGAACAGGTTCGCATGCTCCAGTCCGTCCACGGCTTCACCCGCGGTCAGCGACGACCAGTCGTAAGTAACCTGTGGGTCCATTGCCAGCACGGCCAGGTCCACCGGGAACGACTTCTTCAACTCGTCCACAAACGACCGGCGCAATTCATTCTCGTCCTTCCAGACCTGTGCGGCCGGTTTGTGCGGGCCGGGGCGATGGAGTTTCCACTGCGCGTCGGCATAGGCGTAGGCCAGCAAGGCCCCCTTGCCAGGCTGCCAGACTGTCAGCGCTTGTTCGTTTGCGCGCGTCAACCGTTCGAACTGCTCCTTGCTGCGCATGCCCGCCACCCACCAGATACGCCGTTCCGGCTGCAAGGGATTGCGGTAATAAAGCGTAAAGGCCACCTGATCGGTCGGCCATTGCATCGGCGCATCGGCTTCCACCGAAATAGCGCCATCCTTAAACTTGACCGGCAAATCCTTCGCCATACGCGCCACCAGCGCATTCTCGCCGGGACCGCCCAGCAGCACCAGGTCGCAGGCCGCCAGCACCTGCGCAGTCACTTCGCTGTCCTTGAGCAGCGGCCAGCTTCCGACCTGAAAGTCGCCGTACGAGAAACTCGTATGCTTGATCTCTTTCGCCAGTTTTTCAGAGGCGGCCTTTTGGGCCTCGTTGCCCAGCGTGCCGTAGACGATCCGCAGCGGCCGGCCCTCGCAGAACAATTGCGCCGCGCCGCCGCCCGTGTTCAGGGTCGGGTCGGCCAGTTCCGGCGGCGCGGTCAACGTGGCGGTCAGACCCGCGTCCGTGAGCTGAATATAGACGGCCGTGGCCGCGGGTTGCAGCGGCAGATCCATCCAGATGCGCCCGCCATCGAGCGTGATTTTCAGCGGCCGTTCCGGGGCCACCCATTTGCACGGCAGGCTCAGTTTCAGCCACTCGACGTTGCGGGCCCGGATGTTCAAATGGTTGCCGCCGACGAAGGTCGCGCAGACGAAGCCGACCTTGCTCAAATCGGCGAACTTGCCGACCGAGAGCCAGTAAGCGTGCGTCTGGCTGAGTATATTGCCGCTGAGGATGACTTTGGTCGGCTGTAGATCGCGCCGGATGTCCTTGATCGATTCCCAGGGCGTGACCCGGTTGGCGGTGTCGCCAACCTTGTGGCCGACATTCGGATACAAGTACAACTGCACCGGGCAGCCGTAATATTTCATGCGTTCGACGGCGAGAATCGACGACGACACGGCCACCGTGGCATCGGCCAGCCCGTGATGCACGAAGGTGGGCAGATTCACCATCTGTTCGAGCGGCACCCAGGCTCCATAGCCGCAGAGCGGCTTGCAAGTGGCGAAGAGGTCCGGGTACTGAGCCCCCAGCGAGAAACTCCCGCCGCCGCCCATGCTGTTGCCGGTGAGATGAACGCGGTCGTCATCGATCCGGTAATTGGCCTTCACTTCGGCGATCTCGTTGATCACATCGTTGCCGGGCACGCCTCCGTAGCCATTGCTGCGTCCGCGCCCCAACGGTCGCAGCACAAGCCGGTCGCCGATTTTATTTCGATCCCGATCCGCCACATAGCCCTCCTCGCCGCCGTGCGTGCTGCCGGAGCCGTGCAAAACGACCTCCAGCGGCCAGCGTTGTCCGGGACGAGCCGCGTAATCGTAGGGCACGTACAGACTGTAGGGTTGCGCGGACCCGTCGACCGGCGAGTAAAACGCCGACTCGCGCCAGCCGCGCTGCCCGTCCGCGTAGCGGCCGTTGGTCCGGAGCTCGTTCACCAGTTCCATAAGCTGCTGGCAAGCGTGCGCAATGCTCGCGCCCAGGTCGGCATCGTCCTTGCCCTGCGCCGCGGCCATATACCCGGCCAGACGCTCCAGGCGCACCTGAACCAGCGCCAGATCGCGCGAGTCCGCCGGTATCGGACAATTCTTGGCGCGCAGGAATTCTTTGGCGTCGGTCAGCAGGTTCAGATCCTTGAGCCCGTCCATCGCGAGGAATTCGACCTCGGCGACTGGATTCGGCAGACCGAGTCCCGTCCGCCACTCCAGACGATACGAGCCGACGGCCAAATCCGCCGTCGGAACCGTTACTGTCCTGCAGGCAAAGCCACGCTCAGCGAGGTCGACGTTGACCGCAGTTTGCCAGACAACCTGGGCGCCGTTCATCGGCAGCAAGCGCAACTCGGTCTTTTGCCGCCACGGTTTGCCGTAAGATTGCGCCATCAGGTAGACCTTTGCGGCATCACGCCCCAGCCACACCGGCTTCGCGGGACGAACCACGCAGGACAGTTCCTTGGTCGTGATACTTTCGCGCGCCACCGGCGCCCTGCGGATGGGAAGCTCCGCCTCGAAACTCTTCTTGCCGTCGCAGCTCATGGTCAGCCGCATGCTCCTGGCGCCCGCCGCGTCGGCAAGTTGCACCAGATTGGCGGTCGCGCCGGCGGGAATCGTGAGGGTTTGAACTGTCGTCTTAAGCGGACCGTTTGTAGCAAGCGGAATTAGTTCCACGGTGCATTTGCGCTCCACGGATTCGCCGTTTGCAAGCCGCAGGTGGACTGGAATCGTCCTGGCGGATTCGTCTGGCAGGACGAAAGTGCCGATGCGCAGCGCTTCGACCGACGGCCCTGCGCCGGCAAATGTCAGCAGCCCGAACAGATCAGGCTGTTGATAGTTGCCGATCAGCCGCGCCCAACTTCCGGAACTTCCCCGCATGTTGCGGGCGATGTTGAAGCCCCAGAGTTGCGGAATCGCTTTTCCCACGCCCACCATGTCCGCGAGCTTCAGCCGCGCCTCCAGACGCCAGCCTGTGCCGCCGACTTCGGTTTTCGCCTCGATGTCGCCGTCCCAGAGCTCATTACCGGCGAACATATCGGTAAAAGCGCCGCCCATGTCGAAGATGATTTGCGTGAAATCGGGCGAAGTGCGATCGCCATGCAGAAATATTTCGAGCGTATTGCCGTCCCAGCGGACTTTGTCCCGCGTGGTCGTAACGATCGGAACGCCGGCAATATCGGGATGCAGGCATTCGACGCCGAGATACAGGTATTGCGCGTCGCGGACCAGGCGCACATTGGTATCCCATTTCATGGGCCCGTTACCGTTGTCCTGGTAGAAGCGGTTTAAGAGCGGCACGCCTTGCCAGGCCGCGTCGTCCAGCTTTCCATCGATCGCCGGCGGGCGGGAAACCAGGCGCACGGTGTAGACCGGCGGCGCCGCGGGCATCAGCACGTCGTCGCTAACCGCCTCGCTCTGTTGCGACGTCAACTCCACCGCCTGCCCCGCCGCGGAAAGATCGAACGTCGGCATGGACAGGTTCAAAGCAACGGCAATTAAACCGGACCACAGGCATTTCGATTTGGACATATCCCCTCCAACGATTATCCGCGGCGCCGGCTGTCTGGCCCACAGCCTACTCCGTGCGCCCCCCCGCTTCAAGTTCCCGCACAAGTCACGGGGAAGAGACACGAAAGACACCCGCAGACCTCGCCCATATACCATGAGCGCGTAAGGGTCATGCCTGAATGGCGCTTAGCTAAGCGCGTTGTCAAGCCCAACGGCGGCTGAGACCAGCCGCCCTCCAGTAAACGAAAACATCAGCATTTTCCACATGGAGGGCGGGCGGCCTCGACCGCCGTGGGTTTAACAAAGCGCCATTCGGATCACGCCATCGACAATGGAGCCGTCGCCGGCATCCTCAAGCGGCATCGAATGGACGCCGTTGTTGTGCGGTCTCATGGTGCCCATTTCAGAGAAAGTTTCTTCCCCGAATGGGCGCAGTCGCGCAGATAGAGGTTGATCAGGTTCTGGTATGGCATTCCGGTTTCCCGGGCCAAGGCCTTGAAGTACTCGATTACATCCGTTCCCATGCGCATCGTGACCTGCTTGCGGAAATGTTTGGCGTAGGGATTCCGCACCGAGTCTGTGAAGTCATATTCCGTCCTCATAGGTAACCCCCATATTGTTTGCGTTCATTTGATGTAGCTTTGCGTGCCGAGATGATCCGAATCATCACGTCATCCTCGCGATATGCATGGCAAACGATCGGCAACCGCAATTTGGCGCTAAATCCGAGGAGGAGGAATCGGTCTTCGTCCTGCGAGTGGTCCGGGTCGTGCTGTAACCGACCGTTCTCGGATTATGTTCCGTTCAGGCAATAAAAGCCGCCCTCTTCGGTCACAACGAAGACCTTACCGCCCGCCACGGCAAGACTGTTGCGAAGAATCTTTCCCGGCAGCTTGACCCGTCCCAGTTCCCTGCCCTCCGGCTTGGCTTCGAACGCGACGACCTCGGATGTCCCGCCAGCCAGGATGACATTACCTGCCAGCGCCAGGGCGGATGTCTTTTGATCGTTTGTCGGCCACAAGGGAACCGACCAGATTTTCGACGCCTTGATGTTCTTGGGTTCCTGATTCAGTATCCCGCAAAATTTTGCCCGGTCGTAACCGTCGCCGTCTCCCACGATGATCTGCCGGCCCAACACCGGAGCGACCTGGTTGGAAGTGACCTGATGAAACCGCGTGTTATCGTGGTCGGTTATTGGCCCGCCGGCCTTTCCGTACTGGCGTCCCGTTTTGATGTCCACGACGGAGAAGGCCGTACTGCCATTCGGATAAAGGAAGGGAACCCCGCGGCCGAGACCTCCGCAGAAGAAGATGTCACCCTCAGCGACTGTTTCCGAGCCGACGATCCAGCGGTTGCCGGCCAGGCGCCACCCGGCGCTCTGGCCGTCCGTTTTTCGATATCCCAAAGTCCCGGCGGTTTTGTATGCGGTTACGATCAGCGTGTCGCCGGAAAGCGTCATGATTCCGTCCAGGGAAACCTCTTCCGGCTTGAGGCCGATCTGTTTTGTCCAGACGGGCTTTCCCTTCTTAAGGTCGAGCGCGTAAAGATAGGTTCCTTCGCTGGAGAAAAGGCCGGCCGCGCCGTACACGACGCCGCCTTCCACGATGACGCCCGACGTCGCGGGCCAGGCCGATTTGATCTGCCCTTCGATGTTGATGTAGTACTCCTCCGGCGCCGCGCGGAACCGCCAGGCCGCTTTGCCGGTCTTCGCGTCCAGACAATAAATCCAGCCGTCGTCCGAACCGAAGAGGACGCGGCCACGCCCGAACGCAGGCGTCACGCGAACGCCCGCTCCACATGAAAATCTCCAGCGGATTTCCCCCGTTCGCTGGTCCAGCCCCCAGACATGCCCCCCCCGCGAGGCGACGAACGCGAGGCCGCCGCCGAAGGATGGTGGAGTCAGGCATTCGCCGAATCTTTGTCCCCATCCCATGGCCAGCGGCGATTTCGGCGCGGCCGCCGTCTCCCCGGTGTGCCCGGGATTCGCGCGGTAGTGCGTCCATTCGCCATTTTCATCCGCGGCTAACGGGGTTTCGAACGCCGGCCCCGGAACAAGCCGCGAGGCGATCTCTTTGTCCGCGGTTGGCGGCGTCCAGTCGGCCCCCGCCGGAGCCAGGGCCGCGGGAGCCGTGACGGGATACGGACAACCGCAATGGATGGGCCCATGGAAGACCAATCCGTTGGCGACGAAAGGTCCGCCTCCGCAATCGGTGCGGAAGAACCGGTTGTTCCAGTATTTTCCCGCCTCAAGATCGTAGACGCCAAACCCCTGTCCGCCGGTGAAAAGGCAATTCTCGGTGGACAATCCCGGGCCGCATCCCACTTTGCCCGACTTTCCGCCTTCTTTCGATTCCGCTCCGGTCGCGATGTTTACGCACTTATAGACGCTGCCGCGGTTGTAATACAATTTGTCTCCTACAAAAAGGAGCGGCGCAGCGGGCTGGAATGTGGCGGCCGCGACGCCGGGATATTCCTTTACCAGTTGGCCCGTGCCGGCATCGAAGGACTTGGTTCCCTTGGCCCCCTTTTCGTCGACGCAACACCACACGTAATACTTCCCGCCGTAACAACCGGCGGTCTCATAACTGTCCTCGCCGATATAAATAAAAAAGGGCCTGTCGAGCAGTCCCGTGTCGCTGTGCCAGCGCTCCCTGCCAGTTTTCGCGTCGAGAAGCCATGCCGCGCCCTTTCCGCTTTTTTCTTTTCCGTCCTTCGATTTTTCGATGGTGCAGAAATACACCCCCCCGTCGGAGAGGGCCACGGACGAATAAACGACGGGGTTTTTGCTTTCGTGTTTCCATGACACCGCGCCGCTTTTCAGATCGAAGGCGTAAAGATAATTGGCCATGCCGAACTGTGTTCCTGGAGTGGCGGGGGGAATTTGCGCCAGCGCGTAGAGTGTGCCTTTTTCGACGGCGAGCCACCACCACCGGAGGTCGCTGACATCCGGGAGTCGGTACTCCGTTTTCTTCCCGCCGGTCGCCGCATCCAGCGCGACGATCTTTTCCCCCTCCATGACATAGAAAATGCCGTCCACCAAGGCGTGACGGTAGGCATTTTTCGTTTCGATCGGGCGGCTCCACAGCAGCGTCCCGTTGAAGCTGTCCCAGGCGTAGTAACGATCCTGATCCGGTTTCCTTCCCGTGGCTCGGTAAAGGAAGCGGCCCTGGACGATCGCGCCGTGACCGATCCCAATATTGTCGTGGGAAGGTTCGCCGAGAAGCCATTGCGTCCGGAACGGCGGCCGTACCGTTGTTTCACGCGACTTTGAAATGTTGTCGGGACGGGGAGTGAAATGGGTCCAGTCCGTCACCCCTTCGGGCATCTTTCCCCGGAAAGTTGCGTAGTTGCCGAAAATCCGGTAGTCCTTGATGCCCGCCGCGTCGAGCGCGGCCTTCAGTTTGCCAGCATCGGCCTTGCCCCCGCCGAGCACCGCCATGCCGTTGGGGTTGAGAACGCGAAAGACCTCCTTGAGATCGAGAGTGTCCTGATACTTCCCGGTCACAATCAAATTTCCATAACCTCGTGGAAATGGAAGCTTCTTAAACGATCCTGCCATGGCTGTCGCGCGGGTTCCATAGAGATTTGCATTGTCGAGTTCCAGACGGGCTTTGTCGCAATCGTTGTTGTCCGTGGCGAGCGCGATAACGACAAACTTTGTCTTCCGCGCGATTTCCGCGGAGAGTTTTCCATCGCCGCATCCGAGGTCGAGACAAAAACCCGGTAGATCCGCCGAAATCTCGATTTCCTTCGGGAATCCTCCGATCGGAGTACTTTCCGCCATGCCAAGATTGGCCGTCAGCCAGATGGCCGCAACATATGCCGCCTCCGTTACATTTCGGAAATTTATTTTCATAAACCATCCCCCTGCCCGGATTGTTCCATTGTTTCAGCCAGCCAGCAAGCAAAACCAGGGCACAATTCCTGTTTCGCTCCGAATTGCTATGCGGGCGGTCTTCACTGGCAAGGCGGGAATATTACCGTGCAAAGTTCGATCATCGCCAGCAACACGGCAGCCACCTTTCCAGGACTACAAATATGGAGGTGTTGCAGTATCCTTCAAGGAAAGTTACAACCTCGTCGGCATGACAAACGCGGGCAACACGGTTAATTACCGGTTCCTGTATGGCACTCCTAACGCGAAGACCCACAGTTACGTGGGTAGTCCGGCCTCGCCGATGGATCCCAAACTGTTGCCGCCGGTCAACAACGGCGGACCGACCATGACCTGTGCGTTGCAGTCGGACAGTCTGGCGGTTGACCATGGCGCCAACTCGCTTGCTCTCCCCTACGACCAGCGCGGCATGGGGTATGTCCGCCTTTCCGGCGTGGCGGTGGACATCGGCGCGTATGAGTACGGCTCGGGTGCGCCCGCTGGCAGTCTTGGCTCCGTATTCTTCATCAGACAGGAGAGGTTGACTGCACCTTGAGCCTGCCTCGCGAAAAGGGCGACTCCCCGCACGATGAGGTGCGCGGCATAGGTTCAGGCCGCACGGTCTACTGCTCTTCGATGGCGCGCATGATCCAGCCGGGCATGGTGCCGGTGACGGGATGCCAGGCATTGGGGATGCCGTTCGTATCCAACCCCCACAGGCCGGCCATGCCGCCATCGCCTTGCTGAAGCAAAATGTAGTTCGGCGTCATGTCGCGCAGAATCCAGCCTGCCGGCAGCGCCGCATTCAACTGCGTCCATGCCGTCACGTTGTTTCCGCCATCCAGGGTCCAATAACCGATCGGCGTACTAGCGCCAAATTGCACAAGCACGCGATTACCGGTTAGCGCGAGGGCGATCAAACCTGGGGTGGGCACTGACAATTGGGCCCATGTCGCGGGCGTGTTGCTCGAACTAAGCGTCCAAAGCCCCACCATGCCGCCGTCTCCAGCCTGGAGCAATATGCGGTTGCCATCCACGTCCCGGGCAATCCAGCCAGCCAGCGGGTCAGACACCTTCCACCAATAGTCAGGCAGATTATTGATGGTGTCCCACAAGCCGATGATACCGCCCGTACCTTGCTGGAGCAGAATGCGCTGTTGGTTCATCCCCCGGAGCGCCCAACTCCCGCCTAGCGGCCCGGTGATCTGGGTCCACGTTGAGGGTTGATAGTTAGTGCCCAAGCCCCACACTCCCGCGATGCCGCCTGCGCCTTGCTGAAGCAACACCGACACCTTCTTGGCAAGTGACAACGCAAACACCACGCCCTTGTTGCTGGCGCCGCCTTGGTCTGTCATGCCGTACAGCATCGTGCCGGACAGCGTCAGTGTGCCGTAGGGGAATGCCCCATCGCCTGCGCCGCCAGCAAACTCGTGCAACTTGGTATAACCAGAGCCGTCGGCATTCATCATGAAAACCACGCCGTTGTTGCTGACACCGCCATTTTGCGTCATGCCATACAGTGTCGTGCCGGATAGCGTCAGCGAGCCGATGGGCCACCTGCCATCGCCAGCGCCCCCGGCAAACACATGCAGATTGGCATAGCCCGAGCCGTCGGTATTCACCTTGAAGATCACGCCGTTGCCGCTGGCCCCGCCGCTTTCAGTCATGCCATACAGCGTCGTGCCGGACAGCGTCAACGAGCCGTAGGGCATCATGCCGTCGCCCGCGCCGCCGACGAACTCGTGCAGATTGGCATAACCTGAGCCGTTGGTGCTGATCTTGAAGATCACGCCGTTGCCGCTGACACCGCCTTTTTGCGTCATGCCATACAGTGTCGTGCCGGATAGCGTCAGCGAGCCGCTGGGCCACCTGCCATCGCCCGCGCCGCCGACGAACTCGTGCAGATTGGCATAACCTGAGCCGTTGGTGCTGATCTTGAAGACCACGCCGAGATTCCTGGCGCCGCCGTAAATCGTCATGCCATATAGCGTCGTGCCGGACAGCGTCAGTAAACCGAAGGGGTAAACGCCATTTCCTGCACCATCGGCGAACTCGTGCAGATTGGCATAACCCGAACCATCGGCATTCATCTGAAAAATGACGCCCCTATCGCTGGCGCCGCCCTGCTCCGTCATGCCGTACAGCGTCGTGCCGGACAGCGTCAGTGTGCCGAGTGGATACATGCCATCGCCCGTCCCACCTCCAAACTCGTGCAGGTTCGTGTACTGCGCCTGCACCGGACCTGCGCCGAACAACGCAAACAAACCCGCAATCAGGCCCATTCGAATAATAATTGTCTTCATTATTTCCCTTTCGCTTACTACATGCTTAAGACCTGAGACCTAACAACGTTGCATCCAAAAGTCAAAGTATTTATCGGCGACATGAGATGGGTTCAGGGTTCAGGCGCGCCACCAACCGGAACGGAGCGTGAGACGGGTGTAGCCGCCTGCCTGCGCTCGCGCTACTTAGCAAAGCGCTGCTTCGCAGAGCAGCGGCGGGTGGCAGTGCCCGTCACGAACCCGTCGCCGCAACGCGTAACGCGGTGACGAGAACCAAGCTCAACACGAACTCAGAGCAGAAACGCTCAACTCTCAACGTTCAACGGAATGCCGGTCGGGATGTGCAAGGGACGTTGAGCGATCTCTTAAACTGCGACATCTCAAGTCCGCAGTGTCTGTCGCATCCCTTCCACCCCAAAGGGAATGGGGGAAATGGGGGGGGGAATGGAGGACAGGCAAACTGTGGGAATGGGTGGGAATGGAGTGGGAATGGGGGACAGGCAAACTGTAAGGGAATGGGGTAAGGGAATGGGGGAATGGAGGGAATGGGGGACAGGCAAACTGTGTGGAAAAATGCCGGACTCGCGCCTTTATATCCTTGGCGCCGTCGATGAAGGCGGCGGACAAGGAGCGCGAACATGCGATTACCACGGGTAAAACCCGATTATCAGGACACTTGGCATCACGTCTACAACCGCATTGCCGGTGAACCCGGCGAATTCCCCTTTGGCCACGTTGAGAAAGAGCGCTTTATTCAGATTCTGCGCCAACTCACCACCCTCTACACCGTGCGCGTGCTCGGCTACTGCGTCATGGGCAACCAT
>JANYBP010000114.1 GCA_025360745.1 bacterium
CTCAGATGGCGCCACTCGCGACATTGTTTTTCTGAATAACGGGGCGGTGTCTCTGGTCTATGATACGGTCGACGAGGCTTTCCATCGGGGTTGCTATGCTCAGATTGTGGGTGCCAGCACTGTGGGCGTCATGAAAGTGGACTTCATTAGACTCTCCGAAACGCCTAATCCGGCGAACAAGATTTTCAACCCGACGCGGAAGGACGATCCGGTGAATAGTTCTCAACAACCGGACTCAAACGGTGACACCTACGGAGTTCCTCGGAACTATCTCTACCTTGTTCCCGATCCGGCCGACAGCAAGTACAAAGCGACTCTCGAAGCGGACATTCAACCGGACAGCATCAGGACCAAGATCATTGCGGCCACGTATGCCGGAAGCAGCAAGGTTTCTGGAAGCGACAAGGCATTCGACGCCAACGGCAAGTGCGATATCGAGTTCTCTCATACCGGCTCTGACATCCAGAATTTCACGGTTCGGGTCGGCTTCGACGCGAACAACAGTCAACTGGATCAAAGCGAAATTTTGCCATTCGTCGTCAAAAACTCGACTACTGGTCAGACCATCGGCGATCCGACCGTCCGGGGAAGTAGCGAAAGCATCTATCAGACCTCACAGAATGAAGTCGACTGGATCATTACTTCGCCGCTAACGGCAATTCCGTTGAAACACGCACGCCAGTTCCTTCGCATCTTCCGCGACGGCAATTTTGCCAACGTTCCACCCGATATCCAGCCTTCGTCATACTCATATGACAACAGCTTCAGTTGCTTCTCGGGTCTCTTCTGCGAATGGCTTACGCACAACTCGGGCGCAGGTTTCAATGGCGCAGGCACGGCCGGAATCTGGCACTACACATGGGATGAAACGAAATCTGTGGCTGGACTGGTTGGCAATTCGTTACCGATCGTCGATCCGATGGACGCCTTCTACTGGTCTACCGTTTATCCTCAGGTTGTGACTGACTTCCAGGGACAACCTGTTGGGTATCAAAAGACATATCCATCACCGACCACCTCCTACGATATCCCGCATACACATGAGAGTCCGGCATGGGTCACGACCACGACCGTCACCTTTGCCAACTTCCCCGAGTTCCTCGCCAATGGCGATGACCTGAATGGAACAATCGGAAGAGGCCGCCTTATCTCTCACAAGGCGCAGTTCACAGTGGAGAAGAAAGACATCGGTTACATCGTGCTGGACGTGATCGAGGTCCGCTCGGTTGGCGAAGTTCAGGACCTGTACGACTTCAACCATGACGCGGGTGGCGCGGCTCAGAATGCAGCCATTCTCCAGATCGGACACGGCAACGGCAGTTACGGGAGCGCCAGAAGCCAAGGACGTATCTGGCGTAACACAGTCAACTTTGACATCACGTACGACCACTTGCCGTGAGCGAGGTGCAGCATGAAGAGAATCCTAATCCCACTGTTTTTGTTCGCCTGGCAGTATTCCTCAACGCTGGGTCAACCGGCGTCGGGCAACCAACCCTCTCTGCACGAGATGCAAGCAACCCTTGCCGCGCAAGACATTGGCGCTTTTCTTGTCCGAGCCTCAAAAGAGTGGTGGAATCCTCCCCCCATCTACTCGCACTGGCACATTGAGAACGTGGCCACGAACGTTGACAAACCGTCAATGGAGGCGGCTCGTGATTTCGGCAAGGCTGTTGCGATCAAGATCGCCACCGACACTCAACGCCTACCTTTTCCGCAGACAACAGCGGAAGCAAGCCGGTTCAGCAACTCCTATTTGGATCTCGCTGATTGGCTCAATAGGTCAGAGGGGTACGGCAACATTATTCTCGGATCGCGTTGTTTGGACATTGCTGCTGTCGGCGTGGGCTGTTGTGTTCTTGATCCGGCATTCCCGGAGAAGGACCTGTCCCGTCTTCTCTCTCGTCTGCGGCCACGCTGGTTGGAGTCGCAGGCGCGAAAAGGTATCCTCAACGAAGAAGCCGGAACTCCACTCTTTTCAGTTGGTGAGAACCACGGCGAATCGAATCTCATGGAGACGCTAAATAGAATCTGGCAGACCGGGCAAACACAAGTCCTTGAAAAACGGGATCCGTCGCTCAAGGCCATCCGGATTAAGCAGCAAGAGGAGCGGAGCGCTTCTGCCGAGACCCAGAAGAATCAGCCCGCGCCACAGGTCTCGTATTTTGATCGTCCCGACATCCTCGCCAATCTGCCGTTCTTTACAGATGATTCCTTGAGTGGTTCCACCGCGACGGTGGCGATGTGGGACAAGAAGCAACACGGCCAAGTGGTTGCAGCCCTTGAGTCCGCGAATGTCGCCAAAGTCGAGGCGCTCGCCAAGTTCAGGGAAGAGGTTGGCGGGTTCCCAACCAACTTTGCGGTTAAGCATCCCTTCTACACCGGCGGGAAAGCGGCTTTCGACCTTGCTTGGCGGCCTCATGCCACCGAGAAGACACGACTCCTTTCCGTGACTGCCTGGCAAGCCTATGACGAGTTGAAACACGGCACCTTCCTCGATCAAGAAACCAAACTCTGTCGGGCTGCCCATTCAGATGGAATCAAGCCGTGATATGGCTCCGCATCGCCATTCCAAACTACAGAGCATCACGATCTTCGGCACTGTCATTGCCACGCTTTCTCTTGTCTTCACCATCTCGCTGATCCTTTGTTCCCGGCTTGGCGTTCATCACCCGTTCGAGGGTAATCCTGGCGTATTTTTCCTTCTGGTGCCTCTCGTGCCGTTCTCAATAGTGGTCGCGTTATGGGGGGGCGTGGTTTTGCTAAAGACTTTCTGCTCTCTTCGCCTACGGATATTCCTTCTCGTACTCAGCACGGCCGGAATCATCAGTTCCTTGTTGCTCGGCTATTGGATACTGAAACTCTGGATGATAGGGCCGATAAACCTACACTGAACGTCTTTCCTCCTCTACCGCTCCGCAACCATACACGAAAAATGCAGGGCATTTTTCGCGCCGGTTGCTTCGCTCTATGCGGTGCGCCGCCGGTAAGTAAGCGTCCGGTACGGTGCCCCATTGACGATCAAGCGGCGCTGATGTAATGGCGCGATGAGGTTGCGACGGGCTGGCGAAGCCTGGGCGGGTCTGGCGGCGGCGGTCTTGCTGCGGGCGGCGAGCCAGTTGCGCGGCGTCAGCGACTGGGTCTGCCGGTTGGTCATAGCCGGTAGTCGCGAAAGAACGTCGTGCAAGTAATCCCGCGGATTGATGTCGAGGCGTTTACAGTTCTCCAGCAGCGTGTAGCTGATCGCGCTGCGATCTCCGGCATCCGGATGACCGATGAACAGCCAGTTCTTTTTGCCGATGGCGGTGGGCCGGATCGCGTTTTCCACCCGGTTGTTGTCGATCTCCAATCGGCCGTCATCCCGGAAGTGCAGCAGTTGCGGCCACAGGGAGAGGGTGTAGGCGATGGCGTTGCCCCTGCCGCTGGTCGGTCGGTGTTGACATTCAAGGCTATGCACCCGGAATAAGCACGCATCGCAAATTTACGATCGGATTTGGGTTTCTATTGTGCGCGATTTACGGCGTGCAAGTGGCGCGCGCCTTCGTTAGGATTGCGCCAGCCGATGAACGCAACAATCGACCTGTCAAAACTTCTCGCCGCGCTCCCGCGGGTGCGGGTGGCTGTAATCGGCGATTTCTGTCTGGATGTGTACTGGACGATGGACTGCTCGGCCGCCGGGAAGTCGGTCGAAACCGGGCTTATCACCCGCCATGTGCGGCGCCAGTCCTGCGCTCTGGGCGGCGCAGGCAACGTTGTCAGCAACCTGCTGGCGATCGGCGTCGGCCAGGTGGCGGCCTTTGGGGTGATGGGCGACGATCCTTTCGGCCGCGAAATGCGGCGGCTTCTGGATGCCAGCGGCGTCCAGCTTTCCGGCGTTCTTACGCAGCCGGCGAACTGGGATACGCCCGTTTACATCAAGCCGATCCTCGATGGCCGCGAGGAACAACGGCTGGACTTCGGCAACTTCAACACTCTTCACGAGGATATTGGCATCGCGCTGATCGACCGTCTGGAGCGTGCGCTGCCGGAACTTGACGCAGTGATCGTCAACCAGCAGCTCTGCCGCGGGGTTCACAGTCCTTCCGTCCGGCGCCTGCTGAACGGGTTGTTCCTGGCGCATCCCGAGAAGCTTTTCGTTGTCGATGCCCGTCACCTTTCCGGGGTCTACGATTCCTGTCTGCTGAAGGTGA
Source organism: bacterium (assembly GCA_025360745.1). Taxonomy (GTDB): domain Bacteria; phylum Verrucomicrobiota; class Kiritimatiellia; order CAIKKV01; family CAIYGI01; genus CAIYGI01. The sequence continues at coordinate 4,188 of JANYBP010000114.1, forward strand.
ATGACCTGGAAGCGACCGCGCTCTGCGGCGGCCAGCACCTGCCCGGCGATCTGATCGTCCTTGAAGAAGCTCGCGCGGCGGCGCTGGAATTGTTCGCGCGGCGGCACAAGCCGGTCTTCGTCACCCGCGGCGCACGCGGCTGCCTTGTGGCCGATGCTGACGGGCTGCATTCAGTTCCCGGCCTGCACATCGTTGCGCCAACCGATCCCGTGGGCGCCGGCGACAGCATGGTGGCGGGTATTGCCGCCGCGCTGGCCGCTCGCCTTAGACCTCTACAGGCGGCGACCTTCGGCAACTTCGTCGCCGGCGTGACCGTTCAAAAGATCTGCCAGACCGGCACGGCCACTGGAGACGAAATCATGGCGATCGGCTCGGACCCCGATTACGTCAACGAACCAGAACTGGCCGATGACCCACGCAAGGCCAGTTTCAGCGAAGGGACGGAAATCGAGATCGTGACGATGCCGTCCGATCTTTTGCAGATCACCCACGCCATATTCGATCATGACGGGACGATCTCGACGCTGCGCCAGGGCTGGGAAGAGGTCATGGAGCCGATGATGATCCGGGCGATTCTCGGAGAGCGTTACGACTCCGCCGACGAGACGCTTTACGCGCGCGTTGTCAAACGTGTCCGCGAGTATATCGACAAGACAACGGGGATACAGACGCTCGTGCAGATGCAGGGGCTCGTGGCTTTGGTGCGCGAGTTCGGAATGGCGCCGGACGGCGGCGTGCTCGACGAACACAGATACAAGGCGATCTATCTCGACGCGCTGATGGGGCTCGTGCGAGGGCGGCTGGCCAAACTCCGCAAGGGCGAACTGGACATCGGCGATTTTACCGTCAAGCATGCGCCGCTGTTTTTAAAGCGGCTGCGCGCGGCAGGGGTGCGGCTCCATCTGGCCAGCGGCACCGACCAGCAGGACGTCGAGGCCGAAGCCGTGGCGCTCGGCTACGCGGAGCTGTTCGAAGGCCGCATCTATGGCGCCGTGGGGGATGTGACCCAGGAGGCCAAGCGCCTGGTGCTGGATCGCATCTTGAACGACATCGGTGCGGAAAACGTGCGGCATGTGGCTGCTTTCGGCGATGGACCGGTGGAAATCCGCGAGACGCGCAAACGCGGCGGTCTGACCGTGGGCGTCGCCAGCGATGAGGTCAGACGCTACGGACCGAATGCGGCCAAGCGCAGCCGCTTGATCCGCGCGGGGGCGCATTTGATCGTGCCCGATTTTTCGCAGGGCGCCGCCCTGGCGCAAATGTTAGGCGTGGCTTACGGATGAAAAATAACAACAGGAGGGATATCATGAAGCGTTCGAACATGCGTCGGATGATGGCGGTGGGTGTGGCTGCGCTTTTGGGCTTTTGGTCCTTTACGGCGCACAGCCAGACGGTGGAAACGGGCGACGAGCATCCGCTCTATTTCGGCCTAGGCGTTGGCTACCTCGATTTTGATGGCGGCCAGCCGCTGCGGGACGGTTGTTTCCCCGCCCTGCATGTGGGGTATGACTTCAGTAGCAGGCTGTCGCTCGACGCCCAATTCCGCCTCCTTCCCAACTTGCGCGGACAATACCGCTACGAGGACGGACGGAAGATCAACAAGCTTTGGGAACAGACAGGCGGCAACGACGGTGGCGTTAATGACACCTGGGGCTACGGTGTGGCGGTGGACGCGCTCTATCACTTGACCCGCTGGGAACGGCTGGATCCTTACCTGGCTGCGGGCCTCGGTTACAACTGGTATAAGGATACTTTCTACGATGCATCGGCCCTGGTGGAGTTGCGTTTTGGCGGAGGCCTGATGTACCACTTGAACGACGAGTGGGCCATCCGGGTGGATTACCGGGGCTATCCAGTCGGCAACCAAAACAGCTTCAAAGCCAATTCCGAGTTCGAAGCCGGTCTGGTTTGGACCTGGGGCGCACACACTCCGACCAAACTCAGTACCGTGCCGACCGTCGTTCCAGCCCCCGTGGCACCCGTCACCGCGCCGCCGGCCGTGGTCATGGTTAAGCCGGTCTTGCCGCCGCCGGCCGATTTGCAGACGTTCAAACTCGACTTGATCGTCGCGAAGGATGGGCGCTGGCATCCCGAATACCTTTCGGAACTGGACGCCATCGCCAAAGCCATTCAGTCGCATCCCGCTTCCGGCGTCTGGATCGAAGGACACATCGATCAGACGCCCGCTCTATCCGATCGCGAGGCACGGAGTCTGACCGCCAAGCAGGCGGAGACGGTCCGCGATTACTTCGTGAAGAACCACGCCATTGCCAAAAAACGGCTGACAGCCGTCGGTTATGGTTTTTCCCGTCCCAAGGCGCCAAACGATCCGCTGAATGGCAATCAGGAAAACCGGCGCATCGAGATCCACATCCGTCCTCCGCAGCAGGCCCCGTGACAATTCACGCCCCGATGCGTGACAATCAAACGCCTTCGAAACTCGGCCTGGCGTGACGTTCAGGCAGGCCGGCAAAAAAGCGCGCCGCGCGCTCACGGGCTGCAGCCATGTCAGGAGCGCTCTGTACGGACGCAAAAAGCAAGTGGCCGAACAGGTAGTTGCGCGCCAGGTAGGCGGTCAGAATCTTGACCCGCGCCAGCGCCTGTCCGGGCCTGGTGAAATCCTCCTCAATCGCCGCGACAAAGCGCGGCCAGACTTCGGCGGGATCGCCGGGCAACGCCGGTTGCCGCCATTGCGCGAAAATCCAGGGATATCCGGCCGCCATGCGTCCCAGCATCAGCCCGGCGACGGGCGCGAACTGCGCCGTCCGCGCCGCGCAATAGTCCTGGCCGGAGATATCGCCGTTGGCGATGATCGGCAGTCGCGTGACCGCCGCCAGTTCGGCGTACATTTCATGGCGCGCATTGCGCTTGAACTTGTCCTCCGCAAAACGTGGATGCAGCGTCAGCGCGTCCACGCCCTCGTCCGCCATCAGGCGCACCCGCTCGTACAAGCGCTCGCGCCAGAGCGGAGAGTTGTGTCCAAGCCGCATCTTGACCAGCAGCGGACCGGGGAAATGGGCGCGCAGCGTTTGCAGCACACTCCGCAAGCGCGGCAGGTCCTCGAAAAGCGCGGCCCCGCCGCCCTGCTGGCGCACGTTCCAGGCCGCGCAGGCGCAATTGAGATCGATTCCGTCGGGGGCGATTTCCGCCAGATGATCGAGCATCGCCGGCAGGCCGTCGCTCGCGGTGACCAGCAATTGATAAATCAGTTTGCCCTCACCCGGACGGCGTTTGAGCCATGGCGAATGGCGCAGGCTCTCCTTGAGGATCGTTTTGGCGCAAAGCATCTCGGTGAAAAGCGCCCCGTAACCGCCATGTTCCGCCAGAATGCGCCGGAAGGCGCTGTGTGTGATGCCCGCCATCGGCGCACAGAACAGCGGCGGATCGAAACACGTACCGCGCAGCGTGAGGGGTGGGGGAAGCGTTGAGAGTGTCATGCCGGAAAATGCAACATGGTCGGGGCGGAGGGATTTGAACCCTCGACCTTTTGGTCCCGAACCAAACGCGCTACCAGACTGCGCTACGCCCCGATAAGCAAGAACGGCGAGTCTACGCCATTGGCGGCCGGAGTAAAGTAATTTTCTTTGAATCTTTGCATTGACATGCGGGATGACCTGATGATATTTTTGGATTTTCCCCTGTGCGGGGTGGAATGAGGTGCTGGTGAAAGCGATGATCGAGAAACTGGCGGCCATTCAGGAACGAGACTGCCGGATTCTAAAGTTCGAACGGGAATTAAAAGACCTCCCCACGCGCAAGCAGGAAATCGAAGCGCGTTTAGAAGACAACCGCCAGGCGCTGGCCAAAGCCCGCGACGCAGTGCGGCTGCGGCAGAGCGAAGTCAAGCATGCCGAGGCTGAAGTTGTCGCCCAACGCGAGAAGATCAAAAAACACCGCGATCAACAGGTCAGCATCAAGAGCAACCGGGAATTCCGGGTTGTGGACGATGAAATCGCCTTGCTGGAGTCCAGCATCCGCAAGTCCGACGACGCGTCGCTCGAAATGATGCAGGCCATCGAAAAAGCCAACGAAGAGGTCAAGCGGATCGAGGTCTCCCTGCAGGCCGAGGAAGACTCGATTCGGGCCGAAGTTCAGGGGATCGATGAGCGCGCCAGGGCCGTGACCGCCGAATTGGGGCGCGTGCAGACCGAACGGCGGGGCATGACCGCCGGTATCGACGCCAATACCCTGCGCAAGTACGACCGCATCATGAATCATCGCAAAGACGCCGCGCTCGTCAAAATCGTCAACGGCGCCTGCAGCGGCTGCCACATGCGTCTTCCGCCGTACCTGGTGCATGCCGCGCGGCGCAGCCAGGAACTTGTCGCTTGCAGTTATTGCGGGCGCTTCGTTTACATGGCGGCGCAGGCCGAAACCTGATCCGCTGCGAACACGCTTGGTTTTCAAAAGGCGGCCGGGTATACTGGCCGATGTCGGGAGCCGGGAGATCCGTGGTCGCGCCGCCTTGGGGCGGTGAGGAAAGTCCGGACTCCACAGGGCGGAACGCCGGGCCCAATAAGCCCGGGCTCGTCCGGTAAAGCGGGCGGGACGGAAAGTGCCACAGAGAACATACCGCCGCGGCGGGCAACCGCCGGGGTAAGGGTGAAAAGGTGGTGTAAGAGACCACCGGGCGCGCCAGCAATGGACGCCGCATGGCAAACCCCGTTCGGAGCAAGATCGAATAGGGGACGGGAGGCGGCTCGCCTCATACGGCTTTCGGGTCGTGCCGTTCCGGGTAGATCGCAGAGATAAATGACCGCACCCCGCAAGGGGAACAAAATCCGGCTTATGGCTTCCGGCTTCCGACATAATCAACTGGCCGCCCTTGCCGCCGTGGCCCTGGTGGCGGCGAGCGCGCTGATCGCCGCGCTGGCCTGGCAGCAATGGCGGAATTTCCCGAAATTACCGTCATCGTCCGGTCATGCCAGTCTGACCAACCGCGCGGCCGATTTGGCCGCCGAACTCGCGGTGGAAACCGTCACGGGCGACGTTTGGGGCGTGATGCGGGTAATCGGTGGAGCAGGGGGGCTGGCGGGCGACGGACGTTTCCGGCTGGCCGGCACTTTTTCACTGGAGGACAGCAATGGCGTGATCCAGCGCCGGGCCGTGCTCGACGACCTGACGCAGAAACTGCAACATGTCGTTTCGGTTGGCAGCGTCATCGGGGAAGATGTGCGCGTCGATGAAATCCGGGCGGATATGGTTGTGGTCCGCATAGCTGATCGCAGCGTCGAAATTCGACTGGAATTCAGCGGCTTGGCATCATCCTCCGAGGCTTCGTCAGGCGACAGCAATTCAACAGCCGCCATAACGCTGGTCGGCATTTCGACAAATCGCTTCGGCGTGATGGTCGCGGACAATCGCTGGGTCATGCTGCGCAAGCCGTTGATGGATTACTACCAGGAACTTCTGGACCAACCCCAGCGTCTGCAAAAGGTTTACGATTCCCTCAAGCCGATCTACAACGAAGAGAAACGCATCACCGGCTACTCGGTCGGGATTGAGGGCGAAAAGGGCTTCTTCGACGCCATCGGCTTGAAGGCCGGCGACGTGGTTAAAAAAGCCAACTCCATGAATATGAACAATCGGCGGCGCGCCGATTACCTGATCCGCGAATTCGCCAACGACAAACTGAGCGCCGTCGTCCTGGACATTCAACGTAACGGCCAGTCGGCGAAACTGATCTACGAAGTCCGCCCCGGCAATGGCTCGACGCCAGCGCCCTGATGGGTTGAGGGTGGGGAACTGCGGGTGGAAGGTGCAAGGTGGAAGGTGGAGGAGGGGTCAGGAATATCTACCGCACTCCCGTGACGTTTAGCTTCCAATGAAGCGCCACCGATACCATTGGCTGCTGATCATGCTGGCGCTGTGCATCTGCGCGATCCCATTTCGGACGCAATTGCGCAGGCATGTGGTGGCGGCCATCCAGACCGCAAAGGGCAAAAAGACAATCGCGGACCGCGTTGTCCAGTTTGGCGATCTGGTGCATGAGCGACTGGCCGCGCGCTTCAAACGGATCGGGGTGGCGTATCCACCAGCGAAATTGATGCTCGTCGGCCTCAAGCTCGAACGGACAATGCAGGTGTGGGTCTGCGGGGCTGACGCGGAATGGAAACACCTGAAGGACTATCCGATTCTGGCTATGAGCGGAACTCTTGGTCCGAAACTACAGGAGGGGGACATGCAGGTTCCCGAGGGGATTTACGGTGTGGAATCCCTCAACCCGAACAGCCTCTATCACCTCGCGTTGCGAGTGAACTATCCAAATGCGGAAGATCGCCGGCGCGGGAGCGCGGACGGACGCACGGAGCTCGGTTCGGACATTATGATTCACGGGAAGAGTTGTTCGGTCGGCTGCCTTGCCATGGGAGATAAGGCGGCCGAAGATTTATTCGTGCTTGCCGCGCTAGCCGGGGTCGACAACATCACGGTCATCCTGACACCTGTGGATTTCCGGGTCCGCGAGTTGCCCGACAACATGCCGCCTGTTCCGGCCTGGACGCAGCAACTCTACGACTCGACCAGGCAAGCGCTGAACAAGCTCGGTAAGCCGTGATTTGCTGCTTTACTGAATATCAGTAAATCTGTATTATTGAGCTCATGAATGCCATACTCGAACTCAATTCACGCGGCACGTTGACGATCCCGAAAAGCATGCGTCGCTTGCTTGGCGTCGCTCATGGCGGACGGATCATCGCCGAAACCTCGGAGCAGGGGATATTGTTGCGTCCCGGGGTGGCGTTTCCTATTGAGATCTACACCGATGCCCGGGTGGCCGATTTTGACGCTGCCGAGGCGGAACTTGGGAAGCATCTGAAACGCCGGGCAAAATGAGGGTGTTTGTCGACGCTAACGTGCTGTTTTCCGCTGCCGATCCGGCGAGCGCCACGCGGATTCTGCTGGAGGCGCTTTTCAGCCATGCAACGGTTGTGATCAACGAGCATGTCTGGGAAGAGGCCCGGCGCAACATCGAACTCAAGCGGCCAAGTCTGGCCAAACGCCTTGAGAAACTGAAACCCGACCTTCAGTTCAGTTCTGGACAGACGATGGTCGAGAATTCGCAATTGCCTGACAAGGATCAGCCTGTTTTGAACGGCGCCGTAGCGTCAGGTTGTTCGCATCTATGGACAGGAGACAAACGCCATTTCGGTCATTTGTACGGGAAGACTGTCCAGGGCACACGGATTGTTCCCGCCACCGTGCTTGCCGATGAATTGATTCGCCAGGGCTGGCTTTAACGGCCTTCATCAAGCCCCGCCGCATTTCGTCCGTTTTGTCCATAATCAAGCCTGGCTTGATTTTCTGCACCTCGGCATTAGACATAACATATATTATGCGACATTGTTAATAGGTCAGAAATAACTTCGATAATGAATCTGCCGATGAATTCAGGTGCATTCAGGAGGATCGCCAGAACGGCGCGTGAAGCCCGGCATTGCCCCAAGCTTCAAACATCAGAGCCGCACAGCACGCGCAAAAATGTTAATGCGTGATTCCGTAGCGGTCGGAAAACGGCCAGTAGATCAACATGGCCGGCCCCACCAGATTCTGCTGCGGGACCGGGCCCCAGTAACGGCTGTCGGCGCTGTGAAGGGTGTTGTCGCCAAAGGCCAGATATTCTCCCGGACCAAGCTGCGCCACAGAATTCGTGGTTGAAAGATAATAGTCGCCGGGAACCGCCGGCAGCCCATACCCGGTATAACCCGGTTCACGGCGCTGGTTGAACAAAATCCCGGCGGGGCCGTCTGGCACATGCCCGTTAACCACCAAATTCGGGGGTTGGATGGCGATGGATTCGCCCGGCAGCCCAACCATGCGCTTAATATAGTGCGTCTTCTTGTCGGACAGGGTCGGAATATCGTCGGTGCTGAAAACCATGATCTCACCGCGCCGTGGCGCCCGGAAGTTCCAGATCAAACGGTTGACGAAAATATGATCGCCATTGACCTTGATCCCTTCGGCCAGCGTCTGTCCCGGACTGAGATTATCGCCCGGTCGCACGTTCAGCGCCAGGTTGCGCGGCACGTCGTGTCTGACACCGCCGATGTCGTAAATATCGGATGTGCCATCGGTGACCAGCGGACCGCGCAATTTTCCGTACGCCTGAGCCACGATACGCGTGTGCCATTCTCCGGTCACCAGCCAGTTGACCAGCCGCATCGGATAAGCGTCGCGCCAGACCTGATATGGCCGCGGCGAAAAATGAATGCCGTAAAGCGTGGGCTGCATGGAACCGGTCGGAATTTTGAACGGTTGCGCGACATAGGCCCGAAAGGCCATGGCGATGCCCATGGCCACCAGCAGAACCTCGGCATTTTCCCGCAACCAACCGTTGGGCTTGACCGGGGTCAGCGCAACCAGCTCCGTGTTGGCCTTTTCGCAGGCGGCGTTAAGCGCATCTTCGTCGCCGTCGCGAATGACGGCGGTCAGCGCGCCTTCGATCTCGCGCAGGCGGGCCAGCTCCGCGGGCGCCAGAATATCCTCGCGCAGGCGGCGCAGTCCGCGGGTGTGATGCAGCAGGCCGACGGCGATTTTACGGAGTTTACGGCGTTTAAAAAATCCCATGGCGATCACCCCGTGGATTTCAAGACCGTGACGAAGGCTTCCTGCGGCACATTCACGGTGCCGATCTGCTTCATGCGTTTCTTGCCCTCTTTTTGCTTGTCGAGCAGTTTGTGCTTGCGCGAAATGTCGCCGCCGTAGCACTTGGCGGTCACGTCCTTGCGCATCGCGCGGATCGTTTCACGGGCGATGATCGTCTTGTTGATCGCGGCCTGGACGGGAATCGAGAACATGTGCGCCGGGATCACCTCGCTCAACGCCTTGCAGAGTTGCCTCCCCTTCTCCACCGCTTTAGTGCGGTGGATGATGCAGGAGAAGGCGTCCACAATTTCACCGTTGAGCAGGATGTCCATCTTGACCAGATCCGCCGCCGCATACGCGGTATACTCGTAATCCATCGAGCCGTAGCCGCGCGTCACGCTTTTCAAGGAATCGTGGAAATCGATCAGGATTTCGTTGAGCGGCATCGTGCAGGTCAGCATCACGCGCCGGGCGTCGAGCGAATCGGTCTTGTCCACCGTTCCGCGCCGGTCCATGACGAGTTTCATGCAGTCGCCGATCTGCGTGTTGAGGCAAATCACGAAGGCGCGAATGATCGGCTCTTCGATGCGTTCGATCCGCGACAGGTCCGGCAGGTGGACCGGATTATCCACCGTGATGCAGGCGCCGTCCTTGAGGTGGACATTGTACACGACCGCCGGATAGGTGCTGATGATGTTAACGTCGAACTCGCGGCGCAGACGCTCCTGGACAATTTCCAGGTGCAGCAGGCCGAGAAATCCGCAGCGGAATCCGAAGCCCAGCGCCACCGAGGATTCGGGCTGATAAGTGAAGGCGCTGTCGTTGAGGCTCAATTTGTCGAGACTGGCCTTGAGTTTTTCGTAGTCGTCGGTGCTGAGCGGGTAAATCCCGCTGAAGACCATCGGATGAACTTCGCGAAACCCGGGCAGCATCCCGGTTGCGGGATGCTGGGCATGGGTCAAGGTATCGCCGATGCGGATATCCTTGGGCGTCTTGATGGTGCCGATAAAGTAACCGACTTCGCCCGGCGTAAGGGTCGCGCAGGGGGTTTGCTTGGGCTTGAAAATGCCGACTTCCTTGACCTCGGTCTCGATGTCCGTGCCCAGAAAGCGCACGCGATCGCCGACCTTCAGGTTGCCGTCCACGACGCGGATGTAGGTAATCACGCCGCGAAAGGCGTCGAAGACCGAATTGAAAACCAGGGCGCGCAGGGCGCCGGTTTCGTCGGTTTTGGGCGGCGGCAGGCGTGCGACGATCGCCTCCAGCAATTCCGGCACACCCAGCCCGGTTTTGGCGCTGATCGGCATTGCGCCGCTGGCGTCAATGGTCAGGATTTCCTCGATCTGTTGGCGGACCGTCGGGAGGTCGGCGCTGGGCAGGTCCACCTTGTTGATCACCGGAATAAGTTCGAGATTGTGTTCGATGGCGAGATAGGTGTTGGCCACCGTCTGCGCCTCGACGCCTTGCGCGGCGTCCACCACGAGCACCGCGCCTTCGCAGGCCGCCATGCTGCGCGAGACTTCGTAGGTGAAGTCGACATGGCCCGGTGTGTCGATCAAATTGAGCGTGTACTCGCGTCCGTCTTTGGCGCGGTAAAGCATGGTCACGGGATGGGAGCGGATGGTGATCCCGCGTTCGCGCTCCAGATCCATGTCGTCGAGCACCTGGTCCCTGAAACCACGCGTTTCGATCGTGTGCGTGAGCAGCAGCATGCGGTCGGCCAGCGTGGATTTCCCGTGATCGATATGGGCGATGATGCAGAAATTACGGATGTTCGAGATGTCGCGCATTGGCAGGTTGGTCCCGTCACACTTTCGAAGTTTGCCGGGCGGCTTCGCAAACGCGCCGCATGGCCCGCACGGCCGCGGCCATGTCGGATTTTCCGTAAAGCGAAGTTCCCGCAATCAGCAGGTTGGCGCCGGCCCGGGCGGCCGCAGCGGCCGTTTCGATGGTTATACCGCCGTCCACCGAAAGGTCCACCGAGCGGCCGGATGCGCCGATGGCCGCCCGCGCGGCGGCGATTTTCGGCAGCACCTCGGCGATAAAAGACTGTCCACCGTATCCCGGATGCACGGTCATGCAAAGAATTTCATCCACCTCTTCCAGCAGTCCGTCCATCGCCGTCAGCGGGGTTTCCGGGTTGAGCGTGATGCCGGCCCTGGCCCCCCACCCCCGGATGCGCCGCAAGAGCGCGCGGCGGTCGCCCTTGATCTCGGCGTGAATCAGCAGCGTGTGGGCGCCGGCTTCGATGAAGCGTTCGGCGTAGTTTTCGGGATTATCCATCATCAAATGCACATTCATCGGCAGCGCGACCTCGGCATGGGCCATGCTGACCACCGTCGGACCGAAGCTCAGGTTGGGCACGAAATGGGCGTCCATGATGTCGACGTGCAGCGCATCCGCCCCGGCCGTTCCGGCGCGGCGGACTTCGTCGGCCAGCCGTCCGACATCGGCCGCCAGCAACGACGGCAAGATCTGTATTTTGGGTTGTTTCATGGAGGCCCGATATTCTCGCAGATTAGTACCATACTTGCCAGAGGAAAAGGCCGGCGGCCGGCGCCGTGGGAACGCGCGCGGTTCGTTCGCGGGTCTCCAGAATCCGCCGGGCTTCGCCGGGCGGCACGGCCCCTTCCCCAACGCGGATCAACAGGCCGCACAGACTCCGCACCATCTTGTATAGAAAACCGTCGGCCGCCGCGACGATCACGACCTCGCGGCCGCGCCGCAGGCAGCGCAGGCGGGTCAGATGGCGGACGGTGCTGTCGATCTCGCGGTTGGGATTGGCCGCGTAGGCCGCGAAATCATGCACGCCCGCCAAATCCGCGGCGGCGGCGTTCATGGCCGCGAGATCGAGCCGCCGCCAGATGTGCGCCCGGTAGCGGCGCAGGAACGGATCCAGCACCGGCGCATTCCAGATGAAGTAGCGGTATTCCTTGCCCTTGGCGCTGCGCCGGGCATCGAAATCGTCCGCCGTCCGCGCCGCCTTGAGAATCCGCACGTCGCCGGGCAGGATCGCATTGAGCGCCTTCAGCATCGCGCCCGGCTCCATCCGCCGCGTGAGATCGAAATGCGCGACCTGGCCACGGGCATGCACGCCCTGATCGGTGCGCCCGCTGCCATGCAACTTGACGGTTTCGCCGCTGTAGCGCGCCAGGGCATCCTCGATGGTGGACTGCACGGTAACCTGCCGCGGCTGCACCTGCCAGCCGTGAAAGGCCGAGCCGTCGTAGGCCACCGTGAGACGATAACGTGTCATCGTCCGCCTGCAAACACGAATTTATTGTAACCATTCATGGTTATGCGTAACGCCAAGGAGCAGTTCACCGCGAAAGAACACAAGGAGCGCAGAGAGTCTGGCGGGTCTACGACAAAAGTATAAAAGGGGTTTCTTTGCGTACTGTGCGTTCTTTTGTGGTGAATTCCCTCTTAAGGTTAACTGCACGCCCCACTCTCTTCCGTCAGTTCGTTCCCGCCGTGGGCGTCGAGGTAACTTTGCAGGATGACCTGCGCCGCCAGCCGATCCACAACTTCCCGCCGCCTGCTTCGCGAGACGTTGGCGTCGAGCAGCACGCGATTGACGAGCCGTGTGGTAAGCCGTTCATCCCATGTATCGACCGGCAGCCCCAGCTTCTCGCGCAAGCGCGCCGCGAAAGCGACGGTCTTTTGCGCCGCGATGCCCTGTGTTCCATCCATGTCGAGCGGCAGGCCGATCACGATGCGTTCCGGCGCATGCACGGCGCACAAGCGCTTGACGGCGGCCAGGGCCTCGCCCAAATTCGAAACATGGGCCGTTTCCAGCGACGAAGCCAGAAAGCCGGTGGGATCGCTCAAGGCGAACCCCACGCGCTTCTCACCCATATCCACCGCCATGATTCTTCCCATAGTCGGCCGCCGCGGTCACATCAAATCTTCGTAGCGGCCCCGGGTATGCAAGGCCGCCAGCAGCTTTTTCAGATCTTCCGCGCGTTCGCGGGTGCAGACCAGGGTCGCCCCTTCAGCCTGCACGACAATCAGGTCTTTGACGCCAAACAGCGCCGTCAGCCGGCCATTGGCCACAACCAGGTTATCCCGGCTGCCCAGTTGTTCCGCGCCCTCGCCCACCAGCACATTACCCTCGGAGTCGGGGGCGAAATGCCGTTCCAGCGCGGACCAGGAACCGACATCGTCCCAGCCGAAATCGCCGCGGGCGGTCCAGATGTTGTCGGCCTTTTCCATCACGGCGTAGTCGATCGATATCTTTTCCAGTCCGCCATATTCGGCGGCCAGCGTCTGCTCCCAACGCGGCGTACCGATGGCCGGCGCCAGGGCGTCCATCAGCGCACCCAGCGGCGGACGGAACCGGCGCAGCGCGCGTTCGATGCAGGCCAGGGACCAGATAAACATGCCGCCGTTCCAGACGTAGCGTCCGGATTGCAGGAATTCGCGCGCGCTAGCCGCATCGGGTTTTTCCAGAAAGCGCTCGGCTTTGTGAAAGACAATCCCGTCCGCATCCGCGACCCGCGCGCCCAGCCGGATATAGCCGAATCCGGTGCATGCGAAGGTCGGGGCGATGCCGATGGTGATCAGCGCATCGTGCCGCGCGGCCAGTTCGAGCCCGGCGCCCAGGGTGCGACGGAAGGCTTCCTCGTCGCGCATCAGATGATCCGCCGTCAACACGGCGAAAACGGCCCGCGGGTCGCGGGCCTTGATCAGCGCCGCGCCCAGCGCGATCGCCGCCGCGGTGTCGCGGCCGCATGGTTCGCCGATCACGTTTTCCGGCGGCAGCAGGGGGACCACGGCGCGGGAGGCCTCCACCAGCGCGGCGGCGGTGATCACATAAATGCGGTCAACCGGCACGGTCGGCAGCAGACGGCGCACGGCCACCGCCAGCAGCGCTTCGCCGCCAACCAGGGCCAGCAATTGCTTGGGACGTTTTGCCGTGCTCAGCGGCCAGAAGCGTTCGCCGCGGCCGCCCGCCATGATCATCGCGTAGGCATGAGGATTCACCGGTTAGCTCCTTCCGCGGCCGAACTGTTCATATCGTACAGAAGACCAAGTCCGGTCAAAGTCAGATTCGGATCGAGTTCGACCTTTAGATCGAGTCCTTCAACCGCGCGTTCCGCGTGCCCCCCGGTGGCGCAGAAGACGGCGCGACGCTCGCCGGAGACGCCGCGCCGTACATGCCTGAAAATCTCGCCTACCATGCCGCGGTAGCCGACCAATGCGCCAATGCGCATCGCCTCGCGGGTGGTGCGCCCGATCGCTCCGCAGGTTCCATCCAGCGTGATGTGCGGCAGCAGGGCGGTGCGTTCGGACAGGTAGTCCAGCATCAGCGGCAGGCCCGGCGCGATCACGCCGCCGATGTAGGCGCCGCGGCTGTCGATCACGTCGAACGTCAGCGCGGTGCCGAAATCGGCCACAATCACCGCCCGCCGATACTTGTCCCAGGCCGCCACGGCATTGGCGATGCGGTCGGCGCCGATCGTCTCGGGATGCGGATAGTCGAGCGTCACGTTCATGCGCAGGCGATGGTTTACGAGCAAAGGGGCCACGCCGTAACCGCCGCTCAAGACCCGCTGCCAGGCCGCGTTAACGCCTGGCACTACCGAACAGAGTACGGCGCCCGCAAGGGTCCGCTGGCCGGCGATGCGCCGCACGGCGGAAGATATTCCCGCCGGCTCATGCGTCGGCTGGCGGATCACGCGCAGGATTTTCCCGTCGCGGATCAGTCCCAGCGTGGTGCTCGTATTGCCAACGTCGATTACGATGATTGCCGGCATGCCCCTACTCCAACGATCGCAGTTCAAGCGACAAGTCCACGGCCGTTGCCGAATGCGTCAAGCCGCCGATCGATATGGCGTCCACGCCGGTGGCCGCGATGGCGGCGACATTTTCCAGCGTCACGCCGCCCGACGCCTCGAGCGGGCAGCGTCCCGCGCAAAGCGCGACGCAACGGCGCAAACGGTCGGGAGGCATATTGTCGAGCAGCACCCAGTCGGGTTTGCCGTTCAGGGCATCGGCCAGTTCCGTCTCGTTTTCGACTTCGATCTCCACCGGCACGCCCGGCGTGAGCCGCCGCGCGGTCTCGACCGCGGCGGCCAGCGTGGCGATGCCGGCCCGCCGCAGCAACGCGCGGTGGTTGTCCTTGATCAGCACCATGTCGTAAAGGCCCATGCGGTGGTTGGTTCCGCCGCCGCAGGCCACGGCATATTTTTCCAGCCGCCGCAGGCCGGGCGTGGTTTTGCGGGTATCGAGGATGCGCGTTTTGAAAGGACGCACAAGATCGACAAAGCGGCGGGTGCGGGTGGCAATGCCGCTCAGACGCTGCAAATAATTGAGCGCGGTGCGTTCGGCGGTCAGAATCGCGCCCAGCGGGCCGGTGACACGCAGCAGCACCGCGCCCGGCGCGACCGCTTGCCCGTCGGCGGCCAGCGTTTCGCACACCAGTCGCGCGTCGACGGCAAGGAAAACGGCGCGCGCGACATCCAGTCCGGCCGGCACGCACGAATCGCGGGAAATAATTTCGGCGCGGCCCATTTGACCTTCGGGAACCAGCGCCCGGGTGGTCACATCGCCTTGACCGATGTCCTCCTCAAGCGCGCGCCGGATACCCTCAACCACCTCGGGGCAAGCGCAGACCGGCGTTGGGCTCATGCCCCCACCCCGCCATCGGAACCGGCATCCCAGGCCGACTGCAGATAGCAGCAGCCGTCGAAAACCCGGTCGGTCTTGATTGCGACCGGAAAGGCGTTGTCGATGCGGTGATAATTCGTCTTGTGATCCCAGGAATGCACCGAAAAGGAAAACAGATATATGCCGTTGCCCAGCGCCAGATCGGGCATCCGGAGGCAGAGTTCCCCGCTGCCCTCGATCGCCGGCAGGCGCAGACCGGCAATCTGCGTGTTGCTGCCGTGAATCAAGCGCCCATTGACGTCGCCGATGGAAAATCCGAAGACGGGATTTTCGATCCGCCCGCGCGTCCGGTACCGCACACGGGCGCGCAAGGTGGCGCCTCCGGCGTAGGCCGCCGTGGCGGCGCCCGCGGCGTCCAGAAATTCGACGCCCGTCAGTTCGACCGCGTGCGTGCCCCATTCGCTACGCAAGTCCCCCTTGTTCTGTTGACGCCAAAACTTCTCGTACTGCTCGACAATCAGCGATGGCGCGCCGTCGCCGAGAATCCGCCCTTTGTCCAGAAAAAGGATGCGGTCGCTGATCGTTTGAATGGTCGGCAGATCGTGCGAGATGATCAGCATCGTCTTGCCCTGTTTACGGAAGTCGTCCATGCGGTGCAGACATTTCCGCTGGAAAGGCGCGTCACCCACCGCCAGCACCTCGTCGATCAGCAGCACATCGGGGTCCGCCTCGACCGCCACGGCGAAACCGAGCCGGATATACATGCCCGACGAGTAGTGCTTGACCGGCTCGTCAATGAAGTCGGCCAGACCGGCGAAATCCACGATGGCGTCGAAGCGTTCGGCGATCTGCCGTTTATTGAGCCCCAGAATGGATCCGCACAGATAAATATTTTCGCGCCCCGTCAGGTCGGGATGAAAGCCCGCGCCAAGCTCCAGGAGTGAGGAGACCTTGCCCGCCACCCGCGTGCGGCCGATCGTCGGCTGCATCGTGCCGGCCAGCAGCGCCAGCAGGGTGCTCTTGCCCGCGCCGTTGCCGCCGATCAGCCCCAGGCACTCGCCCTGCTTCACCTCGAACGAGACATCCTGCAGGGCCCAGAGCTGCCGGTCAGGGCGCCGCCAGACGCCGCGCAAGGTGTCCATCGCGGCGGACTTGAGCGTGCGCATGCCGCGGAACTGCAGGCGGAAACGCTTGCTGACATGTTCGACACTGATGACCGCTTGCGACATGATTTACAACTCGTCCGAAAAACGTTTTTCAAGACGCTGGAAGACCAGCGTGCCCAGGATCAGGATCAGAGCGGCCATCCCGAGCGACAGCGCCATGTCGCTCATCGGCGGCAGTGGATACCCCAGCAGAATCGCGCGATACCCGCAGAGAATACCGGTCATGGGATTAAGAAAAAACGCCGCCTTGAGCCATGGCGCAAGGCCGCTTTTCATCACAAGTTCGGGGCTGTAAAGCACCGGCGAGAGAAAGAACCAGGCCATTGTCAGCAACCCCGTGACCTGCTGAACATCGCGAAAATAGACATTCGCGGCGGCGAGGAAAAAACTCACCCCGGCGCAAACCGCGACGTGCGCCAGCAGCATCACCGGCAGCCACAACCAGAGCCCCGGGATGTGCCCCGCGCACAGCACAAAAACCAGCACAACCACCAGCGAGAGCAAAAAATTCACCAGATTGGCCAGCACCATCGAGAAGGGCAAAATCAACCGTGGAAAGGCGCTTTTCTTGATCAGGTTGGCGTTGCCCACGATCGTGCCCGCCGAGTCTCCGAGGCATAGCGAGACGTATTGCCAGACAAAGACGCCGGTCACCAGAATTTCAAAGGATTTGCCCTCGATCCGACCGAGGATTCCCAGAAAAAGCGCGTAGATGCCGATCAGCAGGACCGGATTGACCAGCGACCACAAAAAGCCCAGCACCGACTCCTTGTAACGGATTTTGATGTTCCGCACGACAAGGATGTGCAGCAGTTCGTGACGACTGAATATTTCTTCGATTAGCGCGCGCATATAGGTGAATCAGACGCGACATTCTACGGTCCGCCGCATCGTATGTCCAGCGCGCCGAAAGGGGCTCAGCCGGGAAGGTGTCAGGGTTCAGGGTTCAGGTTGGAATTATTCCTGACATCCTGAAATTCGCCCTGAACCCTGACACCTGAACCCCGAACCCTGCCACCTGAACCCTGAACCCTGCCCCCTGAACCCTACCCATCACGGCTCAACCGGGGTCTTGATTGCGATGGCGCGGCGTCGCACGCCAATTTCGAGCTTTCCGGCATCGGGACATTCCTCGCCGTCCACCTGGACCGCCAGTGGTTGCGAGACCTGAATCTCGAATTTTGCGCCCTGGATATGCGAAGCGGCGCGCAGCAAATCTTCCGATCGTTTGCGCGCAAGATTGGGATTGAAGCGCATGGCGAGCAGGTAGCGGGCGAGATAGTCCGTCTGGCCGGTGAAAAGCACCGCGTCAAGCAACCCGTCATCCGCGTAGGCCTCGGGACACAAATCGAACACGCCCCCGTAAATACGGGTATTGTTGATTACAAGATTCAGCAAAGGGCCCTCGTACCATGGATTTCCATCCACAATAATGTTCACCCGCGGCCGGGTCTGGGTGAAGATCAGGCGGCCCAACGACAGGGTATAGAGCAGCCGTCCGCGCAGGAACCGGCGCAGCACGGGAATACGGTCCCAACGCCGTTTCTGGGTGTTCCGTTCGCGCAACACCTGGGAATCGAGTCCGAGCGTGAGCGCGTCGGCGAAGTAGCGTCCGCCGAATACGCCCAGATCGAGCCGGTAGTCCGCGCCATGGGCGATTGCCGATACCGCCCGCCAGAGATCGCGTGTGGTTACGCTCTCGGGAATGTGAAAACCCAGCGACTTGGCCAGATCGTTGCCGGTGCCCAACGGAATGAAAGCATACGGGGGCAGCGTGCGTTCGGGGTGCAGTTCCTGAAAGCGCATCAGCGCGTTGAGCACGGCCGAGTGCGTGCCATCGCCACCCATCCCGGCGATCACGGAAAAATCGCCGCCATCGGGCGCCGACAGCCGGGCCACCACGCATTCCTCAATGGTCCGGTGGGTGGCCAGCAGTTCGTGGTCCAACCGCAGCGTCTGCAGCAACTGCCGCACAGCCGGCCAGCGTTGCATGGCCTCACCGCTGGCGGCCAGCGGGTTGAGCACGCAGAGGACCTTCATGGCCGGAAAGTTCAGCCAGCGACTTTGATCTTGCCGGGCCGCAGGACGAGCAGGCGCACCGCTTCGGCGCCCAGTTTGGCCACAGCCGCCTCGGACATGCCAAGCGCGATCAAGCGGCGGCGCTGCACCTTTTCACGACGGCGGCGATCCGACACTTTCTTGACCGGACGATCCAGGCGTTTCACACCAATCTTGCTAGCCATCTGCAATTCCTCCCTTGTTCCATTATGCGCGGCGGGTCCGCGAAATGGTAGGCCGTGCGGGACTCGGACCCGCGACCCCATGATTAAAAGTCACGTGCTCTACCAACTGAGCTAACGGCCCATACGAACAGGCTCTCAAATAACCGGGCATCGCGATAACACCCGGCTCCCGCCCGTTGCCTCGCGCGTGCGGCCCGTTACTATACCGGCGCCATCCATTCAAAGCAAGGCCGTTTCTTCGCTCGGTTTTTTTTCGCAACACCAACTCACGCCCCAGTCGCCGTGGCGGTTCGCGAATGCAGCCCGTTTCTCGCCACGCTGCCGTTCCACCGCCGCCACCACATCCGCCACGCCGAGTAAAGTCTGCGCCTACCAATTATCTTCCGCAAAATCTGTTTCGGCAACCGTTCCCTCGCCGGCGCCCAAACGCTCAGCGTCAACCTTTCGCTCCTCACCACCGCCAAACGTCAGGCTCGCGATCCCCTCGCCTTTCTGCACGCCCTTCTCCTCCGCGGCCCTTCCGCCGCCCTAACCTTCCTTTATCGGAATCCGCTCCCCGACACCTCCTGCCCATGCCAATTCCGTCCCACAAACCACTGGCCAATATCGGCAAACTGTTACGCCTGCCCTGCTGCCCTCGCTGCCCGCTGAATCGCTTTCGAAAGGCGTCAACGCCGTTGCTTAGCCTTCTTCCGCAACAACATGAAGACATTCACAATTAGGCCTGCCGCAAGCCATTGAATGACAAGGGCGACAGGTATCACATCCGCGTTGAGGCCAGTCACTGTGGCCTGCCATTCTGGGAATTTCGAAAGCAGCCAGATTGTTGGGAAGTGAACAGTCAACAGGGCAATCTGAATTGGCACGCTTGGCGACCAACCAAGCGCTTCCAAAAAAACGGCTGCGTCCCAAAGCCCAAGAGCAAACCATCCCAAAGCCATGCCAATCAGAAATGGTATAACTCTTCGCACTTGCCTCTCTCCGTGTTACCACTCACCCAGATTGGTGCATACGTTACCGCTCGGATTGGCACGACTGCCACCCGACACTGACGACAGGACGTGCGGTTTATTTAAAAAAAGCCTTTATAAAACGTCACAAGCATCACCAATCCGGCAATAGGAGCAATGCTTGACCACAAGCGAAACGTCGTGATCAAACGGCGCTCGTTTGCGGTGCTAACCCAAGCGGGTGTTTTCCAGAAGAGTCGAAAGAAATAGCGATACCCGATTCTATATGCTTCAAGCGAGACGACAGAGCCATCAGGAATCCAAAAAAAACCTGTTGGTTTCCCATCGTTTCCCCAGAATGCAGGATGAACGTCGTGTTCG
>JANYBP010000035.1 GCA_025360745.1 bacterium
TCGCCCACCTGCTGTTGCGGTTCCTCAAGCATGTCGCGAAGTGGACCCTGAGCTTTTCCCGTCTCGTCGGCACCGTCCGGGCCGCGGTCTGGATGAAAATCGACCTGCTCGGCGCCCTGCGGCTCTATGGGATAGCAGGCAGCCCCCAGCGGCTTGTGATTGTCGAATATCAGCGGTTTTTCCAAGGATTCGAGCGTTTCACCAGCCGACCTATGGGATAGCACCCCGCAAAATCCCCCGATTCCGGGCGGTTTCGGAAAATCCGTCAGCAAGCGCACTTTCAAACCGGCCCGGAAAATCACGAAAAAGCCCCGTAAATCAATGGGGGAAAGGGGGCGGTGTGCCCGTTTTTGCCCGCTATGGGATGGCAGTGGCTTAAGACCTAACAACGTTGCATCCAAAAGTCAAAGTATTTATCGGCGCATGTGAAATCGAGGTTTTGCCCTCTTGCCCATGTTCACGGAATATGTCATGTTCATGCGTACGTGAACACGAGGTCTATCATGAACACTGAAATACTTTCAGGGGCGAGGATCGAAAAGGCGCTGGCGGACAGGCTGCGGATACTGTTCGATCAGATTGGCTGGCTGCACCGTTGGAAATTGGAGCCAATTCCGACTGGGCAGACCTTCGATTTTCGCGTGCGGTTATCTTTGGGCGACCGCGCCGAGGCAGTTCTCCTGGTGGAATGCAGGAACGAGTTGCGGCCAAGCATGTTCCGCCAACTGTTGGATCGGTCCCTCCCCACGTTTGGAGACGCAAGGACAGTTGTGCAAGTGCTGGGTCTCTCGTCCGTCTCGCCGCGCATGGGCGAACTTTGCGCGGAGCATGGATGGAGTTGGTTCGACCTGGCGGGCAACTGCCGGTTGGACGTGCCGGGGTTGTTGCATATTGAACGGAGCGGGATTCCCGCTGTACACAGACGCGCGCGGCCGACAGCCAATTTGAGCACGCCGGCGGCGGGCCGCGTGATCCAGGCATTACTGCTTCCGGACAATGCCGGCGTAAGGTGGACCCAACGCCGGCTGGCCGAGCACTTCGGCGACGGTGAGCGTCCGATCGCTGAGCCCAGCCTAGGGTTGGTCAACAAGGTGGTCCGCTTTCTGCGAGATGAGGCTTTGATCGAGGAAGGCACGAACGGCGGCATACGGGTCTCAGATCCCTTGAAGTTGCTATTCGCCTGGCGGGACGCGTACCGGTTCGACCGGCATGTCCGGCGCAACTACTTCACCCTGTTACAGGGGAAGAAACTCCATGCCGCCTTGGCGAATTTCGGCGCCGGGGCCGGCGGTTATGCCGTGTATGCGGTTTTTTCCGCTGCCGAAATGCAGGCGCCCCACGTTCGTCAGCCGAAGACGTGGTTGTACATTCGCGAAGCTCAGATCGCGGCATTCGAGAAGGCGGTTGAGGCGAAAGTGGTCGAGTCGGGCGAGAACGTGGTGGTGTTGATCCCCGATGACGATGGGGTGTTTTACACGGGTGACGGGGGCGCGCTCGGCGAGAACCGGTTGGCGTGTACGAACGAGGTGCAGACTTACGTGGATCTTTGCCGCTGCGGCGGCCGCGGCGCGGAGGCGGCCGAAGCGGTCTTGGAACAATGTCTGAAGCCGAAGTGGAAGGAGAGCGGACTTAAGGTATGAACCCGGAACCGAGGTTTGAAGCCGATTACACCGAGCGGCAAGTGACTGCGGCGCATCGGGTGCTCATCGATGTGGGACAAGTTCTCGCATCCTTCTCGGACTGTATGGTGGTGGTCGGCGGGTGGGTGCCGGACTTGCGCATGCCCGATGCAGAACCATCGCACGTCGGCAGCATCGACGTCGACATCGCTCTGGATGCGGCCAGGCTGAATACGGGCCGGTACGCAGCGTTGCTCAAGGTTCTACTGGAGACACGGCGTTACCGCCAAGGCTCGAAATCGTTCCAGTTTGTGACCGACGTGGATCTGGGCGACGGCGAAAAAACCGTGCAAGTGGAGGTGGATTTTCTCGCGCCGACGGAGGTGAAGCTCATCAAGAACAGGCCGAAGTTGCTGGCGGGATTCCGCGTGTTGCAGACGGAAGCGTGCGGGGCGGTTTTCCGTTCGCCGCAGTCGTTGGTTCTTACCGGCAAGACAATTCGCGGCGCCGACAACACGGTACGGCTGCATGTGGCTTCGGTGGCCGAGTTTCTCGTGATGAAGGCCCACGCGATCGGTGGGCGGGATAAGCCGAAGGACAGTTACGATCTTTGTTATTGCCTGGAGAACTACGCCGACGGCATCGAAGCGCTGGCCGCAGACTGGCGGGCACAGCGAAAGAACAAGGTTTATGTCAAGGCTGCCACCATCTTGAAAGAGAAGTTTGCCGGCCCCGAAGCTTTCGGGCCTCAGCAGGTGGTGGAGTTTCACAACGCTTCTGATGCAGAGACGCAGGCCATGCAGGCGCGGCAAGCGTATGAAGCCGTGCAGCGCTTTCTGTATCTTGTTAAGCGATGGCGAATTCAGGGCCGTCGAACGGAGAGTGAAAAGTAAACAGCGGGAATAAATACGGAATGGCGAATTCTGAATTTTGAATTCTTAAGTCAAGAGCCCCCTGTTGCAGGGGCCGGTAGGATGGCAGGTATGAAACGGAACGGGCAAATGGAAGCGCAGGGCATGCGGCGGGCGGCGATCATGATCGAAGGGGAGGTGCAGGGGGTGGGCTTCCGCTGGACGGCACGGCATGAGGCGCAGAGTTTGGGGGTGGGCGGATTCGCGCGCAATGAAGCGGATGGTTCGGTCTATGCCGAGGCCGAGGGCGCGCCGGAGGCCGTGCAGGCTTTTATCGCCTGGTGCGGGCGGGGACCGTTTGGGGCCAGCGTGAGCAGGGTCACCACCAGAGAAATCGAGCCCACGGGCGAGCGTGAGTTCGGCATCCGGGCGTACTGACGGCGGGCTACCATTTCAAGTCTATCAATTGGAACTCGGCTTCGTTGAGCGTCCTGTCGCGCTCGTCGCCGGTCTGGGTCCTGGACTTGTCGATCAGGATCACCGACTTGAGAATCATCAGGCCCTTGTAGATTTCGGTTTTGAAACTGCTCTGCGGGGCGTACCGGTCGATGACCGAGAGCGCATCGTCGCCGTGGCCACTCTCGCGCAGATAGCTTGCCAGGGAATAGAGCACTTTTCCGTAGCGCTCGGACTGGTCGTCAGGCAATCGCAGGGCCTGCGCATTCGTGAAAAACGCCTCGTACTTCCAGACAAGCGCCGCCGGATCGTTGGTTGAATTCAGCGACGGAAGCAAAGCGATTTGCCTGACGAGACTCGCACCGGCAGGCAGCGCAACGCTGTTCGTATCGCCGCTTGCCGCCGCCGCCACCAGCCCAAAGGTCATCAAAACCATGCCGACTATTCTCATGTGTTCCCAATTGCCGCCTTGCCAGTGACAATTATCGCATATTTCCGCCTGTTTACGGTGATTATTCCGAAATCATGCAGGAAATGCGGAGACCCACGGATTACATAGATGAACACGGATGGGGAAAGCGAAGATGGTTCACGCGGAGGCGCGGGGAGCGCGGAGAGGGGAAAAGGCGGGGGAATGGTGGGCGCTAGAGGACTCGAACCTCCGACCCCCACCATGTCAAGGTGGTGCTCTAACCAACTGAGCTAAGCGCCCGTCCGCGTGCGGGGCGTACTCTAGGGGTTTGACCGCATGGTTGTCAATTCCGCCTTTCGTTGTATACTCCGCCCCACAGGAACCACGTCATGCCAAACACCAAACGCCATTGCGGCCACACCGCCATTTATCCGGGCACCTTCGATCCCGTGACACTCGGTCACGAGGATCTGGTGCGGCGGGCGGCCTTGATTTTCGACCAACTGACCGTGGCCGTGGTGGCGCATTCGCGCAAACAGACCATGTTCACGCTGGAAGAGCGGATGCAGATGATGCAGGAAACGCTGCGCGACCTCCCTAACGTGGCGGTCAGGCCGTTCGACGGTCTTCTGGTGGACTACGTGCGCTCGCTGGATGCGCATGTGATCGTGCGTGGACTGCGCGCTTTCTCCGATTTCGAATACGAGTTCCAGATGGCCCTCACCAACCGCGCCCTGGCCCCGGACATCGAAACGCTCTTCCTGATGCCGCAGGAGCAATACAGCTACATCAGTTCCAGCACGGTGCGGGAAGTCATGGAAGCCGGCGCCGAAATGGTGCGCTTCGTGCCGCAGCCGGTGCTGAGGTACATAGAGGCCAGGAGGCTGAAGGCGAAGTAGAGCGGAGAGTGAACAGTAAACAGTGGGAACTCCGAACACCTCTTCCTTCAGCCTTCAGCTAAACAACCTATAAAGGCCTTACATGCGTATTATCCCCGCTCAACTGCCGGAAGACGGCATGCGTCTGACCGGCAAGGAGCCGGCCGATCTCGAAGAGATTCACAACGACGTGGAGATCGACAAGGTCAACCCGGTCAATTACGACGTGCTGGCGCAGCTGGTCAGCGGGCACTTGCTGGTCCGCGGCGCCCTGAAAACGCGGGCGCGCCTGATTTGCGCGCGTTGCGGGCAGGTTTTCAGCCATACCGTGAGCGAGCCGGATTTCATCGCCGAATGCGAGGTCACCGACCCGCATCAAGCCGTGGACTTGACATCGGAGGTCAGGGAAAGTATTTTGCTGGCTCTGCCGACGCAACCGTTGTGCCGTGCGAGCTGCCGTGGGCTGTGTCCACGGTGTGGCAGCAACCTCAATCAGGAAGCGTGTCGATGTCCGCCGGTCACGGCGCCCCGAGGGGGGGCGTTCGACGGGTTGGCACTGCAGTAATAGAGGAAGGGAACTATGGCGGTACCTAAACGGAGAAAGTCCAAGATGCGCATCCGCATGCGGAAGTCGCATCACGTACACCCTGTGCCGACGCTCAAGAACTGCCCGCAATGCGGCGCTCCGCAGTTGCCGCACCGGGTCTGCCTCGCCTGTGGGATCTACAAGGGACGACAAGTATTGACCGTCGAGGTCAAGTAACTGTCTCCTGTCCGCACGATGCGCATCGCCGTTGATGCAATGGGTGGGGATTTCGCCCCGCTGGAAATCGTCGCAGGCGCCGTGCAGGCCGCGAACCTTCTTCCGGCGGTCAAGCGTATTTTCCTGATCGGCGACCAGCCCGCCATCGAGCGCGAACTGCGCCGACACGGAACGATTTCGCCCAAGATCGAGATCCGCCACGCCTCCGAGACCGTGGGCATGGACGAGTCGCCCGCGCTGGCCATACGCCGCAAGCGCGACAATTCGATCAGCCGGGCGGTTGACATGGTCAAGGCCCGCGCGGCCGATGCCGCGCTTTCGGCCGGCAACACCGGTGCCATGGTCGTCGCCGCCACCCTCAAACTTCGCACCTTGCAGGGGGTCAGCCGCCCCGCGATCGCCACAGTCATGCCCACGCAGGACCGGCCCGTACTGCTGCTGGACGCCGGGGCCAACGCCATGTGCGACGCCGGCTTGCTGCTGCAATTCGCGCTGATGGGCTCGATTTACTCCCACGAGGTGCTGGGCCAGGCCAGGCCGGTGGTCGGACTGCTCAGCATCGGCGGCGAGGAAACCAAGGGCAACGACACCACTCTGGGCGCCTTTCCTTTGTTGAAGGCCGCCGACGAAAAGGGCTTGATCGCCTTTCGCGGCAATGTCGAAGGCCACGATATTTTCCGCGGCGAAACGGATGTGATCGTCTGCGACGGCTTCACCGGCAACGTGGTGCTGAAAACCAGCGAAAGCGCCTCGCGCGCCATCAGTTACTGGATGAAACGGGAGTTCACCGCCAGTCTGCCGCGCAAGGTCGGCGCGCTGCTGCTGCGCGGGGCCTTTGCCTCGCTGAAGCGCCGCATGGATCCCGACCTGTACGGCGGCGCGCCGCTGCTCGGGGTGAACGGCGTCTGCATCATCTCGCACGGCGCCTCGCGCGCCAAATCCATCTACCACGCCATCCGCGTGGCCAGCGAAGCTGTCGGCCACCAGGTCAACGATCGAATGGTGAACGCCATCGGAAAGGCCAGTACCATCTTATGAAAGACGCCCTTGCCCAGCCCGCTCAGCCGATGCCGCGCGCCGTCATCGCCGGTGTGGGCGCCTATGCCCCGGAACAGGTGCTGACAAACGCCGACCTGGAGAAGCTGGTCAATACCACCGACGATTGGATCGTCTCGCGCAGCGGCATTCACGAGCGGCATATCGCCGGCGAAAAAGTGGCCACCTCGGACCTCAGCGTCCAGGCCGCGCGCCGCGCCCTGGCGGCGGCCGGCGTGGCGGCCGAGGCCGTGGACATGATCATCGTCGCCACCGTCACCCCCGACATGCCCTTCCCCAACACGGCCTGCCTGGTCCAGCGCCAGATCGGCGCCGTGAATGCGACCTGCTTCGACCTGGAGGCCGCCTGCACGGGCTTCCTCTTCGCCATGGAAACTGCCCGCCAATACATCCGCGGCGGCGCCATCCGCACGGCGCTGATCATCGGCGCCGAGAAGCTGAGCAGCGTCACCGACTGGCAGGATCGCGCCACCTGCGTGCTGTTCGGCGACGGCGCCGGCGCCGTGGTGCTGCAGGCCGTGGCGGCGGACGGCGGCCGCGGCATCTTGCATACCGTGACCGGCTCGGACGGCTCGCTGGCGGACCTGCTGCAAATCCCCGCCGGGGGCAGCCGCCTGCCGGCCTCGCATGCGACCGTGGACGAGCGGCTGCACTACATGAAGATGAACGGCCGCGAGGTTTTCAAACACGCCGTGCGCTCGATGAGCGACGCCGTGCTGCGGGTGCTGGCCGGCGCCGGTCTGACCCTGGCGGATGTCGATATCATCGTGCCCCACCAGGCCAACCTGCGGATCATCCATGCGATTTCCGACAAACTCGGCGTGTCGCTGGATAAATTCTTCGTCAACCTGGACCGTTACGGCAACATGTCGGCCGCCTCGATTCCCGTGGCCCTCGAAGAAGCCGTGCGGACCGGCCGCGTACACTCCGGACAGACGGTCGTAATGGTGGCCTTCGGCGGAGGCTTCACCTGGGGCGCGACCGTGATGAAGTGGTAAGAGAGAGGCTGAAGTCCGATTAGAGCAAGACTGCCTCCAGAGGCAGCAGTGAAGAAATGAATATGAAAGCAAACGCCATTCTTTTTGCCGGGCAGGGGGCGCAATTCGTCGGCATGGGCAAGGACATGGCCGCGGCCGTGCCGGCCTGCGGGACGCTTTTCGAACGGGCCAATGCCGTGCTGGGCTTCGACCTTGCCAAACTCTGCTTCGAGGGGCCGATCGAGACGCTGACCCGCTCGGACAACTGCCAGCCCGCCATTTTTGTCGCCAGTCTGGCCTGTTACACCGCATTGCGGCAGCGACTGCCGGAGTGCGCGCCGGCGGGCGCCGCGGGGCTGAGTCTGGGCGAGTGGACCGCGCTGCATGCCGCGGGCGTGCTCTCGTTCGAGGACACTTTGAAGATCCTGCGGGCGCGCGGCCAGTTCATGCAAAGCGCCTGCGACGAACAGGCTGGCGGCATGGTCAGCGTGATGGGCCTGGAAATGCCGGCGCTGGAAAAAATCTGCGCCGCGGCCAATGTCCAGATCGCCAACCTGAATTCCCCGGAGCAAACCGTGCTTTCGGGTCCCAAGGCCGGCATTGCCGAGGCCGAAACCCTGGCCAAGGCGGCCGGCGCCAAGCGGACGGTCGTGCTCAACGTCGCCGGCGCCTTTCATTCGCGTCTGATGGCCTCCGCCGCCGCGCGCCTGAAGGAACTGCTGGCCTCGATCGCCTTCGCCGCGCCGCGCTTTCCGGTCATGTCCAACGCCACCGGCCGCCCGCACGGCGCACCCGAGGAAATCCGCGCCCGTATGGTTGACCAGGTAACCGGTTCCGTGCAGTGGGTTTCCGATATTCAGGCTTTCCAGGCCCAGGGCGTGGCGACCTACTTCGAATGCGGTCCCGGCAAGATCCTCAGCGGCTTGGTGAAACGTATTGACAATAACGCCACAATCTATAGCATTCAGGACCAAGCGACGCTCGACAAGACGGTCGCCACCCTTTCGCAAATCTGACAAGCGGAAGGCGCTTGGCTGAAGGAAGGAATTTAACCCATGGGTGTTTTGGACGGAAAAATTGCGTTGATTACAGGCGCCTCGCGCGGCATCGGCCGCGCCATCGCCGAAACTCTGGCCCGTGAGGGGGCCGACTTGGCGCTTTGCGACCTTCAGACCGACTGGCTGGCCGACACGGCCGCCGCCGTGCGCGCGCTGGGGCGGCGCGTCGAGTGTTTCGCCGTGAACGTCAGCCAGGCGGCGGACGTGGAAGCCGGCGTGAACGCGGCCGTCCAGGCCCTGGGCCGCATCGACATCCTGGTCAACAATGCCGGGATCACCAAAGACGGCTTCCTGGCCCGCATGAGCGAGGCCGACTGGGACGCCGTGATCGACGTCAACCTGAAGGGCACCTTCCTCTTTTCCAAGGCCGTGGGCAAAATCATGATGCGCCAGCGCGGCGGGGCCATCGTCAACATAGCCTCAATTATTGGCTTGATTGGCAACGCCGGACAATGCAATTATGCGGCCTCGAAAGCCGGGGTGATTGCATTGACCAAGTCGGTCGCCAAGGAATTGGCCGGCCGGGGAGTTCGCGCAAACGCCGTAGCGCCGGGATTTATCGAGACCCGCATGACCGAGGTGCTTTCGGCCGAGGTCAGGCAAAAGATGTTGGATGCCATCCCCATGGGCCGTTTTGGCACGCCACAGGATGTGGCCGATGTGGTGCTGTTTCTGGCGAGCGATGCCTCGTCGTATGTAACAGGCCATGTCGTGACGGTGAGTGGCGGCATGGTGATGTAGGCGGACACGTAACGACCAAGCAAGGAGAGACAACATGGCACTGGAAGACAAAGTTAAGGAAATCATTATTGAGCAGCTCGACGTCAACGCGGAGCAGGTGACGCCCCAGGCCAAGTTCATCGAAGATCTCGGCGCGGATTCCCTGGATCAGGTGGAACTTGTCATGGCGTTCGAAGAGAAATTCGGCGCCGAGATTCCCGACGACGAAGCCGAAAAGCTGACGAGCGTTGGCGCCGTCATCGAGTACCTGAAGGGCAAGGGTCTCGACAAGAAGGATTGATCCGGAAGGTTTGCCTACGACCGGGGGGGATGCTGGTCATCCCCCGCTTTTTTTTGCCGATCTGACGGCGTTTTCGTATCCTTCTCTTTTTACATATTCTTCTCTTGCGGGGTAATGCTATGAGTGGAAAAAAAGTGGTCATCACCGGCATGGGTGTCGTATCGCCCTTGGGCTGCGAGCTCGATTCGTTCTGGAAGAAGCTGTGCAACGGAGAGTCGGGCATCAGGGCGATCTCGCTCTTCGACGCCGCGGCCATGGACGCTCGCATCGCAGGCGAGGTGGTCGGCTTCGATGTGGACAAGTTCGTCTCCAAGAAGGAACAGCGCCGCATGGACCCGTTCTGCCACTTCGCGCTGGCGGCGGCCAAGATGGCGGTGGACGATTCCGGGATCAATTTCGACAGCGAGGACCTGACGCGCTGCGGAACCATCGTCGGTTCCGGCATCGGCGGCCTGCAGACGCTGGAGATACAGCACAAGACCCTGCTGGAACGCGGGCCCTCCCGCTGCTCCCCCTTCATGATCCCTCAGATGATCATCAACATGGCCTCCGGCCTGGTCGCCATCGCGCATCATCTGAAAGGCCCGAATTTCTCCGTGGTGACCGCCTGCGCCAGCTCCACCCACTGTATCGGCGAGGCCATGCGCGTTTTGCAGCGCGGCGAGGCCGATGTGATCGTCGCCGGCGGCACGGAAGCCACCGTCTGCCCGCTGGGCATCGCGGGCTTTTGCGCGATGCACGCGCTCAGCACCCGCAATGACGAACCGACCAAGGCCTGCCGCCCCTTCGACGCCAATCGTGACGGCTTCATCATGGGCGAAGGCTCGGGCATCGTCGTGCTCGAAACGCTGGAACACGCCACCAAACGCGGCGCCAGGATCTACGCCGAGGTCGCCGGTTACGGCGCCACCTGCGACGCCAATCACATCACCGCCCCGGTGGAAGGCGGCGAAGGCGCCGCCCGGGCCATGGCCCTGGCCATGCGCGACGGCGGGCTGACGCCTGAGGATATTGACTACGTGAACGCCCACGGCACCAGCACGAAACTCAACGACATGACCGAGACCGCCGCCATCAAGGGCGCCCTCGGGGACGACCGCGCGCACAAGATCATGGTCGGTTCGAGCAAGTCCATGACCGGGCACATGCTCGGCGCCGCGGGCGCCATCGAAGCGATCGTCTGCGCCCTGACCATCAAGCACGGCATCGTCACGCCGACGATCAACTACGAAACTCCCGATCCGCAGTGCGATCTCGACTACGTGCCGAACACCGCGCGCACGGCCAAGGTCCGGGCCTGTCTCAACAACTCGCTGGGCTTCGGCGGACACAACGCCACGCTGCTGCTCAAGTCCATGTAGCGCAACGCGCCGCCGCGGGAGGTGGCGCGAGGGGCTCGCAGAGGGTTATTGTCAGCGGCGGGCGCGGGGCGGCAGGCGTACGCGCAACGCGGGGCGGCGATCCCCCCGCCAGGCGACTTTCACCCGGACCGGCCCGAGGCGCGTCATGACCGTGCCTTCCACCCTGTCGAGCGGCGGGCAGCGTAACGGCTTTACCAGGATGCGTCCGCGCGCGTCCGGCGGATTGACCCCCAGCACATAGCGGCCGAAGAAGTACAGCGGCCAGCTACCCCAGGCATGGCACTCGCTGCGGCATGGCTCATAGGTCTCCGGCCAGGTCGTACTGCCGGCGGCCAGCGCCTCGCGGAACGGTTCGAGCAGACGCCACAGCCCGGCCCCCCACCCCGCGCGCGCCACGGCCTCGGCCAGATAGAAGCGGAAGTAAAGCGTGGCTGGCCGCAGTTCCAGGCCCGGTACGCCTTCGATGGCCCCGCGCAGCGCGGCGCGCGCCTCGGCGCCGCGCATGACGCCGGCCAGCACGCCCAGCGCCTGGGCATGCTGGCTGAATTCGCGGTTACGGCGGTCGGCGGCCGCCGGCACGTCGCGCAGCAGCCGCAGGCGCGGATCCCAAAAGAGGCGGCGGATGCGCCGCCGCAGTTCGTCCGCCTCGGCGCGCCAGGTCCGCCCCCGCGGTGTGCCGGCGTGCAGCCGCGCGGCGGCGTCCAGCGCGAGCAGATAGAAGAGGTTGATCAGACTGCTGGGCGGACCGGGCGGAATGCCCTTATCCCAGACATTGTGAACCCAGTCCACGAAAGGCCAGTAGGGCAGCGTGCCAAGCAGGCCGGTGCGCGGATCGCGGTAGCGCGCCATCCAGCGCAAAATGTCGGCCACGCCGTCAAGCAGCGGCGCCACGAACCCGCGGTCGCCGGTGTTGACGAGGAAATCCTCCAGCGTCAGGATGTAGATCAGGCTGAAGGTGGGAATGATCTGTATCTCGGTGGCCGGACCACGGCTTTGCGTCAGCCCTTCGCAGACACGGCTGTTGTCGAAGGCGGTCAGCGCCTGGCGCGCGAGGGCGTCGTCGCCGGTCGCCATGTGCGTAACCAGCATCTGTATGCGCGTGTCGCCGATGTACTGGAGCTGCTCGTAGAACGGGCAGTCCATGAAGGTCTCCCAGGTGCAGCAGCGGATCGTGCGCCAGCTAACCTCCATCAATTTACGCACCGCGGCGGCGTGCGCGCCCGGCGCGGCAATCTTCTGCCGCAGTTTCCAGGGATAGCCCGTGACGCGCATCGCGACATCGCGCAACAGCGCGCCCACCGCGCCGGCCTCGATGACGACCCGCAAAAAGCGGAAACTGTGCCAGTGAAAGGGCTCGAACAAATGGGTTTTGGCGCAGGCGCCCATATCGAGTCGGTCATGCGGTCCCTGCAATGCGAAGCCGGCGGCCAGACGGTGCGATTTTTGAACGCCGCCCGGCGCCGCCCGCGTCAGCACTTCGGAATAAGCGATCGTCGCATGCGCGCCACGGCCGCGCAGCGAGATTTGCGGGTAGGCGCAGACCATCGCCCCCGCGTCGAAAAGCAATTCGCGGCGGCCGCGCGGCGGGATCCGGATTGGGAAGCGCGGCGCAACGGCGCGTTCGGGCGCGGCAACCGGCGCCATGCGAACGAAGGCGCGCGGCTGCTCGGCCATCTGCGGCAGACCGCGCGGCGCCAGCCAGTGATCGTCGCTGGCGAAGGGTGGAAAGCCCTTCGGATAGGGCGCGGAAAGTTCGACGGCGGGCGCCCAGCCTTTCGACGCGGGCCGCGCCCGCAGCCAGTCCGCCGGCCAGTCTTCGGCGCGGTGCCGTTCCGTGGCGCCCAGCCAGAAAATCTTTTCCCGCGCTGCGAGCGGCGCGATGGCGCGGCTGGCGAAGGCGCGCCAGGTGGAACTGGTTCCGGCCCGGCCGAGCAACACTCCGCGGCGGTCGTAAAAGCCCGCCAGCACGAGCAGGCCGGGGTGGTCGCCATGGACCTCGGCGAGCATCTGTTCCGGCCGGCCGCCGACGTAATAAACCTGCGCCCAGAGCCGCAGGGCGCGCAGGCCGCGCAGCGGCAATTCGTAGGGATCGAGCGCGCTGTGCATCATATCGCCGCGCGCGGGACCGCGTCCGAGTCGGGCGGGGCCGCGTCCGCTGTCCGCGTAAAGCACATAGCGATTGTCGGCGCAGGCGAACAGACGCGCCTTGACCGCGCCGCGCGGCACACGCAGAAGACCGTGAAAGAAGCCGAAGTCGCTGCGCCCGGCGCGCGGCTTCCCATGCCAGATCCACTTGCCCGCGCTGCGTAATTCCAGCCAGTCGTCATGCATCTCGTTTCTCCATGGCGCGCGCCGCGGCGACGCACGCGCTTTGGCGGGATCATAGGCGCGCATGCGGCTTTCGTCAAATTTTGCCCCGCGTTCCCGTCCGGTCATCGGCTCTTCAATCCAGATCGCGCGCCTCCAGATCGCCTTCGTCGAGTCCGAGGTAATGCCCCAACTCGTGCAGGTAGGTGCGGCGCACTTCGTCCCTGAAATCCTTTTCGCGATGGTCGGCGTAGTCCCAAAGACTGACCAGAAAAAGCAGAATCTGCGGCGGCAGGTCGCCCCCATCGCTCGCGCCGTCGGCGTAGCAGTTGCCCACAAAAAGCCCCAGCAGGTCGGGATCGAGTTTGTCGTCCTCCACCATCTCCCGGGTCGGAAATGGTTCGTGGGTCACGGGAATTGCGCGCGCCTTGTCGCGCAGATCGGACGGCAGGCGCCGCACCAGCGCCTCGACCTCCTCATCGGCGGCGGTCTGCAAGCGCCGCCACAACTGACGATCTCGATGTTCTGTTCCCATGCTGATGCGGGGATAAGCTTTGCCCACAGAGTACACCGACGGCACGGATGAAAACAAGGCATGGCATAGTGGGCTCAGCAATTCTCACTATGGCCACATGAAGTGCGGTCGGGACGGAGCCCGACCCTCCAAAAGCTCGAAAACCCGCCGTTTCGTCGCCTGGAGAGACGACCTCCGTGTCGTCCGGGCCCGAGGAAGCGGCCATAATGCGAAT